>CAOKIU010000004.1 GCA_948468595.1 uncultured Christensenella sp.
TTCTCAATCGGCAGCACGATTTGCACGGCGTCCTTGGTAACGCGCTCCATTTGGGTTCCGGGCGCAAAGTCGGGAAAACCCAGGGCCTTAACCGGAACGCCCGCGTTGTCCGCCGTGCTGAAGACGACGCGGCCATCCGAATCGGCGATCAAGGTGTAGCTGCCGGCAAAGGTGCTCTGCTCGTACATCGGCGCAAGAAGCACGTCCTTGTCCACGATGACCTCGATGACCGCGCATTTTATTCCCGCGTGCGAGGTCACGATGCGCTGGTAGCCGATGGAGCGCAGCGGGGAGGTCTCCGGCCGCACGGCGTTGTAGGGCCCCTTGCGCGCCAGCACCCAGCGGGACGCGCCCTCCAGGGGCCGCACGTTCATTTGTTCAAACAGCGCGCCGGACTTGTCCTTCTGAACGGAAAAGAAGCTGTCTGCCATTTCGCAGATGAGCAGATCGTCGTTGTAGAGATAGATGGCGTTGACGTCCGTGCTGAACTTGAGCATGTTGGAAACCGAGCCTGCGGTGAGCATTTGATAATCGACCAGGCGGCGGGCCGGGCTGTCGTAGTGCAGGCCGAACACCGTGCGAATATTCGCGTCCAGCGCGAGAATTTCGGCGATTTTCTCCGTCGCGTCCGCTTTGTTGGAAATGGACTGCGCGATGGTCTGCTGGTTGTCGCGCAGGATGTCCATCGCGTTGGCGCGGGAGGAGTGAAGGGTGACATAGAAGAAAAAGGCGTCCAACAGCCCAACGGGCAGCACCAGCACCAGGATGTAAATCAGCAACAACTTGGCCTTTAAACTCTTGCGGATGTTTGGGAACTTTTGCCACAGCGCCTCCAAGCGCTCCCTCCTTCCAAAGCCACGTTCCGGCGCGGACAAGACCACGCAAAAGGCCCGAAGGGCGCGCCTGCCCGCTTGGGCGAGCCGCGATCCTCCGGGCCGTGAAAGTCAAATTAGAGCTTGCCCACCCAATCCGCGTGCGAACCGTCGCGCAGGAAGACGGGGATGCGCTCCATGGGCGCCGGGCAGAGCACCGTCTGGCCGCCCGCATACACCGTGCCGGTGTGAAGGTCGGTCCAGGAGGCGCCGGCGGGCAGGACCACCGCGCGCTCGCGCATGCCCTCATGGGCAACGGGCGCGACCAGCACGTCGCTGCCAAACATGTACTGATCCTTCAGATCCCAGCAGAGGCTGTTCTGCGGGAATTCGTAGAACATCGTGCGGATGACGGGCGCGCCGTACTGATGCGCCTCGTCCATCAGCTTGCGCGTATAGTCGCGCATCCGCTCGCGGAACTCGATGTGCCGCTTGAAGATCGCGTAGTTTTCCTCGCCGTGGCTCCAAATCTCGTTGTCGCCGCCGCTGCCCAGGCGCGGCTCGCCTTCCTTGGTGAAGACGTCTTCACGGGGATCGCGGACGCCGTGCAGGCGCATCACCGGGCAGAAGGTGCCCCACTGGAACCAGCGCACCAGCAATTCGCGGAAAGCGGGATCGCGATTGTCTCCGCCCACAAAGCCGCCGATGTCCGTCGTCCACCAGGGAATGCCCGCAATGCCCATGTTGAGTCCCGCGCAGATCTGGCGGCGCAGGGTGGGGAAGTTGGAGTGGACGTCCCCCGACCACACCAGCGCGCCGTAGCGCGCGCTGCCAGCCCAAGCGCAGCGCAGCAGATTGACGACCTCCTGCTGCCCCTCCGCCTTTTGTCCCTCGTAGAACGCGCGGGCGTAGGCCTGGGGATAGAGGTTGCCCGTCTGCATCACCGGGCCGGAGAAATAGCGGTAGTTTTCAAAGTCGTATACGCCGTACTCCGGCTCCGCCTCGTCCAGCCAGAAGGTCTCAATGCCGTAATCGTAGTAGTTCTTCTTGATCTTTTCCCAAAGGTACTTGCGCGCCTCCGGGTTGGTGAAGTCAAAGAACATCACGGGCTCGTCGCCCTTGCGGAACTGCACGTCCTCGCCCCGGTCGCTGCGCACCAGATACCCTTCCGCGTTCATCTCCTTAAAGTTCTCGCTGCGGTAGGAAACCTGCGGCCAGACCGAGACCATGACCTTCATGCCCATGGATTCCAACTCCTGCACCATCGCCTTGGGGTCGGGCCAGAACTCCTCCTCAAAGCGGTAGTCGCCCATGAAGGGCCAGTGGAAGAAGTCGATGACGATGACATCCACCCGGACGCCGCGGCGATGGTACTCGCGCGCCACGTTGAGCAGCTGCTCCTGGTTCCAATAGCGCAATTTGCACTGCCAGAAGCCCAGGCCGTATTCCGGCATGACGGGCGCGTGGCCCACGGCGTCGGCATACTCCTTTTCAATCTGAGCGGGCGTATCCCCGGCGCAGATCCAGTAGTCCATCTGCCGGGTGTTCTCCGCCACCCACTCGGTCAGGTTGTAGCCAAAGCTGGCGCGGCCGATGGCGGGATTGTGCCACAAAAAGCCGTAGCCCTTGTTGGAGAGAACAAAGGGCACGCTGGCCTGCGAGTTGCGCTGCGCCAGCTCAAAGAAGGAGCCCTTGCAGTTGAGGACCTCCTGCTGGTATTGCCCCATGCCGTAGAGCTTTTCGCTCTCGTCCGCCTCAAACTCCACCACCAGCTTGCACTCGCCGCCCGGCAGGGGCAGGAACTGGCGCGGCTTGATCTTCAGCGCGTCGGTGCCGGCGCGCTCGGCGAGCAGGAGCTCGCCCCTCTGATTGTAGTAGGAGACCGTAAGCCTGTCCGGCCGGTCGGGGCAATGGCGCACCACCGCCTTGAGCCGGCCGACGGTAACGGTGGCCTCCTCGCCGCAAATCGCAATCTCGGCCTTGGATGCCGCGGGCTCCAGCAGCGCCCAGCCGGGCAGCTCGGGTTCGCCCATGTAGCGGGCAACCACGCGCAGCGCGTTTTCCCCCCAGGGGATCAGCCACAGGTTTTCCCCTTGATAGCGGCACTTGAGCATGCCGCCGTCGTTTACAAACATGGCCATGTCGTCTTCTCCCTTTCTATCGCAGTGGATCGCGTGGGCAGGAATGCCGCCTTGCGGCCGCTCATCCCGTAGCGCCCAGGTTTTCCCTCTCGCTATTGAGTGTATCGCGTATCTTTTTCGATGTCAATCGCGCTTTTTACAGCAAGTGCGACCAAATGGAGGGGAGAGCGGAGCAGGCGAGCGGGCAATCCCTGCCCGCTCGCCCAATGCCCATATGCCCTGCGGTTAGGGCAGTTCAGCCTTGCGGGCGGCGAACTCCGCCTCCGCGCCTTCGATATTCCAGGTAAGCAGTTCCGGGTAGCCCAGGCCGTCGGCCTTGTCCACCATCTCGCTCCACAGGGCGTTAAACTGCGCCTCGTCGGCGGCAAAGACCATGCGCCAGGAGTATTCCTGCACGATTTGACCGATGGTGCTCTTCTTCTGCTCCAGATCCTGGCTCATGACGCGGGCGCCGTCCGGCATGAAGGGCACTTTGTAGATGGAGAGCATGTCGTTCTTCTCAAAGTATTCCTTGGGTGTGCGCACGCCAAAGTGCGCGCGCCAGGAATCCAGCGCGGGGTTGGTGTCCATGTCCAGCACGCTGGTCCACATCTTGTTGAGGAACGGCTCGCCGAACTTCTTGGAAACCGTGGTGTTGGTCAGGGTGCCGGGGCTGAACTTGGGCTGGCCGTCGTTGTACTGCCCGCCGCCCCATTCCTCGGGCACGGTCGTGGTGCTGTTGTTGTAGATCTCAACGCCCAGCTCGGTCAATTCCGGCTTGCCCTCTTCGTTGTAGTTCCAGGCCATGCCCTCCGGGCCGTTGAAGTAGACCATGGTTCCCTCGTCCGAATAGACCCAGTTCAGGAAGTCCATCAGCCGCGCCGGGTCCTTGGCCTTGGCGCCGATGCAGGTGGTGCGGATGCCGCCGTAGGTGGACTGGCTGTAGGAGTAGATCTTTTCGTTCTGGACGGGCACCATGTACATGCCCTTGCCCTCCTGGGTGTGCGCCGGGGTGTTGTAGCCCGTCACCCAGCTAAAGTAGCTGGAAAGCACCTGGCCGTCCTGTATTTTGGCCGTGACATCCGCGTTCTTTTGCGAGATGGAGTCCGGGTCCACCAACCCCATCTGGTTGGCGTCGAAGAACAGCTTGAGCGAGCGGTAGTACATGCCGCCCTCCTCTAAGAAGGACTCGTACTTGGGCTCCGCGCCGCTGATGAAGAGCAGGTTGCCGGTATCGCCGTCGTTGTAGCCCAGCATCGCGCCGTACTGCTTGGCGAACATCATGTGCGTGCTGTCCCAGTCCGACCACATGGAAAAGCCGTAGGTGGGCTTGCCGGTGTCGGAGGTGGGGCAGAGCGCCTGCATCTGTTGGAGCACGGGCAGCAGATCCTCCAGCGTGTCGATCTTAGGGCAGCCCAGCTGCTGGTACAGGTCCCAGCGCAGATACGGGCCCCAGATCATGTCGGTGCCCTCGTTGGGCCCCTCATCGTCGTAGGAGACGTTGTAGCCGATGCCGTAGATGTGCTCCCCATCGCCGAACATGGCCTTGTTGTATTCCAGCGCCTCGGGGAAGTTCTGAAGGAAGGTCGGGCCGTACTGTTCCAGCAGGCCGTCCTGCTGCCAGTCCATAATCAGCCCCGCGTCCACGGCATTTTTGATGGTCTCCACGGCGCTGTCGCCGAAGATCACCAAGTCGCCCAGGTCGCCGGAGGCCATCATCGTGGCCAGCTTGCTGTCGCCGCCCTCCAGGTTGGTGGCGATGATGTTGTGCTCCATGTTGAACTTGTCCTTGAGGATCTTGCCGAACCAACCCGGCTGGATGCCGGCGTAGTTCGAGGTCATGGAGAACACCTGCACCGTGTAGAGCGAGCTTTTGTCAAGGCCGCCCTCGGTTTCGGGCTGTTGTGCGGGCGTTGCCGGCGCCTCCGAGGGTGCGGGCGCCGCGGCGCAGCCAGCCAGCGCGCAGGCGAGGACCAGCGCAAGGAGCGTAGCGAGAATTCGTTTCACGTTTTTGTCCTCCTTCTTTGGTTTTAGGTGTATTTTTATCCCTTCACAGCGCCGATCATAATGCCCTTGACAAAGTAGCGCTGGAAGAAGGGATAGACGAACAGGATGGGCAGCACCACGACCATGGAGACCGTCATGCGCACGGATTCCGGCGTCTGCATGGTGGATAGGTCCATGTTGGCCATGAGCGTGGGGTCGGACTTGAGCAGCGCCGCAAGGGACGCGGCTTCGTTCAAGTACCGGTACAAGAGGAATTGCAGGGTGAAGTACTGGGCGTCCGACATCAAAAACAGGGTGTCGGTAAAGGCGTTCCATTGGCTCACCGCGCCGAAGATGGCGATGGTGGCCAGAATCGGCTTGATCAGCGGGATGATGATGCTAACGAGGATGATGCCAAAGCCCGCGCCGTCCAGCTGCGCCGATTCCTCCAGCGACGCCGGAACCGATTCCACGAACGTCTTGACCAGGATGATGTTGTAGGGGCTGACGATGGTGGGCAGGATGTAGGCCAGGAAGTTGTTGGTGAGCTTTAATGTGTTCATGGTGATGTACCAGGGAATGATGCCGGCGTTAAAATACATCGTCACCACCACAAAGCGGTACCAGAATTTGCGCATCCACATCTTTTCCTTGGTGAAAAGGTAGCCGCAGGTCGCGCTGGCCAGCACCATGAGCCCCGTGCCGATCCCCGTGCGCCCCACGCTCAGCAGGGCCGCGCGGCCGATGCCGCGGATCTTTAATACCTCAACATAGTTGCCAAAGTGTACGCCCACCGGATAGAACATCACGTCCCCAAGGCTGGAAACCTGGTTGTCGGAAATCGTGTTGATGAACAGGTAGTAAAACGGAAACACGCACAGCAGCGTGAACAACCCGAAGAACAGGTAGTTCAGCGCGTTAAAGGCGATGTCCCCGCCGCTGAGCCGCAGCTTGACCGCTTGGCGTTCCCTCATCATTGCTTCCCCCTTTTAAAGAATGGTGTTGCCGCGGATGGCCTTGGACAGGCCGTTGGCCACGAACAGCAGCGTCAGACTCACGATGGATTTGAGGATGCTGACCGCGGTGGCATAGGAAAAGCTGCCGCCGCCCAGGCCGATGTTGTACACATAGAGATCCAGCACCTCGATGCGGTTGCGGTTCATGGGGTTTTGAAAGACGAAGTACTGCTCCATGCCGTTGGAGATGAAGTTGGCGATGGAGAGCAGCAACAGCACGAAATAGGTCTCCATGATGCCCGGCACCGTGATGTGCCACATGATTTGGAACCGGCCCGCCCCATCGATGCGCGCCGCCTCATACAGCTCCTGGTCGATGCCCGCGATGGCCGCAAGGTACATGATCGAGGACCAGCCCAGCGTCTTCCAGATGTGCCAGACGCACATCTTGAGCCAGGTGTGGGAGGGATCGGCGAGGAAGTTGACGGGGCGCTGAAGAACCCCCAGCTTGAGCAGCAGGCCGTTGAGGAACCCGTTGTTGGTGTTGAACAGCGCATAGGCGAAGGAATACACCAGCACCCAGGAGATGAAGTTGGGCAGCGTGGTCAGGATCTGCACGCTTTTTTTGTACCAAGGCGTCTTGACCTCGCTTAAAAACACCGCAAAGGCCACCGGCAGCACCGAACAGGCGATGTTGAGCAGGCTCATGGCGATGGTGTTGGTCATCACCCGCATCACCTCCGCGCGCTGCACGGGGCTGGAGACCAGGGCGGAAAACCACTTCAGCCCCACGAAGGACTCCCGGCTCAGCGGGATTCCCGGCCGGTAGTCGAAAAAGGCGTAGGACCACCCGAACAGCGGGCCGTAGCTGAAGACGAGCACCAGCAGAATAAAGGGCAAAACCATTAAAAACAGCTTGTACTTGTCCGGCAGACTCGCGCGTTTTGAGGTTGAGCGCGTTGCGGCGTGGACGGTCATGGCAGCATTCCTCCTAAGGTTTCATGCGGTTTTGCAGCGGTTTTTGTACTTTCATTATGGCCCATTTTCCGCTTTGCCGTCCATATCAATAATCACGGAATCATCTCAAAAAGCAACAAATGTTAATGGGCGGTAAAAAAGCCCCTTGCCGGCAGATGAACGCTGCTGGCAAGGGGCTGGGAGCATGGGGGAAGACGCCGCGCCGCTTTAGGCCGTGGCGCTACACGCGCGGCTGGTTGGGAATGGGGTAGGGGCCACGCTTTTCCCAAACGGTGGGAACGGGCGTGCCGCCCTCGTTGAGCAGGACGAAGGGCACGCAGTGCGTCATGCCCTTTTTGTTCTCCTCAAAGGTGAATTCCGCCACAAACCGGTAGAGCGGACGGGTGAGCTGTTCGACCAAAACCTCGAACTCCACCGCCTTGGTTCCGCTGCCCAGGTGCGCCATGGAGACGAAAACCGCCGCGTCCTTGGAGGGCAGCACCTGCACCTCGTCCTGCGCATAGAGGTGGACGAGCACCCGGTCGCCGGAGATGGATTTGGAGTTGTTGGAGATCAGAAAGCGAATCCTCTTGGGCACGCCGTTTTCCAGCACCGGCTCCCCCAGATAGTCCAGGCGCACATTCATATAGGGGAAGCAATACTTGACGGTGTTCATCTCGGCATAGAGGTTTTGGAAGTAGTCCTTGGCAAAGAAGTCCGGCGCCGCGCCCGCGTCTTGGGGGGTGAACTGAATGTCCAGTCCCATCTGCTCCACGGCCTTGAGGAAGAGAGCTTCCACGCGCGCGCTCATCTCGTCGATGGTGGCGGGGATGCGGCCGCTGAGGCGGAAGGGGTCCAGCGACACCGTCTTGATGCCGCGGCCGATGGGGGCGATCCACTTTTCGTCAATGCACGCAATTCCGTACATCAGGCCGTACATCGCCGCGATGGTGCCCGCCGTGCAGTCCGTGTCCTCCCCAAAGCTCACCGCCGTGAGAATCGATTCGTCGAAGCTGCCCGCGCATTTGAGCAGCGAATAGACCAAAATAAACAGGTTGGAGGGCACGTCCCAGCCCATCTTCCCCTCCTTATAGCCATTGCGCTCATCCTCGGGGGAGATGTAATGCCATTCAATGTGGCCAATCCATTCCTTGAGCATCACCTGGCGCGCCTGCTCGCGGTCCAAGCCCGCCTCCACGCACGCCACGGCCCTGCGCACGGCGCGGGATACGGCGCAGTCCTCGGGAATGTAGGAGAGGCCGATATCGATGAGGGTGGGAACGCGGGTCTCAAAAAAGCAGGCGGATTCCATTGCCGCGACAAAGACCTCGGCATAGACGCCTTCGCCGTTGCCGTGATCCACCACCGCGTCCTCAAAGGCGTATCGGGCCGCAAGCTCGGGATGGCCGGGGAAGAGGCAGGCCCAGATCTCCGCCCGGATGAAGGAGCCGCAGCTATCCTTAAAGTCGTTGTTGTGCGTGCCGGAGACGGGCGGTTGCAGCCCCGCGCGCAGGTTTGTCTTGGCCGTGCCGTACTCGCCGTGGGTGAAGATCATCAGCTCGTTGAAGTACTGGCCCAGGTCCTTGCAGTCCAGGTTCAGCCCCTTGTCCTCCAGCGCGATGAGCCAGAGAATCTGGATGTCCAGATCGTCGTTGGGCAGCGGCTCGCCCGTCATTTCGTGCGTGTAATAGGTGACGTCGTTGGGCTGCCGGTTCCACTCCATGGGCATGCCCAGGGTGCCGCCGACGTTTTTGCCAATCCAGCAACCCGTAAGGCGGTTCCGGTAATCGGAAAGAGAGAGATACATGGCCGTTCCTCCTTTGGCGGAATCCTCTGTTTGCCTATCATTGTACCCGAGGCCGCGCCAATTGTTTAGGGGGGATTTTTGTGAGAATAGGGGTGCGTTTTGCGTGGAAATTTGCGGGTGGAGGATGGATTTTGCTCGCGCGCGGAGGTACAATGAGACAGAGGAGGGATCGCAATGGAGCAGGAGCGGTTTGCCCGCGCCATGGCGGGCGGTCAGGACGCGCAAAGCGAGGGGGAGTGGTTCCAGGTGACGCTCTGCCCGGATGGGGAGCTCGTTTGGGAGGGCCGGCGCTGCACCCTCGCCCCAGGCGCGGCGGGCTTTCGGGGCGGACGGCACCTCGGCGCGTCGGGCCTGCGGCTCTCGTTTTACGAGGCGGTGCAGACCGAGAACTGCAACCGATACCGCATGCCCTGCACGGATTTTGCACAGATCAGCGGGGAGGTGGGCGCGGTGGACAAATCTCCCGCGCGCATTGAGGCGGAGCGGCGCATCGTGCGCGACATTGAGAACGAGCGCGGGGCGCACCTGACGCGGCTCATCGAGGAGTGGTTTGACACCGAACCGAACGCGGACGTGGAGACGCTGCGCCTGCTGGTCATCGAGCTGCACCACGTCATCAAGTGGAAGCTGTTTGACGCCCACAGCCTGAACGCCGCGCGCGTCAAGCGCGGCTTTGAGGTCTACGAAATCTTGGGCGTGCCCACGGTCGAAGCGCTGAGGCAATGGATGCGGGATTGGGTGATCTACACCTTTTTGATTGTCGCGCCGCTGTGCGACGTGCCCGCGCGCCGCGTGGCCCGGGCGGTGCGCTATATGGAGGAGAACGCGGCGGCGCATCCGCGCGTCTTTGAGGTGGCGGCGCATCTGAATATGGACCCTGCGTATTTTTCCAACGTCTTTAAGCGGGAGACGGGCCTTTCGCCCAGCGCGTACATCCTGCGCCTTAGGCTGGACAAGGCGGAGGCCATGCTCAAAAGCGGGGTGCCTGTTGGGCGCACCGCGCAGCGGTTGGGCTTTTCCGACCTTAAGGCGTTTCGCGCGGCGTACAGGGCGAGGTTTGGCGTTCCGCCCTCCCACGCTAAGCAGGGCAGCCCGCCAATTAACCAACTGTTAACGCCCTCGCCGGTTGACAAAACGACAAATAGAATCTAAAATGTACACAAATTCAATACTCCTTGGAAAGACAGTGAAGAGAAGAGTAGTTCTTCTGCCGGCGTGCCCAGAGAATCCGCGTTTGCTGCGAGCGGATCACGCGAGGAGGACGAACATGGTCTCGGAGTCGCGCGGTCGAGGCAGGATGCTTAGGCTGCGGCGGGGTCGCCCGTTATAGCGAGACGGTATAAGCGGCAGACTGCGGTTTCCGCCGTACCGGATGAGGCCCGTCCCGCGAGGGAGGGGCGAAAAAAGGTGGTACAACGAAGCGTGTGCTCTC
The DNA here is from genome assembly GCA_948468595.1 of uncultured Christensenella sp. Classification (GTDB taxonomy): domain Bacteria; phylum Bacillota; class Clostridia; order Christensenellales; family UBA1750; genus Spyradocola. The sequence goes on from CAOKIU010000004.1 coordinate 10,071, forward strand.
GTCCTTTGCGGGGACGGGAGCTTTATTCTTTTCTCCCCCCGTAAATCGGGGCAAGGGAGAGGGCAAGGCCAAGGAGAGATTAGGCTTGGGAACAAAGGGGTGAGGAACATGATCAGGGTAAAAAACCTAACCAAGGTCTTCCACGGGGAAACCGATGTCACGGCGCTGACGGGCATCAACCTAAATGTGGAGGCCGGGGACATCTGCGGCATCATCGGCATGAGCGGCGCGGGCAAGAGCACGCTGCTGCGCTGCATCGCCCTGCTGGAAAGGCCCACCGAGGGCAGCGTGGAGATTGACAATGTGGATATTTCCACCCTCTCGGGAAAGGAACTCACCCGCTTGCGCAAGAGCGTGGGCGTCATCTTCCAGGGGTATAACCTGCTCATGCAGCGCAACGTGCTGGGCAACGTCTGCTTCCCGCTGGAGCTGGACGGCATGAAAAAGCGCGAGCGCGAGCAGCGCGCCATGGAGTTGTTGGAAATTGTGGGCCTGCGCGATAAGGCCAAGGCCTACCCGGCGCAGCTTTCCGGCGGGCAAAAGCAGCGCGTGGCCATCGCCCGCGCCCTGGCGGCCAATCCCAAGATCCTGCTGTGCGACGAGCCCACCAGCGCGCTGGATTCCTTCACCACGAGCAGTATTTTGGACCTGCTCACCGACATCAACCGCAAGCTCGGCGTCACCATTCTCATCATCACCCACGAAATCGGCGTGGTCAACGCCATCTGCAACAAGGTCGCCATCATCAACATGGGCGCCTTTGTCGAGCAGGGTGAAGTGAAAAAGGTCATGCAGAATCCGGAATCACCAGTGACGAGGATGCTTTTAGGCATTCGGGGGGAGGAAATGCCATGTGGGAAATGATTGGCCGGCACCTGCCCATGCTGCTGGAGGGCTCGGGCGAGACGCTCTACATCACCTTCGCTTCCGCGTTCTTAGCTTACTTGATCGGCGTGCCGCTGGGCATCGCCCTGATCGTAACCGACAAGGGCGGCCTCCGCCCGCAGCGCGCGTTTAACGCGGTGCTGGGTTGGATCGTCAACATCGGGCGCTCCATTCCCTTCATCATCCTCATGCTGGTGATCTCCCCGCTCACGCGCCTGATCGTGGGCCGTGCCTACGGCACCAACGCCACCATCGTGCCGCTGGTCATCGCCGCGGCGCCCTTTGTGGCCCGAATGGTGGAACAGTCCTTAAAGGAAATTGATCAGGGCGTGGTGGAGGCGGCCCGCACCATGGGCGCCACCAATTTGGAGATCATTTGGAAGGTGCTCTTGCCGGAGTCCGTTCCCTCGCTCATCCGCGGGGCGGCCGTGACCATCATCACCTTGGTCGGCTATTCCGCCATGGCCGGCGCCGTTGGCGGCGGCGGATTGGGCGATATCGCCGTTCGGTACGGAATGCACCGCTACGAATACGACGTGATGATCCTGACGCTGGTGCTCATCGTCATCATCGTCCAGGTCATACAGGTGGTCTTTGACCTCATTGCCAAAAAGATTGATAAGAAAGTCAAATAAACAGGAGGAATGTCATTTATGAAGCTCGCAAAGAAAATCGCCGCTTTGGTTCTGGCGCTTGCGCTGATGCTGTCGCTGACGGCCTGCACCGGCGGGAACAAGGAAAAGAAGCTGGTGGTGGGCGCCTCGCCCGCGCCGCACGCCGAGATCCTGGAGTTTGTCAAGCCCATCCTGCAAGAAAAGGGCATCGTTCTGGAGATTGAGGAGTTCACCGACTACGTGCTGCCCAATCAGGCGCTGGAGGCCGGGGACCTGGACGCCAACTACTTCCAGCACTACCCCTATCTGGCCAACTTCAACGAGAACAACAAGGCGAATCTCGTCTCCGCCGCCGCCATTCATTTTGAGCCCCTGGGCATTTACGCCGGCAAGAGCGCGGACCTGAACGCCATTCCCGACGGCGCGACCGTAGCGGTCCCCAACGACGCCACCAACGAGGCGCGCGCGCTGCAGCTGCTCGCCGCGCAGGGCATCATCACCCTGCCCGAGGGCGCGGGTCTCAACGTCACTGCCCGCGATGTGGTGGAGAACCCCCACAACCTGGAGTTCTTGGAGATTGCCGCCGAGCAGGTGCCCCGCACGCTGGTGGATGTGGACTTTGCCGTGGCCAACGGCAACTACGCGCTGGAGGCCGGCATCACCGACAAGCTCCTTGTGACGGAGGAAAAGAACTCCGAAGGCGCGCAGACCTACGCCAACATCATCGCGGTCCGCGCGGGGGATGAGAACCGCGAGGAGATCAAGACCCTGGTAGAGGTCCTTCAGTCCGAAGAGGTTCGCGCCTTCATCACCGAAAAATACGGCGCCAACGTCATCCCGGTGTTCTAAATCCGCGAAAGAAACGGGACCAACAGTCAAATAATTTTGCTCGGCCTTACCGGCCGGGCAAAATTGGCGATATGCCACAAAAATTGAAGGAGGATGTTTCCCAATGAAAAAGCTCATGTCCGTTTTGCTGTCTGTACTGCTCCTTGTGTCCCTGACCGCCTGCTCCCAGGGCGCCAAGCTCGAACGCGGCGCGTGGGACGGCACAACCTTCACCAACACGTTCTCCGGCATCACCATGACCATCCCCAACACCGAAGAGTGGACCATCGCCTCTGAGGAGGATTTGGCCGCGCTGATGGACATTGCTTCCGATACGATGGAGGATGCCAACAAGCTGCAAGCCGCTCTGGCCAAGATCCAGACCGTTCAGGATATGATGGTGCAGAACGCCACCACCGGCTCCAGCGTTGTGCTCATGTATGAGAACCTGTCCCTGCACGGCGTTGGCTCCAGCTACACGGCTGAGGATTTCGCCAAGGAAGTGGAAACCGGCCTGAAGAACAACACGCAGATCTCCTACACCCTTAAGGACAACTATACCACGACCCTTTGCGGCAAGGAGTACGTCGTTGTGCCCACCGAGGTTCCGGACTACGGCATGAACCAGAGCTACCTGATGCGCCGTGAGGGCAACTACATGGTGGAAATCATCCTCACCGGCCTGGGCCAGGAGTCCATTGACGAGCTGCTGGGCATGTTCGCCGAGTAAAAAAGGGCAGGCGGCTCGCGCCGCGGCCATTAAATCCCGCTGGGGCCTTTCGTCCCACGCGGGATTTTTTTGTCCAGCCTGTCACCGGCGCGCAGTATTGGGTTTTGGTGTGGAATATGATACAATGCTTGTAATGAAACTGGGGGAGGTTACGACCATGAGCATCATACCCAGGAAAGAACATCCAAGACCGGATTGGCAAAGGAACAATTGGCTCAATCTCAACGGCGAGTGGGAATTTGGCTTTTCCCAAGAGGAGACCTGCCCGGCGCTGACTGGAAGGATCGTGGTGCCCTTCTCTTGGGCCAGTCCGCTCTCGGGCGTTGCGCAGGACCGCAAGGGCACGGGCTGGTACCGCCGCACCGCCCGGTTCGACGCGCAGGGCGAGGTTTTTCTCGTCATCGGCGCGGCGGATTATGAAACCCGCGTCTTTATCAACGGCGCTGCGGCTGGCGCGCATGTGGGCGGCTACGGCGAAATTCGCCTCAACGTCACAAAGCTGTGGCGCAGGGGCGAGGACAACGAGATCTGCATCCGCGTAACCGACAACGATCTCCCCTGCCAGACGCGCGGAAAGCAAGGGTATGGCGAGATCCGCGGCATTTGGCAGACCGTCTACCTGGAGGAGGCGCCCGAGACCCACCTTGTCCATGCCAAGATGGAGACCAAGGTGGATGGCGCCGTCACAGTCCGCGCGTGCATCCATGCCCAGCGGGCGGAGGAGACGACGCTATCGGCGGCCTTTGACGGCGAGGTCTATTCCCAAAGGGTGTCCCTCGCCCCTGGCCGGAACGAAGCGGAGTTGTCGTTTGCGCTTAAAGCGCCCAAGCTCTGGACGCCGGAGACGCCGCATTTGTACGAGGGCGAGCTTCGCTTGGGGGAGGACGTGGTGCGCACCTACTTTGGCGTGCGCGAGGTCGGCTTTGCCTGCTTTGGCGGCAGGAGCTTCCCCTGGATCACCTTAAACGGCAAGCCCGTGTACCTGAACGGGACGCTGGATCAGTCCTTTAACCCCAAGGGATACTTCACCCTGCCCTCGGAGGAAGAGGTGAAAGGCGAGGTGCAGCGCCTAAAGGACCTGGGCCTGAACCTGGTACGCCTGCACATCAAGCCCGAGGAGCCCCGCAAGCTCTATTGGATGGACAAGCTGGGCATCCTGGGCTTTGCGGACATGGTGTGCTTCTGGGGCGAGCCGGAGCCGGATACGCGCGCGCAGTTCGAGCGCGAGCTGGAGGAGATGCTGCGGCGCGACTGCAACCATCCCTCCATCATGGCCTGGATCGTGTTTAACGAGACCTGGGGTCTGTTTTCCAACCTGGAGGGGAAGATGCGCGTCTACGCGCCGCAAACGCAGGAATGGGTGCGCAAGGTGTACAAAAGCGTCAAGGCGTTTGACCCCACGCGCCTTGTGGAGGATAACTCCGCCTGCAATCTGGACCACGTGGAGACGGACCTAAACACCTGGCACTTCTATTTAAACGGCTACATGACCGTCAAGGAGCACATCGATACGGCGGCCAAGGGCGCGTATGAGGGCAGCGCGTGGAACTTCACCGGCGGCAACCGCCAGGCCTGCGTGCCGCTGATGAACTCCGAGTGCGGAATGGTTTGGGGCGTGCAGGACAGCGCGGGGGACAGCGATCTGGCCTGGCAGTACCACTACATGATAAACGAGTTCCGCCTGCATGAGAACCTGTGCGGGTTTGTATTCACCGAGTTTCACGACGTCATCAATGAGTTCAACGGCTATTACCGCATTGACAACCAGAAGAAGTCCTTTGGCTACGACCTTTTGGGGATGGGCATGACGATTGCGGACCTGCACGCCAAGGACTTTATCGCCTATGACGCGCCGCCCTGCCGCACGGTTGGTGGCGGCGAAAGGGTGGAGGTGCCCGTCTACCACTCCAGCTTTGGCGGCGTGCGCGCGGGGGAACCCCTGCTCCTTGAGTGGTTCCTGCACGGCACGCACGGCTACTACCAGCAGGGCAGCCTGACCTTTGCGGCCAAGGGCGATGGGCTGACGGCGCTGGGGACGGTGGAAGTCGCCATGCCCGAGGCTGCGGATGTCGCGGCGCTGACCTTCCGCTTGGTTCACAAGGGAGAGGTGCTGAGCAAGAACTTCCTCACCTTTGACGTGCGCGGTGCGCGCGTGGGCGCGGCAGCGGTCCGCCCGCGGGACTATGTGGAAAACCGCTTTGCCAACTCCTGGTTGGCGCTCTCCTCCGCCAAGGCGTGCGGCGTGGGGGAGGGGGCGTTCGTCTACGAGATCCCCACGGCGGGCTTTGCGGAGTTTGACAAGGTGGAGCTGCGCTTTGAGGCGGGGGCGAAGGTGCAGCTGGCCAAGGACAACAACGGCGCGCTGCCCAACTCCGAGGGCGCGGATTTCATGCAGGGATACAAGATGGACCCGGGGACCAACCACAACTCCTACTTTATGACGGATGAAAAGCGCTTCCCCTCCACGCTGCGCGTGGTGGTAGAGGGCGAGGAGCTGCTCCGGCAGACGCTGCCCGACGACCCTGCCGACTGCAACGGCGTGCTCTCCTGGCACTATCAGGCGCGCGAGCGGTATCTGGACGAGGCCGGTTCCTACGGCTATCTGATCATGGTGCCCATCGCCGGCGAGGCGCTCAAGCGGGCCAAGGCAAAGGGGACGCTGCGCGTGGAGCTCATTAGCGACGAGGGCGGGCTCGCGCTTTACGGCCGAAATGCCGGGCGCTTCCCCATCGACATCGAAGTGATCCCAAGACTTTGACGCATCAACGGCGCGGGAAGGCTGAGAGCGCGTAGAGCGGGCTTTCGGCCTTCCCGCTTTCAGGGGAGAGAACATGAGGATACTGCATACGTCGGATTGGCACCTGGGCCTGGACTTCTATGGCGTTTCCCTTTTGGAGGAACAGCGGCGCATGATCGATGAGATCGCTCAGATCGCCGTGGATGAAGGGGTGGCCGCGGTGCTGGTGGCGGGGGATATTTTTGACCGCGCGGTGGTCGCGCCGGACGCCATCGCGCTTTACAACTATGCCATGCGCCGCCTCTGCTTGGAGGCGCGCCTGCGCGTGATCCTGTGCGCGGGCAACCACGACGGCGCGGCGCGCCTGTCCTCCTTGAGCGACCTGCTCCGGCGCGCCGGCCTGTACATCTTTGGCCGCGTGGGCGAGCGGGATGACCAGGTGGACCTGGGCGAGGCTGTGGTGCACGTGCTGCCCTATGTCCATACCGACGACGTGCGCATCGCCTATCCGCAGGAGCAGGAGCGCATTGCGTGCGCCGCCGACGCCATGCGCATTGCCCTTGATCACCGCAGGCCGGAGAAGGGGGATGGAAGGCGGCACATCCTCATGGCGCACTGCATTGCCGCCGGCGGGCGCACCGGCCAGAGCGACCGCGCGGCGGCGGTGGGCGGTGCGCTCGCCGTGCCCACGACGCTGTTTGCCCCCTACGACTATACCGCCCTGGGGCATTTGCACCGGCCGCAGACCCTTTCCGGCGCGCCGGTGCGGTATTCCGGCACGCCGCTGTGCTACTCCTTTGCCGAAGCCGACCAGGAAAAGAGCGTCACGCTTTTGGATACGGAGGATATGTCCTGGCGCGCCGTGCCGCTGCACCCCCTGCACAAGGTGCTTAGGGCCCAGGGCACGATGGACGAACTGCTCATGGGGGAATCGGAGGACTACATGCATCTGACCGTCCTGGACGAGCCTGCCACCGCCAGCGTGCAGGACGAGCTCAGGCGGCGCTACCCCCGCGCGCTGCTCATCGAGAGCGGGCGGCGGGAGATCATGGGCGCCGCGCCGATGCTCACAATGGAGGAGGCCGAGAGCGACTCTCCCTTGCGCATCGCGGAAAAATTCTACCTATATAAGACCGGCATGGAGATGGACGAGGAGCAGCGCGCCTGGTTCCAGACCGCCATTGAGCGCGCCGAGAGGGAGGGATGACCGGTGCTGCCCATTTGCTTGACGTTGCAGGCCTTCGGGCCGTATCTGGAGGAGCAGACCGTGGACTTTACGCGCCTTTCCGATCGCTTTCTCATCTGGGGGGAGACGGGCGCGGGCAAGACGGCGCTGCTGGACGCCATGACCTGCGCGCTGTATAACCGCGCCAGCGCCCAGGATCGCGGCGGCGTCTACGACCTGCGCTGCCAGCTTGCCCCCGCGCAGCAGGAGACGCGCATTGACTTTTTGTTCGCCGTCCGCGGCAGGCGCTATCGCTTTTGGAAGCGCTTAAGGCCGGTGAAGCGGCGCAAGGCTGATGACGATGTGCGCAAGAACTACAATTTGGAGTGCGGCGCGGTGGAACTCCTGCCGGACGGCACGGAGAGAAACCTGCTTCAGAGCGCCAAGCCCACCGCCCAGGAGGAGGCGGCCCAGTTCGTCATCGGCATGGGGTACAGCCAATTTGTGCAGGTGATGGTGCTGCCTCAGGGAAAGTTTGAGCGGTTCTTAACCGCGGACTCCACCGAAAAGGAGAAAATCCTCAAAAACATCTTTCGCACCGATCGCTACAACGCCTATCAGGACGGCCTCAACCGCCTGTGCCGCGAACGCGAGGCCGAAACGCGGGAGGCGGAGCAGGCCGTAGCGGCGCAGTGGGCGGTATACGGCGCGGATAGCGCCGACGCCCTGCGCGCGCAGCTCAGCGGCGACGCCGAGGCGCTAGACGCCTTGGAGCGCGACGAGCGGGACAGCCGGGCGGGCTATGAACGCCTGAACGCCGAGACGCAGCGCGCGCAGCAGCTTCAGGAGCGGTTCGCCCGCCTGGACGCCGGCGAGGAGGCCCTGCGGGCGTTGACGGCGCAGGCCGGGGAGGTGAAGCGCCGGGAGGCGGCGCTTCAGGCCGCGGAGCGCGCGCTGTATGTCGAGCCGCTTTACGCGCAGATGCAGCGGCTTGCCGCCGAGTGCAGCCAGGCCGGGCGGCGCGCCGTGGGCACAAAACGGCAGCTCGACCAGGCGCGGGCAGAGGAGCGGGCCGCGCAGGAGGCCCTTGCGTTGCTCAACGCCGAGCAACCCCGCGTAGAATCCTTGCGCCGGGAGGCAGGGCTGTTGGAGATGCGCCTGCCGGAGCTCATCGGCCTTGCGGCGGCGCGCAGCGCGCTCAAGGAAGCGCAGCGCCTGTGCGCGCCCGCGCAGCGGCGCTTTGAGGCGGAGACGCAAAGGGCGCGGGAGCTGTCCGCGCGCTTGGAGAACCGCCGCGGCCAGGCGCGGGAATTGGAGGAAAAGTACGTCTCCCGGTTGGTCGCGCTCAAGGAGAGCTGCGACGCCTACGCGCAGTCTAGGCGCGCGCACGCTCAGGCGCAGGACCTGCGCCAAAGGGCGGAGGCGGCGCGGCAGGCGCGCGCGCAGGCCCAGGAGGAGCGCGAGGCGGTCAGCGCACGCGTGGCGGAGCTCCTTGGGCAGGAGGCGGAGCGGGAGATGCAGTATTTCAGCAACGCCGCCTCCGAGTTGTCCAAACGGCTAAAGGAGGGCAAGCCCTGCCCGGTGTGCGGCAGCCTGCACCATCCCAACACGCGCCAGAGCGCGGGCTATTTGAACGCGCGGGAGAACTACCTTGCGGCGCGCAAGACCCTCCGATCCGCGCAGAAGGCGCTGACCGACGCCGCGGCCAAGAGCGAGGGCGCGGCGGAGCGAGCGCGCAGCCTGGAGGCCCAGGCCGAAGAGGCGGCGCGCGAGGCTTCCCGCTGCGTGCCCTACGACGAGGAAGCGGAGCGGTCGGCGCTCCAATCCTTGCGGGAGGCGCAGGAGAAAAACGCGCTCTGCGACGAATGCAAGCGCGAGGCAGTGGAGCTGGAGCGCGAGCTTCGCCGGGCGGAGCGGGAGGCGGCCAAGGCGCAGGAGGAGTACGGCGAGCGCACCGCGGCCGTGGAGCGCGCCCGCACGAAGCTGGAAGAAGGGGAGCGGCGCGCCGGGGCCACCGCGGAAACCGCCCAGCAGGCGCAGGAGCGGCTGGACGCGATGCGGCAGGCCGTCTCCCGCCACGAAGAGCGCGCCGAGCGCGCGCGCAAGCGCGGCGGCGAGGCGGAAAAGCAGTCCCTGCTCTGCGCGCGGCTGCATAAGGACGCTTGGGAAGCGGCGCAGGAGCTTCAACAGCGGGCGGAGCGCGCGCGTGAAGCGTTCGCCGCGGCGGCAAAGGCGCGCGGGTTCGCCGGCGAGGAGGACTTCCTGGCCGCGCTGCGCAGCGAGGAGGAGATCGCCGGCCTGCGCGGCGCGAGCGAAGAATACCAGCGCAGCCTCAGCGCCGCGCGCGCGGAGGCGGAGGCTGCCCGCAAAGCCGTGGACGGCCAACAGCGGCCCGACCTTGACCGGCTTATGCGGGCGCGGGAGGAGAGCCTTGCGCGATGCAACGCCGCTGCCGCGGCCGCGGGGGCGCAGCGCGCGCTGTTGGAGAACAAGCGCAAGGCGCTGGTGAAGACCGAGAAGGACGGCGAGAAGGCGCGCGCCCTTCGCCGCGCCTGCGACAAGATGCGCGCCTTTGCCGAAACCTTTGCCTACAGCAAGGGCGTTACGCTCTCCAGCTTCGTGCTCTCGGCCATGCTGGCGCGCGTGGCCGAACAGGCCAACTACCTGTTGGAGCGGGTGCATGGGGGGCGGTACCGGCTGGCCATCTGCCAGGCGTCCAGCCGCGCGAAGCTGGACGGGTTGGAGCTGAAGGTGCTGGACGCCTATTCCGGCGGGGAGCGCGATGTGCGCACCCTTTCGGGCGGGGAGAAGTTTCTGGTCTCCCTTACGCTGTCGCTGGGGCTGTCGGCTGTGGTGCGCGCGCAGACGGGCGGCATCTCCATGGAGGCCATGTTTATCGACGAGGGTTTTGGCACCCTGGACCCCCGCTCCATCAAGGACGCGCTGGACGTGCTTGCGCGCATCGGCAGCGGCGGCAAGGTGGGCATCATCTCCCATGTGGAGGTCCTGCGCGAGAACGTCTTGCAGGGCGTTGAGGTGATCAAGGGCGATAAGGGCAGCAAAATCGCCCTCCACACCTGAGGAAGCGGAGAAACCGTCCGTTCCTGGCAAGGCGCAGGTCTTGAAAAGGGAGGACGAACCATGTATGCTAAGAATAACAAGACGCTTGGAGGGAACAAAATGGCGATTACCGTTTTAAAGGACCCCATGATCTTCAAGATCGACACGGGGAACGCGAGCTATGTCATGGCGGTGATGGGACAGGGACACCTGATCCACCTCTATTACGGCGCGGCAATAGACGGGGCGCGGGTGGAGTACCTGGCGGCCGAACGGGGCAGGGCCTCCTTCTGGGCCATCCCGGCTGGGGATGAGGACAGCTTTTCCACCGATGTCATGCCCATGGAGTACGCCGGCCAGGGAACGGCCGACCTGCGCCCCGCGGCCGTCGCCACGGTGGACGCGGACGGCGACAACGTGACGGACCTTCGGTACTTTGGCTATGAGATCCTGGAAGGCAAGCCCGACAACCCCGGCCTGCCTCATACCTATTTAAACCAGGGTGACGGGGCCCAGACCCTCAAAATCACGCTGCGGGACGCGGTCAAGGACCTCTATGTGGACCTGTATTACACGGCGTTTGACTTTTCCGGCGCCATCGCGCGTTGGACGGTAGTGCGCAACGCGGGCGCGCAGGCGGTGGACCTCACCCGCGTGATGAGCGCCTCCCTACAGTTCCCCGGCAAGGATTATGATTTGATTCACCTGCACGGCGCGTGGGCGCGGGAATTCCACGTCGAGCGCACGCCCATCGCGCACACCACGCAGGCGGTTTCCTCCTTCCGCGGCTCCTCCTCGCATTTGCACAATCCCTTTGCCGTTATCGCGGCCAAGGACGCGGATGAGGATGCGGGAGAGGTTTACGGCGTCAGCCTGATCTACTCCTCAAACTTCCTGATCGAAACCGATGTCGACGCCTTTGACGGTCTGCGCCTCAACGCGGGCATCAACGACCGCGCCTTTTGCTGGCGCTTGGAGCCGGGCGCGTCCTTTGCCACGCCGGAAGCGGTGCTGGTCTTTTCGGATCAGGGCCTGGGCGAGATGTCCCGCGCCTACCACAAGCTCTACCAGCGCAACCTGGCGCGCGGCAAGTACCGCGACCAACCCCGGCCCGTGCTGCTCAACTCCTGGGAGGGCGTGTACTTCGACTTCAACGCCGAAAAGATCCTGCGCATGGCCAAGAGCGCGGCGCAGACGGGCATAGAGCTGTTTGTGCTGGACGACGGCTGGTTTGGCAAGCGGGACAACGACCTGTGCGCGCTGGGGGACTGGGTGGTCAACGAAAAAAAGCTGGGCTGCACGCTGCATGATTTGGTGGAGGGCGTCAAGGCCACGGGCATGGACTTTGGCCTGTGGTTTGAGCCGGAGATGATCTCGCCGGACAGCGACTTGTACCGCGCGCATCCCACTTGGTGCCTGCACCAGAAAAAGCGCGCCCCTTCCCTGGGCCGCCATCAGCTCATTCTCGATTTGACGCGCAAAGACGTGCAGGATTACGTGGTCGAGGCGGTGAGCCGTGTGCTCTCCAGCGCCGACATCCGCTACGTCAAATGGGACATGAACCGCAACATGGCGGAGGTTGGCTCCGCCTGCCTGCCCCCTGAGCGGATCGGAGAGGTTTACCACCGCTACATCCTGGGCGTGTACAGCGTCATGGAGCGCGTCACCTCCGCTTTCCCGAACGTGCTGTTTGAGTCCTGCTCCGGCGGCGGCGGCCGCTTTGACGCCGGCATTCTCTACTACATGCCGCAAAATTGGACCTCTGACGACAGCGACGCCATCGAACGGCTGAACATCCAATATGGATGCTCCATGGTCTACCCGCCCTCCGCCATGACCTGCCATGTTTCCGCTGTGCCCAACCACCAGGTCGCCCGCGTCACGCCCCTGAACACGCGCGGCAACGTCGCCATGCAGGGCAGCTTTGGATATGAGCTGGACATGACCAAGCTCACCCCGGAGGAGAAAGAAGAGGTCGCCGCCCAGGTCGAGGAATACAAGAGATACCGCGATTTGGTCATCACCGGATCGCAGTACCGCCTCATTTCGCCTGTGAATAGCAACGAATGCGCGTTTATGACCGTCTCGGCGGACAGATCCACCGCCATCCTCACCTACGTCAAAAAGCTCAACGATCCCAATCCGCCCGTCACCCGCGTGCGCCTGAAGGGCTTGGACCCGGACGCGCAGTATCGCGGCGTGGCGGATGGCAAGGTCTACAGCGGCCGCACGCTGATGAACGCCGGCCTGAACATGCCCGCCATGCGGGCGGACTTTGATTCCGTGCGCATGGTGTTTGAGCGCGTTTAGCGCCCCGCAAAAGGAGGCTTTGACATGCCCAACCTGCAACAGCTCATCGATTCCCACCGCCGCGCGGTGTTCTTTGGCGGCGCGGGCGTTTCCACGGAGAGCGGAATCCCCGACTTTCGCAGCGTGGACGGGCTATACCGCCAGGCCTACGCCTATCCGCCGGAAACCATCCTCAGCCATAGCTTTTTTGAGCGCAACCCCGAGGAATTCTACCGGTTTTACCGCGAAAAGATGCTCTTATTGGACGTCCGCCCCAACGCGGCGCACGACAAGCTGGCGCGCTTGGAGGCGGCGGGCCGGCTCAGCGCGGTTGTGACGCAGAACATCGACGGCCTGCATCAAATGGCGGGCAGCCGGACAGTGTGGGAGCTGCACGGCTCCATTCACCGCAACCACTGCCTGACCTGCGGCAGGACCTACGACGCGCGCTTTATGCTCGAGAGCCGCGGCGTGCCGCGCTGCGCCTGCGGGGGCGCCGTGCGGCCGGACGTGGTGCTCTACGAAGAGGGCTTGGACGACGCGGTTTTGGAGGGCGCGACAGCGGCCATCGCCCAGGCGGACCTGCTCATCATCGGCGGCACATCGCTGGCCGTCTACCCGGCGGCGGGGCTGCTCCAATTCTTTCGGGGGGATGCGGTGGTGCAGATCAACCGCGACCCAACCCCTTACGATGGCCGCGCGACGCTCTGCCTGCATGAGGGCATCGGCAAGGTGCTGGGCGACATCCAGGTCAACCCCCTTTAAGCGCAGGGGGAATCCGCGAAACGGAGAACAACGCCGGCATACCTTCCGCGCATAACGCTGGCGGTAAAGGGGAGCGCGGATTGCAGCAAATCGGAATTTGGGAGGCGCGCACATGACGATCAACGAATACCAAAGCCTGGCGATGCGGACGCTCAATCCCGCGTTGCAGAAGAGGGATGTTTTGATCAACAGCGTGATGGGCCTTTGCGGTGAATCCGGCGAGGCCATCGACCTTGTGAAGAAATGGCTTGCCCAGGGGCATGCCTTGGATAAAGCGCACCTTGCCAAAGAGCTTGGCGACATCGCCTGGTATTTGGCCGAGGCGGCTACCGCGCTGGATCTGCCGCTGGAAGAGATTTTACAGGGGAATATCGATAAGCTGAAAAATCGGTATCCGGAGGGCTTCGCGTCGGAGAAATCCGTCCTTCGCTTGGAGGGCGACCTCTGAAAGGGGCGCTGGCAAGGATGCTGGAAAGAGCGCGGCCGCGGCTTAGAACAAGGCGCATGGAAAGGGGAGCAAGAGAATGGTTTTGGAGGAACTGGGAAAGAGAATCCTGTTTTTTGACGGAGCGATGGGGACGCAGCTTCTCGCCGCGGGCCTGGCGCAGGGGGAGCGGCCGGAGATGTGGAACCTCACCCACGAGGAAGCGGTCCGGGATATTCACCTGCGCTATCTGCGCGCCGGCGCGGACCTTGTGACGAGCAATACCTTTGGCATCAACGCGCTGCGGTTTGCGCAGGACCAGGTGGAGCAGCTGACGGCGCGCGCGGTGCGCATCGCCCGGGATGCCTGCCGCTTGACCGGGCGCGGGGCCGTGGCCCTGGATATGGGCCCCACGGGCCGCATGCTGGAACCGTATGGTGATCTTGGCTTTGAGCGGGCGGTGGAGCTGTATGCGCAGGTAGCCAGGGCGGGGGAGTCCGCCGGCGCGGACTGCGTGCTGATTGAAACCATGGCCGACGCCTACGAATTAAAGGCGGCGGTGTTGGGCGCCAAGGAGGGGTGCGGCCTGCCCATCCTGGCTACCGTCACGGTGGATGAGGCGGGCAGGCTGCTCACCGGCGCGGACCTGCCCACGGTTGCGGCGCTGCTGGAGGGGCTGGGCGTGCGCGCCTTGGGCCTGAACTGCGGCCTCGGCCCCCGGCAAATGGAGGGCTTGCTGGCGCAGCTGCGGCAGGTCTGCTCGCTGCCCATCATCGTCCAGCCCAACGCCGGCCTGCCGCGCCAGGAAGGGGAGCGCGTGGTTTACGACGTGGATGCCGAGGGCTTTGCGCGCAGCCTGGAGCGCATCTGCGAAGGGGGCGCGTGGATCGTGGGCGGATGCTGCGGCACGACGCCGGAGCACATCCAAAGGGCCGTTGCGGCCTGCCGCGCCGTGGCCCCCCGTCCCCTGCCGGAGCGCAGGCGGACCGTGATCACCTCCGGACGCCGCGCGGTTGCGCTGGGGGAGCGGACGTGCGTCGTGGGCGAGCGCATCAACCCGACGGGAAAGCCCGCGCTGGAGCAGGCGCTGCGCGCGCATGACATGGATGAGCTGCTGGACGAGGCGGACGCGCAGGCAGAAAGCGGCGCGGATGTGCTGGATGTCAACGTGGGCCTCTCTCAAGTGGATGAGGCGGCGCTGCTCGGCGAGGCGGTGCAGGCCATTCAGGCCGTGACAAGCCTGCCGCTGCAAATCGACACCGCATCTCCGGCCGCGATGGAGCGCGCGATGCGCCTGTACAACGGCAAGCCCATGGTCAACTCCGTCACCTGCAGGCAAGAGGATATGGACGCCATTTTTCCGCTGGTGAAGAAATACGGCGGCGTGGTGATAGGGCTGACGATGGATGAGGAGGGCATCCCCAAGACGGCGGAGGGCCGCGTGCGCATCGCGGAAAAGATTCTGCGCCGCGCCGAGGAATACGGCATTGGCCGGGAGGATGTCGTCATGGACGCGCTGACCTTGGCCATTTCCGCCGGGGCGGACGCGCGCGTCACGCTGGAAGCTGCGCGCCGCATCAAGGAAGAGCTGGGGGTGCGCACGATTCTGGGCATTTCCAACGTCTCCTTTGGCCTGCCGGGGCGGGAACAGCTCAACGCCGCCTTTCTCTCCATGGCCGTGGCCTGCGGGTTGGACGCGGCGATTGTCAACCCCCTGTCCGAACCGGTGATGCGCGCCCTTTGCGCGGCGCAAGCGCTGGTGGGGGCCGATCCGGATTGCGCGTCGTACATCGCCAAAACCGCCGGAAAGGGCGCGCGCTGAACCAAACAACAAAATCCCCTCCCGACGCCCAGCGTCGGGAGGGGATTTTGCATCCGGTGAAACCGTCAATACTTGCGGTAATAGTAGTAAACGTCGCCCCGCATGCCCGGTAGGCAGTGCCCCACGGTCATCCGCTTTTCGTACAGCGAAAAGCCGCACTTTTCCGCAAGGCGGCAGGCGGATGCATCGCTCTGATCCGCCAACAGCACAAGATAGGGGAGATCGGACTGTTTTAGAAGCCAATCGGAGAGCAGGTTGACGGCCTCCTTCGTGTAGCCGCATCCCTTGTGGGCCTCGGACACGAAATAGGTCATCTGCATCACGTTCAGCTCTGTTTGCTCGCTCACGCGCACCATGCCGATCAGCTCATCCTTGCCGGGCAGGGTCACGGCGAACGTGCATGCCGCGCGCGGGTTGCCGGCATGCGCTTCCGCTCGCTCGCCCAGCAGCGCGTCAAAAGCCCCCGGAAGCGCCGTGCTATCGGACCCATCCGGCAGCAACCGCGCAATGGCCGGCTCCCGCGCGATGCGCAAAAAGCGCTCCTCGTCCCGCCGCTCCAAGGAGCGCAGCAATATGCTCTTGCCCTCCAGAATCATGTATCCCGCCGCCTTTCCACGCTTTACTTAATCGTCCCGCTCGAGACCCATTGATCCAGCTCGATGATGTTCATGTAGACGGCATCCGGGCGCAGCGCCAATTGATCGACGAGGTAGTCGTACAGCCCCTTTGTGAACGCCTGCTTTTGCGCCAAGGGAGAGGGTTTGTACAGGCGAAGATCGACAAACGCGCCGTTTATCCGCTCGCCCTTCATGTACAGGGCGCAGTCCTGCTCGATGTGGACCATGCAGTTGTCCGCGTTCTTGTTGGGGATCAAGCAGATGAGCTGGGCGCAGGCCTCATAGAGCGACCGCTGCTCCTCGCCGGTGAGGGGTTTGCCAACTTTGACGTGCAAATAGGGCATGGTGATTCCTCCTGTAGTTCTTAATTTGACGGGAAAGCCGCCGCGCAAACGGGCGCGGAGGCAAGCCTCTTTATCGGGGCCAGGCGAGCATCACGTCCGCCGCGCCCGAAAAGGAGACGGTTTCGTTAGGCAGGATCAGCACGCTCATGCCGGGCGTGACGGTGAGGGAATCAAAGCAAAGACTGCCCGAGAGCAGGGTCGCGCACACAAAGACATCGCGCGGGTTTTCGTAGGTGCCTTTAAGCGTCGTCCTGCGCGTGGAGTAAGCGGCCTCGTCATAGTCGTGATCCCGCTCATAGGGGACGGCCGTGGAGGCTTTGGCGGGGTCCACGTTTTCCATTGCCTGCTCCAATTGCAGCGGCCGCTTCGCGCCGGAGGCGTCCACCCGGTCGTAATCGTAGAAGCGATAGGTCACGTCCGTAGACTGCTGAATCTCGTATACCAGGCTGCCCGCGCACAGGGCGTGCAGCGTGCCCGTCTCCACAAAGACATAATCGCCTTCCTTTACGGGAAGACGGCCCACCGCCTCATCCCAGCGCCCCTCCTGAACCAGAGTGCGCAGCGCCTCCACGCTTTGACAGTTGCAGCCGTTTACAATGGAGCCGCGCGCGGGCGCCTTGAGGAAGAGCCAGCTCTCCGTCTTGCCAAAGGGCGCACCCTCATGCGCCTGCGCGTACGCATCGCTGGGATGGATCTGAATGGAGAGATCTTCCCGGGCGTCCACCAGGCCGATGAGCAGGGGAAAGGACTCGCACAGCTGGGAACCGAACAGCCCGCGGTGTTCCCGATAGACATCGTAGAGCGTCATGCCGATGAACTCGCCGTTGAGCACGGTGCAGGTCAGCTCTTCGTTGCCCGCCACAGTATAGAGCGAGCCCACGTGCGGGTTGAGCGGGTCGGCGCCATAGGGCTGCAACCGCGTGCCGCCCCAGAGCGTGGTCTTTGCAAGGGTATCCAATACAAACATGGCTTTCGCTCTCCTTGAACCTGATCCCATGGCCCTAAAGCGGGATCATGGCGTCTCTTCGATAAGGACTCGAAGGAAGCCGGTTTTAAGCCCGCAGCACGCCGCCGCAGCCGCTTCCGGTTGTCCCCATTTTACAACTTTATCCGCAGCTTGTCCAATACATTGTTGTATAGCAGCATCCCCGCGGTGCGCTCCGCCTCCTCCAGGTCCATGGCGCCCTCATCCACTTTGCGTGCGAGCGCACGCGCCACCATGCGCCGCGCCATCATCTGATGGCCGTAGATGGGGTCGATGGGAATGTAGTCGCCGCCAAAGGCGAAGATCTTGTTGCGGGGCATCACATCCAGGTATTCGGCCAGCGCGTTTTCCGCGGCCAGGGGAGAGACGATGTTCATCCAGGCAAAGTCCACCGTCACATTGGGAAACTGCTTGCCCAGAATGCCCATCTGTCCCACGTAGGGGTAGCCGATGTGGAATAGATCAAAGCGCAAGCCCGGATATTTCAACAGCAGGTTGGTCAATTGCAGCGGATCGGTATAGGGAAGGTAGTTGCCGTTGCCCTCCTGGAACCCCGTGTGGATCTGCAAAAACGCGCCCATTTCCTCCAAAATGCCCAGGCAGAAGTGCAAAATGTAATCCTGTAGCCGCAGTGGGATGGGGGCTTTGGGGTTTTGGAGGAAGCGCGGCATCGTCTCCTTAAAGTCGGCCGCGGCGTCCTCATAGCGCACCTGCTCAAAGCGCAGCGGGCGGCTGTAGGCCACGCCCAGCTTGTAGCCCTGATAGCCGTAGGACGGCGAGGCGGTCAGGTCCGCGCGCACCGCGGCCAGGAACCCGTCAAACGTCATAAGATCCGTGCCATAGTGCACCAGGGAATCCCAGATGAAGTCCCATTCCGAAAGATACCCGTCCAGCCGCAGAACCTGCGCAAAGAGGGTGTCGTCCGACCAGCCGCTGCCGTACATGTGCGCAAACCCGTCGTTGATGCTGCGCTCAATGTGGCAGCAGTCCTTGAGCACGTGGCGGAAGTAATCGGGATTGTCCAGATTGCGTTGGAAGGCCGCGTTGATGCGGCCGATGGTTTGCCGGTCGACGCGCTTTTCGCCGTACAGGCCGCGCGCCGTCTCGTCCAGCGACCGGCCGTAGCCCGTGGTGCGGCAAATCTCCCACCAGGGCTCAATCTGGGAGAAGCGCTCCTCCACATCCCGCGTCGTGTCCAGCGCCGCTTGGAGCAGCGCCGGGGGCATTCCCGCGGAGAGCAAATCCTTGTCAAAATAATGGCGCAGATATTCCGTCAGGATGTCCGCGGGCTGCGGGCGCAGACTGGGCCGAAGGGGCAGGTGTTCGTGGGTGTCTAAAATGGGCGTCTGTGCGATGCGGTCAAAAAGCGTGCTTGCCGTTGCGTTCATCAAAATGCCTCCTTGCCGTTGCTAGCGATTCATGTCGCTGCATATAGTGTTCTGCGCGGCGCTGTACAAGTCCTTGTTTTCCCGTCCCTTCGCCCTCTTTCCCGGCTTGTTTGTTGTATCCCAAAGCAAGATGGAATTGTTTGTTTTTCACGCCAAAAAAATACACTTCTCTCCAACAGTGTTGACAGTCACTTAACAAAATGATACGCTTTTTGTACTATGGGGTCCCATCGGGAGCGCGGTTTTACGTGTTGGGCCGCGGGAAGTCGACGATGGACCTTTGGCAGGGGCAGAAATCGGAAAGGGCGGTAGGGTGTATGCGCGTGCGCAAGAGGCTTTTTTGCGGGAATCAAACCCGCCCAAGGGCTTTGGCGAAATCCGGCTGGCTGTATGCGCTTACGGCGGTGCTGTGCGCAGCGCTGCTGTTTGCAACGCCGAGACTTTTCGCCCAGCGCACCCAGCCCCTTGCGCCCTCAAGCGACGCGGGACTGTTCTCCTGGAGCGCGGAGGAGGTCAATAAGACCGATGGAAAGCTCTTCTCCCTGATGAAACAGGAAAAACTGAATGTTTTGTACCAAAGTTTTTCCGACAAGAACAGCCGGCAGGAGCAGATGTCCATCTTTGTGGAGACGGCGATGGAGGAGGGCATAAAGGTCTATCACCTGACCGGGGACCCCTCCTGGGGAACGGACCCAAAGGGAGAGAGGCTCTGCCAGGCCGTGGAGGAGGCGAACGCCTATAACCGCCGGATCAAGCGAAAGTTCCTGGAGCGGCGGGAGAAGGACGGCCAAAGGTGGAAAGAAATTCCGCAGCTTGCGGGGATTGTCTTTGATGTGGAGCCCTACATCCTGAAGGAGTGGGATAAAGATCCGGAAAAGGTTATGAACAGCTTTGTCTCCGGGATGAAAGCCGCATACGCTCTGGCGCAGGACTATGGATTGGAAGTCATCGTCTGCGTGCCCTGGCACTATGATCAAAACGGGCAGCAGGGAGGCTTGGAGGAGCTGATCAAGAGCGGCTGCGACAGCATCGCGGTGATGAACTATTATCGCGGTTCGGAAATCAAAAACATCGCCACGGAAGTGGAATTGGTGAAGAAATACTGCAAGGGGCTCATCACCATCTATGAGCTGCAAGAGGCGGACGGCCGAGGCGTGAGGGAAATCAACACCTACGCAGGCTGCGGGCTTGACGCCGTGAAAAAGAACTACGATGGCGTCAGGGAGGCCTATCCGGAGCAAAGGATCTCCCTGGCCTATCACGATTACCGGGCCTTGAAGGGAATGTTGGAAAGGTGAATGAAGTTCTTCGGCAGGAGAGGAAGTTTCTCATCGGCCTGCCTGACTACTATCAGTTCAGCGGCAATCTGGCCAAGGTCATGATGGAGGACCCGCACAACCGCGGCGACGGATACCCCATCCGCTCCCTCTACTTTGACTCGCTGGAGGACCGGGACTTTCAGGAGAAGCTGGACGGCGTATCGATTCGCCGCAAGATCCGCCTAAGGTGCTACGGCCCGGGCAGCGACTTTGCCCTGCTGGAGGTCAAGCAAAAAGAGGCGAACCTGCAAAAAAAGCGCTCCCTGCGCCTTCCGCGCGCGGCGGCCGCCCGCCTGACCCAGGGGGATTACAGCCCGCTGCTGACCTGCCCGGAGCCCCTGGCCCAGGAATGCTACGCCCTGATGAACATCCATGCCTACCGGCCCCGCTCCGTGGTGGAATACCGCCGGAGGGCTTTCATTGCCAAGGAGAACAAGATCCGCGTCACCTTTGATCACCACATCGTGGGGACGGAGAGCCATTACGATATTTTTGACAGTGCGCTCAACCAATACCCCCTTCAGGACCCGTCGCTGGTGGTGCTGGAGGTCAAGTACAACGGCTTTCTGCTGAGCTATATCAAGGATATGCTCCGCGATTGTGCGACCGGCGAAATATCCGTCAGCAAATACGGCCTGAGCCGGTCGGTCAGCAAGCACATTGATTTTTAAATCTAGGAGACATAGACCATGAGAGAGTATCTAGCCCAGATCATCGCGGAAAGCGGGAGCCTCACTGCGCAGGAGGTCGTGCTGCATATCGCCGCCTCGGCGGTGCTGAGCATCGCCATTTACGTTTCCTACTGGTATACCCATGCGGGCACGGCCTACAGCAAAAAATTCAATGTGTCGCTCATGACCCTCACCGTCCTTACCGCCACCGTTATGACGGTCATCGGCAACAACATCGCCCTGTCCCTTGGCATGGTGGGCGCGCTGTCCATCGTGCGCTTCCGCACGGCCATCAAGGACTCCAGGGACACGGCCTACATCTTCTGGACCATTATTGTGGGCATCTGCTGCGGCGTGGGGGACTACCTGGTGGCCGGCGTGGGCACGGCCGTGGTGTTTATCATCCTGATGGTCCTGGGCCGGGTGCGGAATGAAAACCGCATTTTGCTCATCATTCGGGGCGCGAAGGAGAGAAGCGCGGACATGGAGCGCCTGGTCTTCTCCTATTTTAACAAGCGCGCCCTCTTGCGCGTGCGCAACACCACGGCGGAGCATGTGGAGCTGATCTACGAGATGCCCCGGCGGATCTGGCAGTTAAACTACCGCAAGGATGTGGATATTTCCGACGCGCTGTACGCCCTGGGCGGCACGGAGTATGTAAACACCGTGACCCAGAGCGACGAGATTAGCGGGTGACGGCCGTGCGGCGCGGCATGGTGGTCATGGCGGGCGTGGCGGCGTGCATCCTGCTGCTGTCCCTCCTGTTTCAGGACATGGGAGACCGAACGGGCGTGATGCGGTATCAGCAGCACCGCGCGCAGCCATCGGAAGAGGAGCTGGGCCGCTGCGCGGTTTGCGGCGGAGCGGGGCAGCTGTGCACCCATCTGCCCATCATCCGCATTGAGACGGGCGGCAAGACCATTCCGGGACGCCCCTATGAGGGAGAGAACGGCGATACGGCGGGCTATTACGCAGGGGAAGACGGGGAGGAGGAAATCTTAGTCCGGTTTTCCACGGTGTCGGAGGAGGGCGTTTGGCACCACGCGGACGATGCCGCAACCGAGGAAGGCGAGGCCCTTTTCCGCTACCGGGGCAACAGCTCCCGCTGGTTTGCCAAGGGCAACTTCCGCCTCAGAACCGTGGAGGATGGAAACCCGGAGCAAAGCCGGAAAATGGGTCTGCTGGGGATGAAGAGCGGCAAGGAATGGTCCCTGCACGGACCCTTTTTGGACAAGACGCTGATGCGGAACTACCTTTGCATGAACCTCTCGGCGGAGGTGACGGGCGAATGGACGCCGGACGTGCGCTTTTGCGAGGTGCTGCTGGACGGGGAGTATCAGGGCGTCTACCTGCTGACGGAGACCATCGACGTGGATGAAAACCGGCTGGCCCTGCACGAGT
Source organism: uncultured Christensenella sp. (assembly GCA_948468595.1). Lineage (GTDB taxonomy): Bacteria > Bacillota > Clostridia > Christensenellales > UBA1750 > Spyradocola. The sequence goes on from CAOKIU010000004.1 coordinate 32,115, forward strand.
ATGCGCCGGGGGACCCGGTGATGAGCTACCTGGTCCGCATTGAACCCCGCACCAACCCGGAAAAGGTGTTGGACAATTTCACCCTCTACTCCTACCGGATGGAGCCGGGGCGGAATTTGGAGCTCTTGTACCCGGGGACCATCAACCAAACCCAGCAAGTGCGCTCCTACGTTCAGGCCGACTTCAACGAGGTGGAGCGGATGCTCTATTCCGTGGAGATGCTGGACGGCTCCGACGCCTGGCAACAGGTATTGGACATGGATTCCTTTGTGGATTACTATATCCTGATGGAGTTTTTCGGAATCAACGATACCTTTGGCGCCTCGACCTACTTTTACCGGGATGCCCGGGGCAAGCTGTGCATCGGTCCGGTATGGGATTACAACAATGCCCTTGACAACAACTTTTTGCGGCCTAGCTCCAGCCGCGAATTCCTGATCTCCCAGAGAGGGTGGTATGCAAAGCTGATGCAGGACGAGGATTTTGTGGAGCGGGTGATCACCCGCGACCGGGATTTGCGCAAGGGCGTTCTTTCCGAGGCGCGCCGTGTTGCCGATGAAAAGGAGGTGCAGGCGTGGCTGGGCAGCGCCGTGGACCGCAACTTCTCCGTCTGGGGCTATTCGTTTAACCCGGATATGCTCACGAGCCACGAGCGCCATCGGCCTTATCCGGAAAGCGGCGAAACCCTGCGGGATGTGAACCCCTCCAGCTATGAGGAGGCGGTGGAATGGATGATGGAGTACATGATCGACCGGGGGCAGTGGATGGATGACCACATCGAATCCCTGCGGCAATACAGCCACCCCTCCAGGGTTGCCAATCAGACGCTGGGGTAGGAAGGAAAACGGGAATGAGACGATTTGTAACAGCGGCGGTGCTGCTGTTGGCCATTGCCCTTGGCGCGTATTACGCCGTCTTCTACGGCGGGCTCTACCTGCGCCTTGGAAAGGGGGAGGCGGTGGACCTGCCCTTCCGCGCGGAGGGAACGGAGCTTCAGCGTTGGAACGGACAGGACTATGCCGCGCTGACCCTGCGCGGCGTGGATGTATCCGCCAGCATGCCGGGGCACTACGCCACCGCCTATGACGCCGGGGAGGAGGATTACCTCCGTTGGTTTGAGGCCATCGGCGAAATGGGGGCCAACGCCGTTCGGGCGACCAATGTGATGAACGACGATTTTTACAACGCCCTTTATGCCTATAACACCACCCATGATCAGCCCTTGTACCTGCTTCAGGGCACCAACATCAGCGACGATGTGGGCGACGGCGCCAAGGACGCTTATGTCGATGGCTTTCTCGGCGCGCTGATTGAGGACGGCAAAAACCTGGTGGATATCGTCCACGGGCGGAAAAACCTTCCCGCCGTCGGGATTCGGAGCGGCGGCGTGTACCGAAAGGACGTCTCCCCCTGGGTGGTGGGGTTTCTTGTGGGGACGGAGTGGTATCCCGATACCATCTCCTATACGGACCACAGCACCATCCGATCCGGCGCTTTTGAGGGGACGTACTTCCAAACGACGGCCGATGCCACGCCCTTTGAGGCGGCGATGGCGCAAGTCATGGAGGCGATCACCGCCTATGAGACGGATAAATACGGCGCGCAGCGGCCCATCGGGTTTCTCTGCGATCCTTCCTGCGACTTTCTCGAGTATGAGGAGGTCTACGCCCGCCAGCTGAGCAAGCACGCGCAGGCCGACCCGGAGCATGTCACGCCCACGCCCTCGATGGCGGCGGGATGCTTTGCCGCCTACCGGCTCTTCCATTTTTGCGATACGTTTGCGCAGCGCCTTTCCAGCGCGCAGCAACAGGCCATTGCGCCGCTCCTTGAGGGACTGCCCACCGAACAGCCTTACGGCGGTTATCTTAAGCTGTTGACCCGATACCATACCATGCCGGTGCTGGCCGCAGGCTACGGCGTTTCCTCCAGCCGCGGCGCCGTGGTGCAGGATAAGGAGCCTCTGACGGAGAAGCAGCAGGGGGAGCGCTTGGTCGAAATCAGCCGGACGCTGGAGGACGACGGCTGGGCGGGGGGCTTCATCTCCACCTGGCAGGACGAATGGGAGCGCAGGAGCTGGAACACGGCCTTTGCCACAGTGCCAACGGAGAACTATCTTTGGCACGATTTGCAGACGGAAAGCCAGGGCTATGGCCTGATGGCTTTCGCCCCGGGGGCGCAGGCGACCTGCACCCTGGATGGGAACCCCGATGAGTGGACGGCCAAGGACCTCCTCCTGGAGCGGGACGGGCTGCGCCTGTCGGCCCGCTACGACGCCGAGGGCGTATACCTGCTGGTGGAAGGGATGGACCAGCAGGAGGCGCTTTACCTGCCCCTGGATGTGTCGCCGGAGGTGGGGAGCCGCTCCTCGGATCGCCCTGCGCTGACATTTGCGCGGGAGGCGGATCTTCTCCTCTGCATTGACGGGGCGGAAGACACCCGGCTGCTGGTGCAAGAGCGCTTCGACCCCCTGCGGGAGCGGTTTCTCAACGAGACAGAGGGCGTGGACCCCTTTCTGTACTTCCCAAAGAAGGAGAGCAAATCCTTTGTGTCCCTGGGCATGGCGATGCAAAACACCCTGCTGGTGGAGGAGCTCAACCCCAAGACCCGCGCCCTTCAGCGCCTGAAGGTGTGGGAGACGGGAAAGCTGGTCCACGGAAACGGGGACAGCCAATCGGCGGAGTATAACTCTCTGGCCGACTTCTGCTTTGGAGAGGGGTGCGTGGAGATTCGCCTCCCTTGGCTGCTGCTGAACGTGGGCGACCCTTCCTCCATGATGGTCCATCGGGACTATTACGCGCATTATGGCGTGGAGTTTCAGTCGGTTGAGAGGATTTGGATTGGGATGGCCCGTCAGGGCGACCAGGGCGAGATTCCCATGGAGGCGCTGCGGCTCAGGGGCTGGAAGCGCGTAGAGTACCGGGAGCGGCTGAAGGAGAGCTACTACGTCGTGCAGGCGGCTTGGAAAGGGGGCGGCCAGAATGCAGCTTCCGGTTAAGGGCGTAATTTACTTTTACATGTTCATTTGCGTCGCCCTGTTGGTGTTTAACCTGCTCTATATCTGCCGCGCCGATCACGTCAAGCGGCGGCAGCAGCGCAAAAGCCAGCGCTGGGAGGCGTATCTGGACGGCGTGAAGAAGGGCGGAAAGCCCGCATGGAGCCGGAGAAAGCTGTTTCGCATGCTGCGCAACAGTCAGGAGCTCATGGCCCTCTATGCGGCCGCAGAGGGCCGGGACCAGGCGGAGATCGAGGCCGTCTTTCGGCAAAATCGCTCGCTGTTTGTGGAACTGGCGCAGGATTACGGGAAGAAGGCCCCCATGGAGCGAGCCTTTTTCGCCTATGTGATCGCCGCCTTTTATCCGGCCGTAGGGGACAAGCAGGACCCGCTGCTGGAGATCCTTCTCCGCTACCTGGATGACTCCACAGTATACTGCCGGGAAAATGTGCTCCACGCCCTGTATACTTTGGGAAACATGCAGGCGGTGGAGCACGCCTTCGTCCTGATGAGCCAGCGGGAGTGGTATCACGACCCCAGGCTCCTGGCCGATGGGCTGAACCGGTTTCAGGGGGAGCGGGAGAAGCTGGCCGGCAGGCTTTGGAGCCGCAGAAGGGATCTGATCGAGTGTTACCAATCGGGCGCCATTCGCTTTGCCGACGCGCTGCCCGGGGACGATTTTGTAGAGGACTTCCTGGAGGCGCTCAAGACCGAGACGCTTCCCACGGAGACGCAGTTTGCGCTGGTGCGGTATTTTCGCCGCCATGCCGACCCGCGCGCAAAACCGGAGCTGCTTAGGCTGCTAAAGGAGCAGGTGGAGGGAAGGCGGGAGCTGGCCATCGCCGCGGCCGCGGCCCTCTCCTCTTATCCGGACGGGGAAACCCGGCAGGCCCTCAAAGAGGCGCTCCGCAGCCGCAATTGGTATGTGCGGCAGAACGCGGCCCGCTCCTTAAAGGCGATGGGCGCCACCTGGGAGGAAATTCAGGCCGAAATAAAGGGAGACCGATACGCGACGGAGATGCTGGAATACGTCTATGGCGTCCAGCCTGCCGGGGCGCAAGGCGGAAAGGAAAGCGAGGTGCATAAGGCGGTATGAACGAGGTGATGATTCAAATTCTGCGTGTGGTGGAAGTGTTTTTTCTGCTGTATCTTCTGCTTTACGCCTCCTATCTGTTCCTGTCCGTGGCCATGGGCGCCTGGCGGCTTTACCGCCTGGACCGGATGCGCGCCATCAAAAACGAACTCAAGCATGAGTTCTACTTTCCCGTCTCCATCCTGGTGCCTGCCCACAACGAAGAGGTCACCATTTTGGACAGTGTGCTCTCCTTGCTGAAACTGGACTACCGGCTCTATGAGATTATCGTCGTGGACGATGGGTCCGGGGACGACACAAGCAAGGTGCTCATCGATCACTTCCACATGAAGGAGGTTCGCCGTCCCATCCGGAGGAGCATCCCCTGCAAACACATCGTGGCCATTTACGAGGCGCCGGATACGCGCGTTCGGCTGACCCTCCTGCGGAAGGAAAACGGGGGCAAGGGCGATGCGCTCAACGCCGGCATCAACGCCTCCCAGTATCCCTATTTTCTCTGCATTGACGCGGATTCCATGCTTCAGTGGGATTCGCTGGAGCGCATCGCCCAGCCGGTGATGGAGGATGACGACGTGGTGGCGGTGGGAGGGTTGATCCGCATCGCGCAGTGCATAACGGTGGATTGGAAGGAGGGCGGCGATCTCAAGCAGGGGCTGAGTTATCACCTGCCTTGGAACTTCCTGACCAGCATGCAGGTCATGGAGTACGACCGGTCCTTCCTGGCCTCCCGCATACTGATGGACAACTTCAACGGCAACCTAATCATCTCCGGCGCTTTTGGCCTGTTTAAAAAGAGCGTGGTCATTGCCGCCGGCGGCTACGCCACCGACGTGTTGGGCGAGGACATGGAACTGGTGGTCAAGCTGCACGCCTACTGCCGCAACAACATGGAGAAGTATTCCATCCGCTACGAACCCAATGCGATTTGTTGGAGCCAGGTCCCCTCGACGATGACGGACCTCTTCAAGCAGCGCCGCCGGTGGCATATCGGTTTGTTTCAGTGCATCACGCGGTATGGCTTTATGTTCATGAAATCGCGCTTCGGAATGGTGGGCACCGCATCCTACCTCTACTATCTGCTCTATGAGCTGTATTCGCCCATCATTGAATTGGTGGGGTTGATTGCGACGATCGCGGCGGCGCTGGTGGGCCTGCTCAATTTCACCTTCATGGTCCAATTCTACCTGCTCTTTGCGCTCTACAGCTCCATTTTGACCATCACCGCGTTCTTTCAGCGGATCTACACGCAAAATGTCCGTTTGAGTTCGCGGGATGTGTTCCGCGCCTGCGTCATGTGCCTGATCGAGAACGTCTTCTTCCGATTTGTCTTTGACTTTATCCGCCTTAGCGCGTTTTTCAGCTACCGGAAAAACAAGGGAACTTGGGGAAAAATCAAGCGCGTGCAGCAAAGCCAGGCGCAATAGGGGCGGCCGTATCCCGCGTTTTGCGCGGGCTTGCGCCTTTCCTTTTTGGCACTGTGCCTGCAATCGATGCCCGGCAGCCGGTGGGGATATGTCTTCCCCGCCGGCTGCCGCGTTGATTTGCAGGCCCGTCTTGCGCCCTGTGCGCGGCGAGAAAAAGCAGGGGCGCCGCGCGCGGGCTTATGCTATAATGGAAGGCGGTATAAGGGGGGAAGCGCATGGACGAGGCGTTTTTTAAGTGGCTGGAGGAGGAAAAGGGCGTGGCGCTCAGCGCGCAGCAGCGCGCGGCGGTGACCGCGGTGGAGGGCGCGGGGCTGTTGGTGGCCACGCCCGGCAGCGGCAAGACCACTGTGATAGTCTGCCGCACCGCCTACTTGACGCGCGTCAAGGGCGTGCCGCCCGAGCGCATTTTGACGCTGACCTATGGCAAGCAGAGCCAGCGGGACATGGAGCGTCGCTTTGCCGCGCTCTTCCCCGAGCTTGTGGGGCCGCGCTTTTCCACCATCCATGCCCTGAGCCTTGGCGTGCTCCGGCGCTACGCGGAGGGAACGGGCGGGGAAATGTTTGCCCTGATGACGGATGGAGGGAAGGTGATTCGCGCCCTTCTTGCCCAGCAGATTCGGGGATACGTTTCGGAGGATCTGCTCGCCGGCGTGACGAGCATGCTGGAATACGCATCCAACGCCATGGTGGATGCACGGGGCGTCAAGGACCTCAAGGTGGAGGGCTGCGATTTTCCGGCGCTGCACGCGGCCTACACACAGTACAAGAGGGAAAGGCGGCTGATGGACTTTGGCGACCTGCTGATTTTCTCTCACCGCGCGCTGCAAAAGCATCCCTGGCTGTTGGACGCTTACCGGCGGCAGTACGCCTATGTGCAGATTGACGAGGCGCAGGACACCTCGCTCATCCAGCAGCGCATTGCGGACCTCATCGCCGGGGAAGGAGGGCGCCTCTTCCTGGTGGGCGATGAGGACCAGAGCATCTATGGCTTCCGCGGCGCGGACCCTGCGTATATGATGGCCTTTGAACAAACCCATCCCGGCGCGCGCGTGCTGTACATGGAGAGCAACTACCGCTGCGCCGGGGCCATCGTTCGGGCGGCGGGCAACGTGATTCAGTACAATGCGTTCCGGCGGGAAAAGCACATGCGCGCGGTGCGTCAGGCCGAGGGACGCGCCGAAAAGACGGAGCTGCGCGATTGGAACGCGCAGGCGGAGGCCGTGTGCGAGCGCGCCCGGTCACTCGCGCCGGGCAGAACGCTGGGCGTGCTCTACCGCAACAACGACAGCCTGCCGGCGATCTGCGATGCGCTGCTGCGCGCGGGCATCCCCTTCCACGTTCGCTATCGGGACGAAAAGCCCGGCTTGTTCTCCCATTTTACCGCGCGCAATCTGCGCTCCCTGATCCGCCTGTCCTTTGACCCGACGGACGGCGAGGCGTTCTTTGACGTGCGCAATCGCATTTGCCGGGGCATACCGCAGCCCCTGGCCGCGCGACTGCGCCGGGGCGGGGAGGATGTCTTTGCGTCGCTGTATGCGCTGATGCCCTTGCCGGCGCAGGAGAGACAGGAATTGGCCCGCAAGGCGGACGCGATCGCCGGGTTTAAGACGATGCGCGCCTATCCGGCGGTGGGCGGCATCATCGATGAGTTCAACCTGGACGGTTGGGGCGCCAACGCGCAGAAGACCGACGCGCTGCTCTCGTTGGCCATGGGGGTGGAGACGCTCGAGCAGTATGTGGAAAAGCTGGACAGCCTGGAGCGGGTGCTGAGCGGCGACCCGCCCGATTCCGGCCAGGTGTATTTGAGCACCATTCACGCCGCCAAGGGCCTGGAGTACGACGAGGTGATGCTGATCGACGGCAAAGCGGGCGTGCTGCCCGCCAGCGACCGGCGCGACACCCCGGAGGAGCGGCGCGCCTTTGAGGAGGAGACGCGCCTGATGTATGTGGCGGCGACCCGCGCGCGGGAGCGGTTTACCTTCCTGTATTCCACGCACAGCCATGGCAGCCGCTGTGCGCCGTCCCTGTATTTGGACCGGCTATTTCCCCCGCCGCCGGCAAAGCGGGACGTTCCGCTGGGGGCGGCAAACCGCGGGCGCGCCTTTGCACCGTCCAAGACGCGCGCGGAGATCAGCTTGGAGGGGTTGGCGGGCAAGCGCGTCAAACACATCAAGTTCGGAGAAGGCGTCGTGCTCTCCGTTCGGGGAGAGATCGGCGCGGTGCGCTTTGCGGACGGAGAGCGCACGCTGGACCTGAAAGTTTCGCTGGGCAATGGCATCCTGACGCGGGAAGAAAGCTGACGCGGGCGCGCCCTTGCGGTGCCAAGGCCCCGTATCAGATCGACAAAGTGGGATGAATAGGAGAGGCGGCAGGAGCGGAGAAGTGGTTGTGCTTGCGTTTGAAGGAGGGCAAGGCGGGCCCTTGCGCTGCCGACGAAGAAGGGTGAATAGGCAAGCGCGGCAGAATCGGAGACGCGGCCGCGCTTTGCGTTCGGAGGGCGCGATGGATCATGGGAATTGGTGGAGAACCGGCATCTTGATTGACGCGGGAGAAGGCGTGATGTGCGCACCCCCCCGTCCCTTTTTCCAGCCCGGGCCGAAAAGGGTTGACGGAACAAGCGGCGGGCAATACAATAAGGGAGAATAAGAGGAGGCGACTGCCCATGCAGGATGATTTTGACCGGCTGCTCGACCGGAGGGGGACGGGCGCGCTGAAGTGGGACCGCCGCACGCCGGAGGAAAAGCGGCGCGGGATCGTGCCCCTGTCGGTTGCGGACATGGAGTTTCCCTGCGCGCGGCCCATCCAGGAGGCGGTGCGCCGCGCGGCGGAACACGGCCTCTACGGCTATACCGACCCGGACGAGCGCTACTTTGACGCGGTGACGGGATGGCTGCTCCGGCGGCACGGAATGCGCGTGCGGAGCGAGGATATCGTGTGCGAAAACGGGGTGATTCCCGCCCTGTCCACCGCGCTGCGCGCCTTGACGCGCGAAGGCGAGGGCGTCATTTGCTTTACCCCTGTTTACTATCCGTTTGCGCAGGTCATCACCCTCAACAACCGCAGGATGGCGGAGTGTCCGCTCCTCCGGAGCGCGGACGGCCGCTATGAAATGGACTTTAACCGCCTGGAGGACCTGGCGCGCCGGCAGGACGTGACGGCCCTCATCCTTTGCTCGCCGCACAACCCGGTGGGCCGCGTATGGACGCGGGAGGAGCTAACCCAGGTCGTGGACATTTGCCGCCGGCATGGCGTCCTTATGCTGAGCGACGAAATCCATTTTGACATCGTCCTGGAGGGGGAGCACACCGTGCTGGCCCGCGCGGGAGAGGGCGCGGCGGACAGATGCGTGCTGCTGACCTCGCCCTCGAAGACCTTTAACCTGGCAGGCCTGCGCATTGCCAATCTCATCATTCAAAATCCCGATCTGCGGGCAAGCTATAAGCGGCAGCAGGAGGCGGACGGAAACTCCAACATCGCCTATTTCGGCAGAGCGGCCGCCATTGCGGCCTATGAGGAGTGCGCCCCTTGGGTAGACGCGCTGTGCGGCTACCTGCGCGGCAACTTCTCTTGGATGGAAGCGTTCTTCTCCCAGCGCCTGCCGGGCGCTGTGCTCACCCGCACGGAAGGAACTTACTTTGCCTGGGCGGACTTTTCCGCCTGGGGCATGGATGACGCCGCGCTTTCGCGCTTCCTTAGGGAGCGGGCGGGCCTGGTGCTGGACGACGGAACGATGTTCGGCGCGGGCGGGAGCGGCTGCGCGCGCTTTAACATCGCCCTGCCGCGCCAGGAGCTTAAAAAGGCGCTGGACCGCCTGGATGCCGCGGTTAAGGGCGCGTCGCTCTGACCCCGCGCCCGGCGCATTGCCCCACAATTGAAGAGGAGGATCTATCGCATGGCAAACATACCCACCCCGCACATCACCGCGAAGGAGGGGGATTTCGCCCCCACCGTTCTCATGCCCGGAGACCCCTTGCGCGCGCAGGCCATTGCCCAGCGCTACCTCGAGGATGCAAAACTCGTCAACAACGTCCGCGGCGTGCAGGGCTATACCGGCACATACAAGGGCAAGCGCGTATCGGTCATGGCCAGCGGCATGGGCATGCCCTCCATGGGCATCTATTCCCATGAGCTATACAATTTTTACGGCGTGGAGAGCATCATCCGCGTGGGCAGCGCGGGGATGATCGATCAAAGCCTGCGCCTGCGGGACGTGGTGGCGGGCATGAGCTGCTATACCAACTCCGCCTTTGGCCGCCAGTTCGGCTTTGACGGCAGCCTTGCGCCCTGCTGCTCGTTTGAACTGCTTGAGCAGGCGGTCAGCGCGGGCAAGGCCCTTGGCGTGCAGCTGAAGGTGGGCGCGCTGTTCTCCTCGGACACCTTCTATGACGAGAGCAACCCCGCCGGCGCGCTGGAAAAACTGCATGTGCTGGCCGTTGAGATGGAGGCCGCCGCCCTTTATTTGAACGCCGCGCGCAGCGGCAAGCGCGCGCTGGCGCTGTGCACCATCTCCGACAACCCCAAGACGGGCGAGGGCCTTTCGGCGCAGGAGCGCCAGCTCACCTTCCACCAGATGATGGAAATCGCCCTGGAGATCGCCTGATATGAGGGGCGCAAAAGAATTGATTGACCTCGCCCTGCGCGCGCGGGAAGGCGCCTACGCCCCCTATTCGGATTTTCTGGTGGGCGCCGCGCTCGAATGCGCGGACGGCCGCGTGTTCACCGGCTGCAACATCGAAAACGCCGCCTACTCCGTGTGCAACTGCGCCGAGCGGACCGCGCTGTTTAAGGCGGTGTCCGAGGGCGCTAGGGATTTTGTCCAGATTGCCATTGTGGGCGGCAAGCGCGCGGAGGGCGCGGCGCAGATCTGCGCGCCCTGCGGCGTGTGTCGGCAAGCGCTGTTGGAGTTTTGCGACGCCGGCGACTTTTTGGTGCATTTGGGCGCGGCGGATGGGGCGTGTGTCACCTACCGCCTGAGCGACCTGCTCCCCGCGGCGTTTTCGCCCGAGAGACTGACCTAGGAGAATGTCATGACGGAACAAGAATTGTTTGCGCGCCTCAATCTCTTTAAGAAGCTGGCCATTCCCCGGCCGTCGCTGTTTGCCCTGGAGAAAAAGGGCGAGAGGAGCTTTGCGCGCGCGACGCCGGATCACGGGCTGATGGTCTATCCCGACGCGGAGAGCTGCCGCGTGGGCCTCTACGCGCAGGAGTGCATGCGCGCGGGCGACGGCTGGGACGACGCGCCGCTCCTTATGTGCGGCGCGCTTGTGCAGATGTGCGACCGGGAGGACCTGGACCGGGACGATTACGCGCTGATCAAGTCGCTGGGGCTGCGCTATCGCGGCCGCGGGCAATGGCCGCGCCTGCGCCGCCTGCGCCCTGGCCGCGTTCCTTGGTACTTGGAGGAAGAGGACAGGGAATTGCTCGCCGCCGCCCTTGACGCCGCCTGCGCGCTGGCCGAAGGGGGAAGGCTGTGCCTTCCCGAGGATGAGCTCGCCGTTGTTGCGGAGGACGGCCTTCGGTGGGAGGCGATGGAGATTGCGCCTGCACCGCCCCTCTACCCGGTCGCGGACATTCCGGACGAGATGATGCTGGCCCGCCTCAAAAAGCAGCCCAAGCGGAGCGCCGCTTGGGAGGTGACGGTGCAGGCCTTTCCCTATCCCGCCGACAGCGGGGACGGCGGCGCGCCGGTGTGCCCGCAGATGCTGCTGATGGTCGATGAGGAGACGGATCAGGTGCTGGACATCTGTGTAACCAACGATTATCAGGGCGAGGGATACCGCCGCCTGTCCGATGCGTTTCTCACCCAAATTCAGAAGCGCGGCCGCCCCATGCGCCTGCGCTGCGCCAATATCCGTGCGCTGAGCCTCATGGAGGACATCTGCCGCAAAACGGGCGTGCCCGCCGAGCTGTGCGCGAACCTGCCGCAGCTCAAGGAGGCGTTTGAGTCCCTGCTCCGCTTAACCGGCGAGGCGGATGGCGGCGAGGAATAACAGAGGGAGGACGCCGTTGCCTCCCCAATGAAGATAACAAGAAAAAAGCCGGTCCAATCCAAGCACCGGCAAGCTCAAAAGCCGTGAATGAAGAATCAACGCCTTTTGCCTGTAACTGCGCGCTATAGGGGTAAAAAACCTATGGCGTTTTTTTCGCCCATGGCCCCAAGCACACAAAGCCGCACCCTATGGGGAGAACGGGAGGAGGCGCAACACAGGGCAGTTTTCCCAAAGAGAAAAGCTTTGCCAAACCACATGAGGAAGGGCGCCGGGCATTCCGCATGAGACGCCTTTAGAGTTTACAGGGTAGAGCATCAAGGCGAGTGTGAAAAAACGGCATAGCCGTTAAGCTATGCCGTTTCGCTCTGCGTCACGATGGTTTCTTGGCGAGACGAGCCCGTTTGCTTCAGGCGTTCAGCGCCGGCGAGGGTCCTCTTGCTCGCCGGGCCCCTTTTGATTCTCGTCCTCACGGCCGTAAAGGGCGAACGCGCCGGGATTGGCCCCGGAGGAGACGCCGCCGCCCGGACGGCCCATGTTGATAAAGCCGCCCAGCAAGCCGGGGCCCTTGCGCTCGGGCTTGGGCTTGCCCCGGTTGCGGATGGCTGAGACGAGATAGACGAGCAAGGAGCCCACCAGCAGCGCGGCCATGACGAGGAGGAAGGTGAGCAAGCGCCAATCCGGCGTACTGCGCGCCCAAGCGGTATATGAACCAAAGACGGAAGCATACGCAAGAGAAGTACACATGCGATCATACTCCTTTCTGCGTCCAGCGCCGGCGCGCGGCCTCTCCTTTAAAGGGGCGGCGCGCCCATTGTAGCGATGGCAGCGGGCGGGACAGGGCTACAGACGGATCGCCGCACGTGCGCCTTTAGCCTTGGCGCGCCTCTTTAGGCGGCCGGAAGGGCGAGGCGGATCAATCCTTGAGGTAGTCGAACAGTTCGATGGATTCGCCGGACGGGCCGTCAAAGAAGATGTTCTTGATGCCTCCCAGAATCTCGGCGTTGTAGGAAACCTGCGCCTGCGGGGGAATGATGCCCCTATCCTTGTATTGCGCAACCAAATCGTCGATGTGCGTGCACTCGATGCACACATGCCCAATCCACCCGTCGGCATTGCGCTTGTTCAGGGCGGATTTGTCCTCCGGGCAGATCAGCTCCAGCAGGCATGTGCCCAGCGAGAGGAAGGCCAGCTCCGGCCCCGGCTTGCACTGCGCGTCCTTGTGAAAGCCCAGGGATTCGTAAAAGGCAATGGATTTTTCCAAGTCCCCGGTGAAGATGCCGATGTGCGCAAGACCGGTCAGCTTTGCATTCGTATTCATGGCGTGTGTCCCCCTTGTGTTCTTGATTTAGTCATATTATAACATAACTGGAACGCAATTTGCACGCGCATCTGTTGCAACGCCGCGCTTCTTGGGTTAAAATATACACAATGCTCCACGGCAACCGTGCGCGGTGTCGATGCGGGCGAGGGAAAAGCGCGCCGCACGCTTTGCGGCAAAAAAATCGTCAGGTATCCTGACAGGAACTTGAACGGAGGTACAATTGTATGACATCGCTTCAAAAGTCCCATGGTAAGACGCGCAAACTCGCCGTGGCGGGAATGCTTTCCGCCATCTCCATCATCCTTGGCCTGACCCCCTTGGGCATCATCCCCGTCGGCCCCCTCAACGCCACCATCATGCACCTGCCCGTCATCATCGGCGCGGTGCTCGAAGGCCCGGTGGTGGGGCTGATCATCGGCGCCATTTTCGGCGTGTTCAGCTTATACCGCGCCTCGGTGGGCGGATCGGTGCTGGCGCCGCTGTTCTTGAACCCGGTGGTCTCCGTTTTGCCAAGGTTGTTGATCGGCCCCTGCGCGTACTATGTCTTTAAGGGCTTTTCCAAGCTGACGAATAAGCGCGCGCTCCAGGTGGGTGCGGCGGCCGTGGCCGGCACGCTGACCAATACCATTGGGGTGATGGGCTTTATTTATATCCTCTATGCGCAAAGGTACGCCGCGCTCATGGAGCTGGACGTGGATACGGTGGGCTGGACCATCCTCTCCGCCTCCGCGCTCAACGGAATTCCCGAGTGCATCATCGCGGTGATCGTGACGGTGGCGGTGGTTCTGGCGGTGTGGAACCTGGGCGGAAGGGCTAAAAAGCGGGCTGCGAGAAAGGATTGAGCCTAAAACATGATACTGACGCTCGATATTGGGAATACGAACATCAAGTGCGCCTTGTATGAGGACGATACGCTCAAAAAGGCGTGGCGCATGGCCACCGACCGCCACAAGACCCACGACGAGTACGGCGTGCTGCTGACCATGTTCCTCAAAAACGCGGGATACGACAAGGCGGACGTGGAGGGCATTGTCATGTCCTCGGTCGTGCCCACCATCAACTACACCATCGAGCACATGATCGACGACTATTTTGGCATCGAGCCCATTCAGGTGGTTCCCGGCATCAAAACGGGAATCAACATCAGGTATGACAACCCCCAGGGCTTGGGCGCCGACCGCATCTGCAATGCCGTGGCCGCGCAAAAGTACTACGGCGGCCCCTGCATTTTCATTGACTTTGGCACCGCCACCACCTTTGGCGTCATCTCCAAGAAGGGCGAGTTCCTGGGCGGCGCCATCTGCCCGGGGCTCAAGCTCTCCTCTGAGGCGCTGACCGAGCGCGCGGCGCAGCTGCCCAAGGTGGAGCTGATCAAGCCCGAAACCGTCATTACCCGCAACACGGTTTCCAACATGCAGGCGGGCATCGTTTACGGGTACGTCGGCCAGGTGGATTACATCGTGCGCAAAATGAAGGCGGAGATCGGCGGCTCGGAGCACATCCGCGTCATTGCCACCGGCGGCCTTTCGCGCATGATCGCCTCGGAAACCTCCACCATCGACATCATCGACGGGCTGCTCACCCTCAAGGGCCTGCGCCTGCTCTACGAGAGAAACGCAAAATAAAGGAGGAGACGAATCATGTACGTTCCGTCCGGCATGCATCAAGATCAGGAGCGCCCCAATATGCGCGGGGGCGAGGGCGTGGTTGTGATCAGCCCCATCGCCGCCGAAGGCGAGCTGCCTGAAAAATGCCGCCTCTTTGGCAAAATCACCCTCCCTGCCGGCGCGTCCATCGGCGCGCACGCGCATCAAGGGGAGTGCGAGATGTTCTATATCCTGGAGGGCAACCCCATCATCACCGACGACGGGAAGGAAATCACGGCGCACCCCGGCGACTGCATCTTGACGCACTCCGGCCACAGCCATGCGGTGCGCAATCCCGGCAGCGCGCCCGCCATCCTGATTGCCAACATCGTCAAGGACTGAAAGGCGGCGCATCATGGCAAGAAGTTTTGACGATATCTATCAAATCGCGCCCGACGCGGCGGTGCGCAGGCTGACCGCGTTCCGCGAGACGCACCCCTCCCGCACCATGGAGAAGGAGGGCATGATCTATCGTGTTTGGGACCTGGGAGAAGGGGAGCGCGCGATGGTGTTCCTGCCCAGCGGCATGGGCCACGGCGAGATCTGGTTTCCCTATCTGACCGATCTGTGCGTGGACGCGCGCTGCATTGCCTTTTCGCTGCCCGAGTGCAAGCACATGGGGGACTTTGCGCGCCAGATCCACAAGATGCTGCGCGAGGACCTGGGCGTCAAGGAGGTCATTTTGGTGGGTTCCGCCATCGGCGGCCTGATCACGCAGACCTACCTGCGCCTCTATCCGGACGAGGTCATCGGCCAGATCCTGGTCACCACCGGCGCGCCCTGCAAGGAGCTGCCCGAGGAGGACTGCGTGCGCTGGACCAGCCGCAAGGGCATGGCGCTGCGATACCAGTTTACGCCCTTTGAGCCGATGCGCCGGCAGATGGGCTATCAGACCTTTGACACCATGTGCCCGGAGGAAATGCAGGACGGCATGACCTTCTGGCGCGCCTTCATCGCCGAGACCTACGAGCATTATGTCTATAAGAAGCAGTACGTCAACCTAAACTGCCTCGCCCTTTCGGAGATCTACCGCACAAAGCCCTTCTATAAGGGGGATATGCAGGGCTGGATGGGCAAGACGCTCATCCTGGAATCGCCCGGCGACCAGTATTACAAGGAGCGCGAGCGCGGCCTGCTGCGGGATCTGTATCCCGGCGCGCAGGTTGTTTCCATCGGCCCCATCGGGCAGTTTGCCCTCATGGCCAACGAGACGGAGATGATCGGGCACATGCGCGCGTTCGTCCGCGGCCTAAAGTAGGCCGCCTCCGCCCGTTTTCCGCTTGAGGGAGGGCGCGAGGCTGAAATTGAGAGCGAGGAAAAGTGACTATGGAGATCATTCGCGCGAGCGATGTTTGGTATGAATACGTAAACCCCGACGAGACCGGGGAAATGGCTGTGCGCGGCGTGTCGCTCTCGGTCAGGCGCGGGGAGTGGCTGTCCATCATCGGCCACAACGGCTCGGGCAAGTCCACCCTGGTCAAGCTCCTCAACGGTTTGTACGTGCCCAAGCGCGGCAGCGTGACGGTGGATGGGATCGACACGCAGGACGAGGAGCGCATCTGGGAGGTCCGCCAAAAGGTCGGCATGATCTTTCAAAACCCCGATAACCAGATCGTGGCCACGGTCGTGGAGGAGGACGTTGCCTTTGGGTTGGAGAACCTGGGCGTGGAACCCGCGCAGATCCAGCCTCGCGTCCAAAAGGCGCTGGAGGCGGTGGATATGACGCGGTTTGCCACCGTGGCGCCGCACATGCTCTCCGGCGGGCAGAAGCAGCGCGTCGCCATTGCGGGCGTGCTGGCGATGAGACCTGACGTGATGCTGATGGATGAGCCCACCGCCATGCTGGACCCCAGCGGCCGGCGCGAGGTGATGGATACGGTGGAGCGCCTGCACAAGGAGGAGGGCATGACCGTGGTGCTCATCACGCACTTTATGGAAGAGGCCCTGCGCGGCGATCGCGTGATTGTGATGGAGAAGGGCAAGGCCGTGATGGAGGGCAAGCCCCGAGAGGTCTTTACCCAGGTAGAGGAGCTCAAGAACATCGGCCTGGACGTGCCGCCGATGACCGAGCTTGCGCACAGGCTGCGCGCGGACGGCTTCCCCATTGCGGGCGAGCCGATGACGGTTAAGGAGATGGTGGAGGAACTATGCCGGTTGAAGCAAGGGATTTGACCCACACCTACAATGTGGACAGCCCGTTTGAATCCACGGCTCTGGACAAGGTGAGCTTTTCCATTGCGGACGGGGAGTTCGTGGGCATCATCGGGCACACGGGCAGCGGCAAGTCCACCCTCATTCAGCACTTAAACGGCCTGCTCAAGCCCACGGGCGGCACGGTGATTGTGGACGGACTCGACCTTATGGCCAAGGAGACGGACAAAAAAGAAGTGCGCCGCCGCATCGGCCTGGTCTTTCAGTACCCTGAATACCAGCTCTTTGAGGAGACTGTGTTTCAGGACATCGCCTTTGGCCCCAAGAACCTGGGCCTTGACAAGGAGGAGATCGAGCGCCGCGTGCGGGACGCCTGCAAGCTGGTGGACCTGGACTGCGACCAGGTGGGGGAGAAGTCGCCCTTTGAGCTGTCCGGCGGGCAGAAGCGCCGCGTGGCCATTGCCGGCGTGCTGGCCATGGAACCGGGCATCCTCATCCTGGACGAGCCCACCGCGGGCCTTGACCCCTATGGCCGCGACTCCATTTTAAACCTGGTTCGCCTCTGGCATGAGCGGGGCAAGACCATATTGATGGTCTCCCACTCCATGGACGATGTGGCCCGCCTGGCGGACCGCATCCTGGTGATGAACCACGGCCGGTTGGAGATGCAGGGCACGCCGGACGAGATCTTCTCTCAGGAGGCGCGCCTTCGCAGCATCGGCCTGGACGTGCCCGCCGTGACCACCCTGGCCGGCGAGCTGAATCGGCTGGGATTTGACCTTCCCCCGCACATCCACACCATGGAGGATATGGAGCGCGCGCTTGCATCCGCGCTAGGCGGCCGGCCGGCGGCGAAAAAAACAGAGGAGGCGACCGCCCATGCTTAAGGACATCACGCTGGGGCAGTTTTTTCCCGGAGATTCGGTCGTTCACCGCCTGGACCCGCGCGTGAAGATGTTGATGATGGTGGCCTATATCGTCGTGGTCTTTTTGGTCAAGGGGTTTCTGGGCTACTTGGTGCTCTTTGCCTTTCTGGCGGGGGCGACTCTGCTTTCCCACATCAAGCCCAAGTTCCTCCTGCGGTCCATCAAGCCCATTCTCTTTATCGTCGTCATGACCTTTGTGCTCAACGTCCTCTTTACTAGGGGAGAGAAACTCCTGGTGGAATGGGGCATCCTGCACATTTACTGGGAGGGCGTGCGCTTTGCGGTGTTTATGAGCCTGCGCCTGGTGTTCCTGCTGCTGGGCACTTCCCTTCTGACGCTGACCACCTCGCCCATGGCGCTGACCGACGCGCTGGAGCGCTTGCTCAAGCCGCTGAAGGCGATCCGCTTTCCCGTACATGAAATGGCCATGATGATGACCATCGCCCTGCGGTTTATCCCCACGCTCCTGGAGGAGACCGATAAGATCATGAAAGCGCAGACGGCAAGGGGCGCGGATTTTGATTCGGGCAATCTCTTTGCGCGCGCCAAGGCCATGGTGCCGCTGCTGGTCCCGCTCTTTGTGGGCGCGTTCCGCCGGGCGGACGAATTGGCCATGGCCATGGAGGCCCGCTGTTACCACGGCGGCGGCAACCGCACGCGCATGAAGGTGCTCAAGGTACAGCGCATCGATTGGTACGCCTCCGGCGTGATGGCCGGAACGCTCTGCCTTGTGCTGTTGGAGAGACTGCTGTGACGCGCCGCATCGCCCTTTTGGTCTCCTACGATGGCACGAGCTACGCCGGATGGCAGACCCAGCGCAATGCCGTGGCCGTGCAGCAGGTGATCGAGGAAGGGCTCGCGCGCCTGCTCGGGCGCCGTGTGCCCCTGACCGGGGCCTCCCGCACCGACGCCGGCGTTCACGCCATGGGCCAGGTCGCCCACTTCGATACCGAGGCGCGCATCCCCGCCCATAAGGTGAGCTTTGCCTTGAACACCATGCTTCCGGACGACATCCGCGTGGTGGAATCCTTTGAGGCGCCCCCGGACTTCCACGCCCGCTTTTCCGCCGCCGGCAAGGTCTACGCCTATACCGTGGTAAACGCGCCGCATGCCTCGGCGATGCTGGGCCGGTATTCGGCGCACTGCCCCGCCGCGCTGGACGTGGAGCGGATGCACCGCGCCGCGCAATCCATCGTGGGCGCGCACGATTTTTCCGCCTTCATGGCCTCGGGCGGCACGTCCAAGACCTTTGTGCGGGAGATGAAGGCGGCTCAGGTCTGCAAGGCGGGCGATCAGGTGTCCTTCATGGTCTGGGGCACGGGCTTTTTGTACAATATGGTGCGCATCCTTGCGGGCACGCTGATGCTCATTGGCCAAGGCAAGCTCGAACAGGACGCGCTTGCGCGCGCCATCGCCTCGGGCGACCGGCTGGACTTGGGCTTTACCGCCCCCGCCCGCGGGCTCACGCTGATGCGCGTGCTCTACCCGGGCCAGGAGGAGCTTGCCCGCGCGATTTTGCGTCAAAAACTGTTATTTAACCATGAAAACGCTTGACGCAGAGGCTAAAATTGGGTACAATATATGTTGCGTTGAACTGTGACCATTAGCCCCGGTTACCAGAACGACATGCCTGCGGCGCCTGACCACCGCGCGTGGGCGAGAGAATAACTTCAATTTGGAGGGAACCCCTGTGAAATCGTATATGGCTAAGGCTGAAACCGTACAGAGAAAATGGTACGTTGTGGACGCTGAGGGCATGGTGCTCGGACGCCTTGCGTCTCAGGTAGCGGCCATCCTCCGCGGCAAGAACAAGCCCACCTTTACCCCGCATGTCGATACCGGCGACCATGTGATCATTCTCAACGCGGATAAGGTCGTCTTGACCGGCGACAAGCTCAATCAGAAGTTCTACCGCCGCCACTCCGGCTATCCGGGGGGACTTAAGGAGACCTCTTACAAAGTCATGATGGAGAAAAAGTCCGATCTGGCCGTGATTGAGGCCGTTCGTGGCATGCTCCCCAAGAACGCTCTGGGCCGCCAGATGATTAAGAAGCTGCGCGTGTACAAGGGCGCGACCCATGACCATCAGGCGCAGAACCCCGAAGCGCTCGAGCTGATCAAGTAAGAGGGAAGGAGAGATTTTAAATGGCAGCATTAGCATATCAGGCCGTTGGCCGCCGCAAAAAGTCCATTGCTCGCGTTCGCCTCGTGCCGGGCGAGGGCAAGATCCTAATCAACCACCGCGATATTGACAACTACTTTGGGCTGGAAACCCTGAAGATGACGGTGCGTCAGCCCTTGGTTCTGACCGATACCGGCGCCCGGTTCGACGTTCTTGTCAACGTCTATGGCGGCGGCACCACCGGCCAGGCCGGCGCGATTCGCCATGGCATCGCCCGCGCGCTGTGCAAGGCGGATGCCGAGCTGCGCGGCAGCTTGAAGAAGGCCGGGTTCCTCACCCGCGATCCTCGCATGAAGGAGCGCAAGAAGTACGGCCTGAAGGCCGCCCGTCGCGCGCCCCAGTTCTCCAAGCGCTAAAAAGCTTTATCAATGCAAAAAACCCCGGAATCCTGCGATTCCCGGGGTTTTCTTTTGTTGCATAGTTTGAGACGGCGTATAGGGAACAAATACCCAAAAGGAGCGTGAAAAGGGTTAGGAGGGCCGCCGAAGGTTTGTCTAAATCGTCGTGCGGCGCACACCTTTGGCCGATTGGGCGAACCTGTAGCGATAGGATAGGGCTGTTTGGATCACGCGCAATCCACTCATTGGCGATTCATGGTTTTGGACATCCCTTCGCATCCATATTGAGGCATCGCAACCGACAACCGTGGGACTTCACATCGGTCCGATTGCTTGTGCAACAGAGGAAGTTTTTGCAAAAAAGAGCGGTCGGCGCACCGGCCGGCCGCAGAGAAGAGGAGAAGAAGTCATTTCCCCGAAGAGGAACCCCCGTTGTGTTTGCCTAGAAGTCGATGACGATTTTGCCCGTCTTTCCCGTATCAAAGAGCCGAATCGCCTCCTGAATCTGGTCAAAGGGGAAGCGGTGCGTGATCATGGCCTCCAGGTCCACATGCTTTTTCCGAATCAAATCGAGAATGGCGAAGTGATCCTGGCGCGGCATGATGGACGAGCCAAAGAGCGTGAGTTCTTTGCCGATGGCGGCGTAGAGGCTGGGGGCGGAGTCCGCTTTCTGGGACATGGGGCCGTTGAAGCCCACCATGCAGATCTGGCCGTGAACGGCCGCGGCCTCCAGAGCCTGCTTCTGGGCGACCAAGGACCCGGAGGATTCGTAGACGCGGTCCGGCCCCCTTCCGTCCGTGAGCTGCTTTAGCCTTTCGACGACGTCTTCCTTGCGGAAGTTCACGACCGCGTCGCATCCCATCGTCTTGCCCAGCGAAAGTCGTTCTGCGATGCCGTCAATTCCGATTACCGTTGCGCCCAGCGCGTGCGCGTAGGCAACGCCGGCCAACCCCACGGGACCCAAGCCAAAGACCGCGACGGTGTTTTCCCCATTGAGCTGTAGCTTTTTGAGCGCGGAATAGGAGGTGCCGGCAAAGCAGCCGATGAAGGCGCCCACGGCAAAGGAAACCTCCTGGGGAAGGGGCAGACAGTTCGCCTCGCGCACAAGGACCTTGTCCGCAAACACGCCGTGCGCTGCGCCGGCCCGCGCGCGCCGGTCCTCCGTGCAGAATTGCATGTATCCGGACATGCAGTTTTGGCACCTGCCGCAGCCGATGACGTGGTAGAGCGCAACCCGATCGCCAACCCGCACGCCGGTCACGCCGGAGCCGACGGCGGATACGACGCCCGCGCCCTCGTGTCCCATGACGACGCTCTCATTGGGATGCGCGGAGTGCAGGTTGTGCAGGTCCGATCCGCACAGGCTCGCGGCCTTTACGTCCACAACGACTTCGCCGGCCGCAGGC
The DNA here is from genome assembly GCA_948468595.1 of uncultured Christensenella sp. Taxonomy (GTDB): domain Bacteria; phylum Bacillota; class Clostridia; order Christensenellales; family UBA1750; genus Spyradocola. The sequence goes on from CAOKIU010000004.1 coordinate 53,584, forward strand.
GCGGGATCAGGGATGGTGCGGAATTCCATTTGCATCGTAGCGGGAAAGAACAATCCTTTCATGTTGCAGATCCTCCTCAATGAATTGGGCGCCGCCCTGCTCTTAAAGAGAGCAGGGCGCAGTTCTCTTTACCGATTGCTCATGTACTCGATCATCTCGTCATAGGGCCCGGAAATATAGGGCATGTAATTCGGATTGTTCAGATCGTCCAGGACAGGCTGCACCTTGGGCTTCATCTCCTGTAGCCATTCCGCCCAAACCGCGTCGATCTCTTCCACGGCGCAGGTGCTCACGATTTCGACGGCTTTGGCCTTGAGCTCCTCGGTAAACAGGCCGTACTTGTCCTTGTTCGGCACGGAGGTGTAGAACAGGTTGTAATCCAGGTGGCGCCGCGTCGCATGCTCGTTGTCCCAGTCCTGTGACCATGCGTATTCGTCGATGTCCGTTTGCCGGTACTTGGGATTGTTCAGGTCCGAAACCCCGCCGTCCAGCATGATGCGGTTCATGAACCCCCGGCAGCCGCTGGGATAGGGGTCGACATAATCGCCGTTCTCATTGACCGGCCAAAGCAGGCTGATGCTCCCATCCTCATGCAGCGTATAGTCCGTGTCCTTGAATCCGTACTTGCGCAAGAGCGTACCTTCGTTTGAACAGAGGTAATCGCAGAAGTCGAGGTAGCGCTCCATTTGTTCGTTCGTCACGCCCGCGGCCATGGAGTGGCCGGACCAATAGCAGGGCGATTCCTTCTGCCAGAAATCGTTCTCATCCAGGGGCGAAGAGATTTTGGCGATCTGCACGCACGTTTCGCGGTCCAGCTCGGGCAACGCCTCTACCAGCGCATCGCGGTAGTCCTTGATGCGCGCGATGCCCATGTTCTCACAGATCGCAACGCACTGCCCGGACTTAAACAGGTCTGCGTACAAGGAGGAATTCGTGTCTAGGACCAGATCCGGCCAGATGACGCCGCGCCGATACAGCTCGGTGGCAGCCTTAAGGCCCGTTAGGTAATTCTCCGTCGCCGGGACCCAGACGTATTGCCCGTCGATTGCGGCAAAGGAGGTCTCCTCTGTGCCATAGACCTTATCCTGCGTCTGCCAGATTCCGAAGCAGTCCGGGAAGTACCACTGGGGCGCGACCGCGCCGAAGGTCCGGCCCTCGCCGTTGCCGCCAAGGTTCTGCCGTGTGCAGGCCTCGACCATTCCCCAGAACTCCTCCCAGGTGTAGACGTCGTCCTCTGCGCGCATTCCCAGCGCTTCGGCCCAGTCCGCGCGATAGACGAACATCATCGGAACGCCGTACCCGTATTCCGTCAAGTCCTGCTTGGCGACGGTGGCGTAGAGTTTTCCGTCCACACGCATGAGGTCATCGCCAATCATGGAGTCGAAAGAGGCCTGTAGGTTGGGCCAGGGACTCAGGTCGTCCGGAAACGGTTTAAACGTCCCATCCTGCACCCACTGGAGCCATTCCGTGTAGAGGTTTTCGTTCAAGTCCATCCACAACAGGTCGGGGACATCGCCGGACGCAACCCAGAGGCGCGCCTTATCATGCCGCTCCCCGAACTGCATGGGGATGAAATTCCAGTCCATGTTGAACTTTTCACAGATGTATTCGTAGAGGGCGTCGCTGCCCATCTTGTCGGCATCCGTGATGTTGGTGGAGATGACTACATGTGTGCTGTACGTGCCCGTTGGCTTGTTCGTTCCCGGCAAGGGTTCTTCGGCAGGCGGTGACACATGCGGCGCCGTGCATCCCAGCAGGAAGAGAAGGACTGCGGTCAACAGGACCAGGGCGGTCAGTCGTTTCCTCATGAAAGTTGCCTCCTTTATCTCTTGTGTAAATCGGCGGATGATTCATCCCTTCACCGCGCCGATGGCCAGTCCTTGCACAAAGTATTTTTGCAGAAACGGATAGACGCACAGAATGGGGAACATCGTGATCACGATGGAAGCCATCTTGATGCCATCGTTGAAGGGAATGATTCCCGCCTCCAGCAGGTGAGAAGAGGTGTTGGTGCTTCCCGCGGCCTGGATGATGCCGCGCAGAACCAGCTGCAAAGGCTGCTTAAAGGCGTTCTTGATGAACAGCATGCCATACCACCACTCGTTCCAGCGCTCCACCCCATAGTACAGACAGAAGGTCACAACCATCGGCATGCAGATGGGAAGTATGATCCGAAACAGAATCACCAATTCGCTCGCGCCGTCCAGCCGGGCGGATTCCTCCAATTCCTCCGGGATCGCGGCAAAGTACTTGCGCATCACCGTCATATAGGTGATGGAGACCCCGGTGGGAAGCACCATGGAGAGGATGTTGTCCATCAGCCCCAGATCCTTAATCAGCAGATAGAAAGGAATCAGCCCGCCCGAGAAGTACAGCGTAAAGAGGATCATGTAGAGAAAGAAGCTGCGAAGCGGGAATTTTTTGTTGAACGCATAGGCCAGCAGCAGCGTCAGGATCATGTTGTATACGACGCCCAGCGCCGTGATCATCGCCGTCACGCCCATGCCCGTGAAGAGTACGCGGTTTTCAAACACGACGTAATAGGACTCCCAGGTCAGCACCTTGGGATAGAGCATGAACGGTTCGCGGGCATAGATGTGCTGCGGGGTGACGGAGAGCAGGATGCAATTGTAAAAGGGGTAGAGGATGATCAACGCGAACAACGCGGTGAACAAGATGTTGAGGATGTCAAAGAAGGTGGTTCTTTGGATTGGGCCGCTTCTCGGCCGCCGGGCATGCGATCGAATGCGCGTCATGCATTTTTCCTCCCTTCAAACGATGCCCTCCTCGCCCAGCAGCTTGCAAATGCCATTGGCCGACAGCAGGAGAATGCAGTTCGTAACGCCCTTAAAGAGCCCCACCGCCGTGCTCACGCCAAAGTTGCCCGCGCGCTGGAAAGTGATTCGGTAGATATAGGTATCGATGATGTCGCCCACATCGTAGACAGACGCATTGTAGAGGTTGATTACCTGGTCAAAGCCCACGTCCATCATGGAACCGATGCGCAGAATGAGCGTGACGACGACGATCATCGAAATGCCGGGCCAGGTTATGTAGCGCATTCGATGCCAGCGGTTGGCGCCGTCGATGGTTGCGGCCTCGTATAGGGAAGGATCGATGGCCGTGATCGAGGCAAGGTATAGGATGCAGTTCCAGCCCGACTCCTTCCAGGCGAGGAAGAAGACCAGAATCGATCGGAACAGGGCCTTATCCGTCAAAAACTGGTGTTTTTGACCGCCAAGGGCCGCAATCAGGCTGTTCACCGCTCCGCTGGAGGAGAGCAGGTTCATCACAATCCCCGAAATCAACACCCAAGACAGGAAGTGCGGGAAGGTGTAGACCGTCTGAACGAATTTTTTGTATCGCGCCAACCGGATCTCGTTGAGAAACAGCGCGAGAACAACCGGAAAGGGGAAGCAGAAAACCACCTGATACAAGCTGATGAGCAGCGTATTGCGCACGGCAACCCAGAAATCGGAATTGAGAAACAGGTATTCGAAGTTTTCCAATCCGCACCAAGGGCTAAGGGTGATCCCAAGGCTTGCACGGAATGTCTTGAACGCCAATTGAATGCCGTAGATGGGAATGTATCGGAAGATGAGGAAAAACAGGATGCCGGGCAGGATGAGCAGATACATATAGCGGCTCTCCCAGGCACGGCGGAAGACGGACTTTCGCCGTGCCGCGCCCGGGCGTCTTTCCACGTGCGCGGTCATGGAACACCCCTCCTTTGTGCGAACGCAACGGAAACTTCCGGACGGGGGCCATCCCCCTTCATGCGCACCCGAATGGAGCGCTTCCTTTTGATTAAGCGGTTTCATCAGCCGGGGAGATGGAACACTTTTTTCCGGTTTCCGCGCTCTGGATGCAGGCATGTACCATTTCAAGCGAGTGAATGTTGTTGCGGCAATCCGTCATCATGGTCTGTCCACGGTTCAGCGCCGACAGCATATCGTCCACACAGCCGGCATGGTCCTCCCGTCCGCTGTAGGCCAGTGGGATCTCCTCCCGCACGCCCTCTTCCTCAAAGTAGCCCGCGCTGGGAACGGGCTGCGCCCGCGAGACCCATACCCGTTCGGCGCCGTCCCAGCAGGCCGTTCCATCCGTGCAGTAGACGCGCCAGAAGCCATGGGACGTGGTGTTCTCACACTTCGTCGCCCAGGAGCCGCGAAGAGAGAGAACGGAGTCGTCTTCAAAGACAAAGGTGCACAGCGCTATGGCGGAATGGTCGTACCAACTGTTGGGCGGATTGAGCTCCTGACAATAGGCGCTGATCGCTCGCTTTTCCCCGAGAAGAAAACGCGCCTGGTCAAAGGTGTGGATCAGCATATCCACCAGTACGGGATGCTCCATTCGATTTCGAAAGTCTGGCCGGCCGTCTCCCGGGCCCATGAAGTGCGCGCCGAGGAACATATCGCACGTCACGAGATACGGTTTGCCAAGATAGGTCTTGGCAAGTTCCGCGCGCAGGGTTTGAATGCCGCGCAGATAGCGGCGGTTCTGCATCACGAAGTAGGGCCGGCTGCTTTCCTGCGCACAGGCGACCATCTCCCGCGCCTGGGACAGGTCCCCGGCCATCGGCTTTTCCCCCAACACGCAGCGGCCTTCGCGCAGGGCGCGTGTGACCACGGCGTGATGGACGTAGGGCGGTGTGGCGTCCAGCACCAGGTTGGCCTTGCAATGCTCCAACGCCGCGTCCGCGCCGTCATAGACCTGCGCCCCCGGGGCGTAGGCATCCCGCAGAGCCTCTGCCCGTTCCACGGCCGGGTCGGCAAATGCCGCCAGGACGACATCCTCCCGCCCTTTCAGGGCATCGAGCCATTTCCTCGTGATGCCGTTGCATCCGATCACAAGGACTTCCCACATCTTCATCTCCCCCTTTTGTGTGTCTCGAATTCGCTCTGCCTTTCCTCCCAGTGTTCCAACCGCTCCAGGATCTCCATATACATGCGTCCGTTATGGTAGGGCGTCTTCCAGCCGTTGATGGGATAGCGGTTTTTCGGGTGATCCGGCGGAAGAGAGGCGTCGGAGAGCCAATCCCGATAGACCCCGCCCTCGCGGTCCACGACGCGCTTGTCGATGTAGTCCCATACGCGGTACATCCAGTCCAGGTACTTCTCTTCCCCGGTCAGTTCGTAGGCGTTCAGGAACCCGACAACCGCCTCGGCCTGCACCCACCAGACCATGTCGCGCACGATCTCGCCCTCCACATTTTCGGCATACATGCCGCTGCTGTTGGGGTCCAGCGCCTGTGCGCAGGCGTCGGCAATGCGCGTCGCAATCGGAATGCACTGGCGAATCGTATCGGCGTCTCCCCATGCCTGCGCCGCCTCCACGAGCAGCCATGCGCCCTCGATGTCATGCCCATAGGAAAACAGGGACCGGGTAATCCCCCAATCATCGGTCATGTAGGGCTTGTAGTGATAGCTCTCCGTGTCCAATAGCTTCGAGGACATGATCCGGATCAGTTCCCCAACCTTGGCGTGAAGATCTTCGTCCTTCCAGACGCGCATCAGATTGGTGTAGGATTCAATCAAGTGCAGGTGCGTGTTGAGCGCCTTGCTTCCCAGCGCCGGATCGGGAATGTTAAAGCTCTCCGGAATGCGCGCCCAGTCGCGGCGATAGGTTTCAAAATAACCTCCGTGAACTTTGTCCGCGCAGTGCGCCTCCAGCAGGGCATACACGTCTTTGGCCAGGCGCAGCCCGCGCGTCTCGCCGCTGGCCCGCATGAGCTCCGCCCCGCCGTAGATCAGAAAGGATTGCCCATAGACATACTTCCGGTCCTGCGCAGGCGATCCGTCCGCGCGCAGACCCCAGTATCCGCCGCCCCAAACCGGGTCCAGGAACTGCGTTTCGATCGCGTCCAGGGCATGCATGGCGACCTGGAGCCATCGATCCTGTTTCAGGATGCGGTATGCGGCTGCGTAAGTCCACAGCATCCGCGCCGTGAAGACCAGAGAGCGTTCCGCGTCGGCGATGGGGTGCAGGTCCCGATCAACCTTGCCGAAAAAGCCGCCGTTGGAATCTGTCGCCTGTGTGGCGAAGAAATCCAGCACCTCCTGCAACCCGCTTGAAGCACGCTTGGCAAGACTCGTTCTTTCGTCTTTGTTCAACATGTTTGCGCCTCCCTCTGAAGTTTTTTGCTTGTGTTAACAGCTTAACGGAAACGCAATATTGTCGCAAGCGTTTGCACATCGAATCGATGAAACCACCCCAGAAGTACTAAGATAAGTGCACATTTTCAGTAAAAAAAGCTCCCGCTCTCTTTCACAAGAAATGAAAAGAGAGCGGGAGCAAGACCGGGGATGCGCGCTAAGCGCTGGGTTTCTCGCGCAAAAGGGGCAATATGACCGTGACGCAGGTGCCCTTGCCCGGCACACTGTCCACGCGGAGGCCGTAGCATTCTCCCATGAGCAGTTGAATTTTGCGGTTGATATTGATCAGCCCCACGCCCATGCCGTTGCTTTGCACCTCCTCGTCCCGCGCGGCTGCGCCCCTGGCCGACAGCATCTGGCGCATGACCTGTAGCCTTTCCGCGCAGATCCCGGCGCCATTGTCCCGAATCTCCATGGCAAAAGCCTTCTCGCCCTGAAGCCTTCCGCATACCAAGAGCTCGCCCTCTCTGGAAATGCTCTCCAGCCCATGAAAAATCGCATTCTCCACCAGGGGCTGTAGCACCATTTTGATGGTCCAACAGTCCAGAATTTCTTCCGGCACGTCAAACCGCGCGCGGAACTTGTCGTTCATCCGCACGTTCATGATCTCCACATAGCGTCGGATGATGCCCAGCTCCTCCCGAACCCGCACATAAGTATCCCCCTTGACGGAATAGCGGAAGATCTTCGCCATCTTCACGGCGATGGAGGCGATCTCATCCTGATCGTTTTCCAGCGCGATGCCCCGAATGCAGGAGAGCGTGTTGTAGAGAAAATGGGGATTGATCTGGCTTTGCAGGGCGGAAAACTGGAGCTTGCGCTGTAGGAGCTCGGCCGCATAGAGCCGGTTCTGGTTTTCGATGCTCTGCTGCGTGCTCTGCCGGATCTGCTCCAGCATGCGGTTGATCTCCACGGCGATGGATTGCAGCTCATTGCTCGTGGAGATGCGCACCGGCGCGGTCGCATGGGGTTGTTCCGCGTTCCGAAGCAGCTGTGAACGCAGCTGCATGACGGGGAGGGAGATGTTTCGATGGCTGAAGAGCAAAAAGGCCGTCGTTCCCAGCAGGGCGACGAGCAGGAAGGAAAGGATCAGCAGCTGAGAGCTGCGATCCTCCACTAAAGCCATGCGCGGGTTCACGCGCTGCAAGAGCGTCCAGCTTCCCTCATCAAGGGGGAACTGTTGACTCTCCAGGGCTGAAAAATCTGTTCCGCCCTGCGCATGAAGCACGCCGTCCTCGCCATAGGAAAGCGAAAGGTCCACGCCATTCAACACGGCGGTGCGCAGCACCTCCACCACCGCGCTCGTCCGGCAGAGCACCATGCACAGCCCTACCTGGCTGGAAAAGCTCTCCCCGGGAATCGCACTGTTGACCGGCAATAGGTAGGCGTAATACTCGGTCCCGTTTCCTCCCGCCGGGCCAAAGAATCCCGTAAAGTACGCGCCTTCCCCGCCGGCGGACGCATATTCCTCCAATGCAATGGCTAACACCGGCGACACCTGCGTGCCAAAGACATGGGTTTCGCCTGTGCTGGATACCAGGCAGACATCGACGATGTTGCGGTTGGTGTTGATGGCATAGCTGACGCTGCCGGAATACTTCCGGTGCAATTCGGCAAGGCGCAGTTTGTTCGTCTCCTTGGTGGTGAGGATCTCCTGAACAGAGGTGGAATAGCATAGGCCCGCCGCGGAGACGCGCACGTTCTCCAGGATGGTTTCAATGCTGCCCTTGGCCTGCATCGCAGCGGCCAGAGCGTACTGCCGGGTAGAATCCATCGACAGGCGGCGCACCTGCGCGATGGCGGATAGACCGATCACCAGGAGCAGCACCAAAGAAGAGATTTGAATCGTCAGGAGCTGCGCTCGTATGCTGCGAAACATAGCGCATCCCTCACTTCCGATCCGTCTGGCATTCCGCGCGGTACTTCCGCGGCGGAACGCCGACCTGCCCGGCAAAGATGCGGGCAAAGTAGCGCGAATCGTCGTATCCGACCGAGGCGGCGATCTCGGAAACGGGCATCGCGGATTTTGCCAACAGCTCCTTTGCGCGCTCGATCCTACGGTCGCGGACGTATTGAGAGAAGGTCTGTCCCGTGGCGTTTTTGAAGAGCTGGCTGCAATAATTTGCATTCAGATAAAACCGCGCCGCGATTTGTTCCAGGTTGAGCGGTTCAAATGCGTGTTGGGCGACATAGGCGAGAAGCCGGTTGAATTGCTGGTTGCTGTGCAGGGAGGGGATCTCTTCCTGCGCGGGCACGCGCTCGCTTCCCATGGAAAGATGCGAGGACAGCCGCTCTAAAAGCTCTTCGGCGTCCTCTTCGTCAAACGGCTTGAGAACGTATTCAAATACGTCCAGGCGAATCGCGTTTTTTGCATACGCAAATTCAGAGTATCCGCTCAAAACCACATACACGGTCTTGGGAAGAAACGCCTTGAGTTCCCGGATGAGATCCAAACCGGACATTTGCGGCATCCGGATGTCCACAAAAGCCACGTCCGGATGAAGCCTTGGCAGCATTTCCAGGGCTTGAATGGGATCGGTGAGCGCGGCGACGAGGGAAAAACCATAGTCCTTGAAGGGAAAAGTGTGCCGAATATCGCTCAGCACGTATTTTTCATCGTCAATCAGGGCGACGGTATGCACGAATCCACTCCTCCTTTCCTGGGGGGATGTCCGTCAATTCAAGCAACACTGCATTTCATGTAACAAAATGATAATACAGTTTGCGCGCTCTTGTCAAGGCGCGCCCTCGCCATTTGCCGACAAATTCCGCATGTCCAGAGGGGAAAAACCAGCCAATTCCCTGCAAAATAACTGCTTCGATGATGAAAGCTCAGCTTATAGCGCGCTCAACCGATGCGCAGCATCCGGCTCGGCATGAAGACGAGAGCGCGCCTTAGCGCTTTAAGAGACGACGAGCGGGAGGGGGAGGTTCTTCTTGTGCCGCGCGCTGTTTGCAGCTATAATAATGGAGTAAGCCGCCGTCAGGCGCAGAGGAGGTTTTCATGCCGGATCAGTTTTTGCCTGTAACGCGCGAGGAGATGCTCGCGCGCGGTTGGGATCAGCCGGATTTTATTGTGGTATCCGGGGATGCGTACGTCGACCATCCCTCCTTTGGCCATGCCATCATCTCCAGGGTGCTGGAAGACGCGGGCTATCGCGTGTGCATGCTCAACCAGCCCGACTTTCACAACGCCTTGGATTTCAAGCGGTTTGGCCGGCCGAAATATGGGTTCATGGTGGCGGCGGGGAATATCGATTCCATGGTCAATCACTATACCGCGGCCAAGCGGCCGCGGTCGGAGGACCTCTATTCGCCGGGAGGCAGGCCGGGATTGCGCCCTGACCGCGCCACCATCGTCTACTGCAACCGCATCCACGAGGCGTTTGGCAAGATCCCCATCATCATCGGGGGCGTGGAGGCCTCGCTGCGCCGCTTTGCGCACTACGATTACTGGGATAACGCCGTGCGCCATTCCATCCTGGCGGACTGCGGGGCGGACCTGCTCTCCTACGGCATGGCGGAAAAGCAAACCGTGGAGATCGCGCGCCGCCTGCGCGACGGGCTGCCGCTCCAAGGCATCCCCGGCACCTGCACCATGGCGGACGACGTTCCGGAGGACGCCGTGGAGATTCCCTCCTTTATGGAGTGCAAGGCCGATAAGATCGCCTATTGCAAGGCGTTTAAAATGCAATACGAGGAGCAGGACCCCATCCGCGGCCGCAAGCTGGCCCAGCGGCATGAAAAAAAGGTGCTCGTGGCGGAAAAGCCCATGATGCCGCTGACCCGCAGCGAGCTGGACCGCGTCTATAACCTGCCCTATCAGCGAAAGTGGCACCCATCCTACGACAAAGAGGGCGGCGTGCCGGCATTGCAGGAGGTGGAGTTTTCCATTACCAGCACGCGGGGATGCTTCGGCGCCTGCGCGTTTTGCGCGCTCACCTTCCATCAAGGGCGCATCGTGCAGTCGCGCAGTCCGCAGTCCATCTTGCAGGAGGCCCGCAAGCTCACCCAGCTCGAGGGCTTTAAGGGCTACATCCACGATGTGGGCGGGCCCACCGCGAACTTCCGTTTTCCGGCCTGCAAAAACCAGCTCAAGGTTGGCGCCTGCAAGTCCCGCCAGTGCCTGGCGCCCGAGCCCTGTCCCCAGCTGGAGGTGGATCACAAGGAACTGACCAGGCTGCTCAAGGACCTAAGGCAGATCGAGGGCGTCAAAAAGGTGTTCATCCGCTCCGGCCTGCGCTTTGACTACATGATGCTGGACAAGGACGACGCCTTCTTCCGCGAGCTGTGCGCCCATCACGTCAGCGGCCAGCTCAAGGTCGCCCCTGAGCACGTCGCGCCCAAGGTGCTCACCCTCATGGGCAAGCCGGGCTGCCATGTCTTTCAGGCCTTCCGGGAGAAGTATAAGCGCGTCAACCAGCAGTTGGGCAAGGACCAGTACCTCGTGCCCTACTTCATCTCCAGCCATCCGGGCGCGGACCTTGCCGCGGCCATTGAGCTGGCGGAGTACCTGCGCGACATCGGTCATCAGCCCGAGCAGGTGCAGGATTTCATTCCCACGCCGGGCACGCTGGCCACGACCATGTTTTACACCGGCTTAAACCCCCTGACCTTTGAGCGCGTCTACGTGCCGCGCAGCCCGCAGGAAAAGGCCATGCAGCGCGCGCTGCTGCAATACAAGCGGCCGCAGAATCACGCACTGGTGCGCAAGGCGCTGCACCTGGCCGGGCGCGAGGACTTGATTGGCTTTGGTCCCAAGTGCCTCGTGCCGCCCGCCGGCGCCGCGCGCGGGAAGACGGAGCGCGCCGGGGCGCATGGCGTCAATCGCACAGCCCGCGCCGGCGCCAATTCGAAGCGTCAACCCAAAAGGGACGGCGCCAAGCCGCAGAACGCCGCCAAGGCGCGGCCCGGCACAAAGCCGAAGAGCGGGAGCAAGGCGCCTAGCGGAGCGCGCAAGCCGAAGGAAAGGGGCGGCAGGCGGCCCTGACCCGCAAGCGGGCAGCGCAAAGATTGATGGGGCCACAGCCCAAATGTCTATGCGCGTGGAGCCAAATTCAAAGCCGTAAACCGTCGCAAAAGCGCGCGCATGCTGTAGGTAAAGAAGGGCGGGCTTGCCCCTAACCCGCAAAGAGGCGGGCGATCCTAACCCATGAACGGACAGTCGATACGCGAAGACTCAAGGAGGAAGCGATCCATGCGTTATGAGGAGTATCTCAACCGGGTGCGCGGATGCGTGCTGGGCCTGGGCCGGGCGCCCTTTCTCGCGCCCGCATTGGGCGCGGCGGCGCGCTTTGGGCCGGACTTAACGGCGCTGGACCTGGCGCGGGCCTATGCGCAGGAGGGCGTGCTGTCCCCGCATTTCCAACGCAACATGGAAAGAGGCGTGCTCCCGCCGTTGGCTGCGTTTGACGATCCGGAGCGCGACGGGGCGGGCGGCATGGACCGCGCGCCGCTCTGGGCCTGTCTATGCCCCGGAGACCCCGCGCGCGCCGTGCGCCTTGCGCGCGTGGACGCCTCGACGGACCATGGCGGCGAGGCTGTGGAGGCCGCCGGGTTTGTGGCCGCGGCCATGGCGCTCGCCTTTCAGGAAACGGATGCCGCCGCCTGCCTGTTGGCTGCGTCGGAATTCATGCGGGAGGATGGCCGCATCGCCAAGGCGGTCCATGACGCCTGCGCCCTGCGCGCGCAGCCCCGCGACCTGGCGCGCGCCCGCCTGGTCTGGCGTCACGGCGGCGCGGAGGGATCGCCGCTCACGCGCCTGACCGACCTGCTCGCCGCCCTGCTGCTGGATGGCAGCCCGACGGCTCTTTCGGCCGCATTTGCCGGGGTGCTGAACGGGGCGCCGAACGCCGGGGAGGCGGATGCGTTGGCAGCGCAGATCGCCCAAACGGGGCTGCGCTTCCAAATGGAGGCGGCCCATCGCGGCCAGGCCCTGCCCCTCATCCTTACGGAAATCCCCGCTGTGAATCGGGGAAGCTACGCAAGGGAGCCGGTGCGGCTGTCCGTCTCCTTCATGGGCAAGCCTTGCCTGCGCCCCGGCTTGGCGCGTCAATGCGTGCTGAGCATCGAAAATGACGGGGCGGAAACGCTGGAGGGACCCCTGAGCTGCGTGGCGGAGGGCTGCATTCAGGCCATGACCGCCGGTCGCGCCAGGGTTGCGCCGTGCCAAACCGCGCGCGTGCCCCTGACCTTATGGATGCCCGAAGCGGTGCCCATCGTGACGGAGCGCAACCGCGTCACCGTGCGCTTTGCCGGCCATACGCTTGCGTTTGGCATCGCGGGCGCGCAGGGGTATCGCGTCTTGGGCAACCCCGATTTTTGCGTTCAGCCCCTGTCGGAGCCTTATTTTTCCGATGGCAATCGCGTCAAGCTGGATAGCCTCAGCGGCTGGGCGGGGCCGTGCGCCTTTGTGCTTTCGCGCACGCTGGTGATGAAGACGGAGCGGGAGCTGGAGATCGAAGTGAAACACACTTGCCCGTTCACCCTGGAATTGGACGGGGAGGAGTTGCTGCGGGGGAAGGGGACCGACGGCTACGCCATGGCTAGGGCGCGGACGCCGGGCGTTAGGCTGAGCGCGGGCGAGCACGAGCTGCGCGTCCGCCTGGACCGCCGGATGCCGGGTGAAGAGATCGAAATCAATGGCTACAGTCAAGGCCGCCTGCTCTCGATGGCGGCGAAAAACCCGCTTGACGGGGAGGACGCGCGTGCGCGCTGAGGAGACGGATATGAGAGAAAAGCTGTACTTTGCCAAATTGCGCCCCGGCGCGGTGATCCCCTCCAAGCGGGAGGAGGATGCGGGCTATGACATTTACGCCTGCCTGGAGGAGGAGTATCTGATCCTGGAGCCATTGGAGACGCGCCGCATCCCCACGGGCCTGATCAGCGCGTTTTCCCCCGACTACTATTTGCAGCTTCAGGAGCGCGGCTCCACGGGAACCAAGGGCATGTCCCAGCGCTGCGGCGTGATCGATTCGGGCTTTCGCAGCGAGTGGTTCATCCCCATGACCAACCTCAACACCCGGCCGCTGGCCCTGGTCAAACCCGGATGCGAAGCCCTTTTAGCGGGCCGCGACGTGATTCTCTATCCAACGAACAAGGCCATCTGTCAGGCGGTGCTGCTGCCCGTGCCCAAGACGGAGATTGTCGAACTCCCGCCGGAGGAGATACGGGCCATGGCTTCCTTGCGGGGGATGGGGGAGCTGGGGAGCAGCGGAAAATAGAGGCGCGCCGCGGGAGCGGGCGCTGAAATAATAAGGAGGGACTTGACATGACGGAGCAGAAGAGAGAGAGAAATCTACCGCCGCTGTTTGCTGAGGAAGTCACGCGGGCGTCCTTTGGCGATTGGAAGCGCCGCATTGTGGATCTGTACGCACGGGAGTGCTTCGGCCTGACGCCGCCCGCGCCCGCGCGCGTTGCGGCCGAAACCCTGGAAGCACACCAGGACGATTGGGCGGGCAAGGCGGAGCACCGCGCGGTGCGGCTCTCCTTTGCGATGGAGAAGGGGTGCTTTTCCTTCCCGGTGCATCTGGTGCTGCCCAAGACGGGCCGGCCCATGCCCTGCGCGCTGTACATCTCCTTCACGCCCTATGCCACGGGGGGATACCAGCCCATTGAGGAGATTGTGGATCACGGCTATGCGATGGCGATCTTCAATTATGAGGACGTAACGCGCGACAACGGCGATTTTTCCGATGGCATCGCCGCCATGACCAGCCGCGCGGGAAAGGATGCCTGGGGAAAGATCGGCATGTGGGCCTACGCGGCCAGCCGCGTGATGGACTACCTGCTCACCGTGCCGGAGATTGACGGCGCGAAGGTCTTTGTCATGGGGCACTCGCGCTTGGGCAAGACCGCGCTCTGGGCGGGCGCGCAGGACGCGCGCTTTGCGGCGGTGGTCTCCAACGACAGCGGCTGCGCGGGTGCGGCCGTGAGCCGGGGCAAGGTGGGCGAGTCGGTTGCGGCCATCTACCGGCAGTTTCCGTTCTGGTTCTGTGAAAACTACGCAAAGTATGGCGGGCGAGAGGACGCCCTGCCCTTTGAGCAGTACCAGTTGTTGGCCTGCGTGGCGCCTCGGCCCCTCTACGTGGCCAGCGCCTCCGAGGACGAATGGGCTGACCCGCGGTCGGAATTCCTTTCCGCCGCGATGTTGGAGCCCGCCTATGCGCTCTTTGACCAAACGGGCCTGGGCGCCGGTTGCGCGATGCCTGAGCCCGGCGGGCGCATCGCATCGGGCATGGTGGGTTACCACCTGCGCCCCGGCACGCACTACCTCAGCCGCTACGATTGGGCGCGCGTGCTGCGCTTTATGGACACGCGCTTGGCAGCGGCGGAGGCATAGCTCAGATATTGTAAACATTTTGTCGATTGAGGGATAAAGCTGTCGTTCAGACAGCTTTTTTCCTATTTTGGGTTGGCGCAATTCGCTGAAAATGCTATAATCTTAGTGTATAAATATGGAATTTTGGATTGGAGGAGCAATTCATGTTGAGGGGACGCTGCGTGCGCTTTCTGGCCGCCTGGATGACCTTGGTTTGCCTGGGCAATATGCTGCCGGCGCCTAGGGTAGGGGCGTTGAATGCGGCGGCCACCCCTCTTACTGCCATGGCCCGCGCGCTTTCGCCGGTGGGGAATGGGAGGAGCGGCGCCGTTTATTTGGCGCAAGGCGCACCCCGGCCGGCTTACGGCGCGCGAGGGGAAGCGCGGTGCGGCAACTGCCTTACGGCCCTGGAGCTTGCGATTCCCGTATTGGCCGCGCTCGGTCTGGCGGCGTTTGCCCTTGCGCGCTGCCACCGGCTGCGCAAGGAGAACCTCGCGTTGCAGCGCATCAACGCTTCGCAGACGGAGTTCCTCGCGCGCGTCAGCCATGAAATCCGCACGCCCTTGGGCGCCATGATCGGCTTGAGCCGCATCGCCGCCGAGCAGGCGGCGGACCCCGCTGCGGTGCGCGATTGCGTACAAAAGATCGATTCGTGCGCCGGGCACCTGCTCTCGCTGGTCAACGACGTGCTGGACCTATCCAAGATCAACAAGGGCAAGCTCACGCTGTGCGAGCGCGCGTTTGACTTGAGGCAAATGCTCACCCTGGTCAGGGAGATCGCCTTGCCCGACGCGAGAGAGGCCGGCCTGTCGCTTGAATTCCACCTGGACCCCCAGCTTGGAACGTATGCCGTCGGGGACGAGCTCAAGCTCAGGCAAGTGCTGATCAATCTCCTCTCCAACGCCGTCAAGTACAATCGCCGGGGTGGCCGCGTGGACCTGCGGGTGATGCGCGTCCAGCCGCGCCAAGGCGCAGAGCAGGTGTATTTTTGCGTGGAGGATACCGGCATCGGCGTGGAGGCGGCGTTTGCGCGCCATATCTTCGATGATTACGCGCGAGAAGGCCGGGCCAGCGCCGACGGCGTCGGGCTGGGCCTGAACATTGCCTGGCATTTGGTGAAGCTGATGGGCGGCGAGCTCCGCTTGGAGAGCGAGGTAGGGCGGGGTTCGCGCTTTTTCTTCACCATTGCGCTGCCCATGGCGGCCGCGCTGCCGGATGACGCGGAAAACTGCGCTCCCTCCGCCAGTTTAAAGGACAAGACCTTGCTGATCGTGGAGGATAACCCCACCAATCTCTACATCGTACAGACCATGGCCTTGGGCATGGGCGCCCGCGTGATCACGGCGGAAAACGGAGCGCAGGGACTGCAATGCTATTTGGCGAGCGAAGAATTTGAAATCTCCGCCATTTTGATGGATGTTCGCATGCCCGTCATGGACGGATACGAGGCAGCCCGGCGCATCCGCAGCGCGGGGCGCCAGGACGCGCCCTCCGTCCCCATCCTGGCGCTGTCGGCCAATGCCTTCGATGGGGATGCGCGCCGGTCACTGGAGGCCGGCATGAACGCGCACTTGGTCAAGCCCCTGAACGCGGAGGCGCTGCGCCGCGCGCTCCTTGCGCATATGGCCCCCGGAATGCAAGATAGGGCATGAGCGGAGATCATTCCGCGCCCTCGGGCTCGCCTTCCTCCTGAATGCGCCCAATGTGCCTGCGGCAGCGGTCCAACCAGTCCAGATAGGCCTCCTCCCGCAGGATGCCGCCGCGCATCAGCATGAAATCTCCCAGCTGCGCGGAGATGCGCTGGGGCGGGTCCGGATAGGTGAGGTCGCAGTGCTGCCGCATCCACTCCAGCCGGTCGCTGTGCTGCGCCCGCGCGCGATCCAATATCTCCAGGTATTCCGCGGAGGAGAGATTTTCGCAAAAATAGAGCCGCAGGCCCAAAGTGTCCTTGGGCGGCCGGTACTCGTCCTCGTCCGAGAGCAGCCATTGATGGAAAGCGGCCCTGCCCTTCGCGGTGACGGTGTAGAGCTTTTTCTCCTGCACTTCGCCCGCGGGCACGACGGAGCACTCGATCAATCCCTCGTCCCGGAGCTTTTTCAGCTCCGGATAGATCTGGCTATGTCGCGCGCCCCAGACCGATCCCAGCCGCCCTGAGAACGCCTTGGATAAATCATAGCCCGTCATGGGCTCCCGATGGATCAATCCCAGCATGACATACCGCAAGGCCCCCATGGTTCCGCCCTCCTCTCTTGTTTCGTCCAAGTATACTGCATCAAAGTAGACATGTCAACATTGACATGGTTGCCAAGACGTGTTATGATCATTTCATAAGTAAAGAAGAGAAGGGGAGCGGCGAGGGGAATGTCACGCATTTTTGTCAAGGATAAATCGTTTTACAAGCTCATATTGACCATTGCCGTGCCGGTGGTGCTGCAAAACATGATTACCATCGGCGTCAACATCATGGATACCATGATGTTGGGCAGCTTTGGCGAGGTCCAGCTTTCGGCCTCCTCCCTGGCCAATGAGTTTATCAACATCTATCACATCATGTGCATGGGCATGAGCATGGGCGCGGCGGTGCTCACCGCGCAATACTACGGCATGGGCGACATGATCTCCCTGAAAAAGTCCGTGACCATCATGCTGCGCATGGGGCTGGTGATCGCCCTGGTCTTTACCGCGGCGACCCTGGCCGCGCCGGAGGCCATCATGCGCCTGTATACTCCCGAGGAGGAGGTCATTGCAAAGGGCGCTGCGTACCTGCGCATCAGCGCGGTGACCTACGTGCTGCTGGGCGTTTCGCTGATGTTGACCAACATCATGCGCACCGTGCGCCTGGTGCGCTTTCCGCTGCTGCTCTCCATCGTCACGTTTTTCACCAATGTGTTTTTCAACTGGGTGTTCATCTTCGGCAACCTGGGCGCGCCGCAGATGCAGATCGAGGGCGCGGCGCTGGGCACCGTCATCGCCCGGTTTGTGGAGGCGGCGGCGCTGGTGGTCTACTTCTTCTGCGTGGACAAGCGCATTGGCTATCGGCTGGGCGATCTGTTGATGAGCTGCCGCGACCACGTGAAGGTCTATATCACCTATTCCATTCCCGTGATGATTTCCGATACGCTCTTGGGCTTGGGCAACAGCGCCATGTCCGTGGTCATGGGGCATATCGGCGCCAGCTTTGTGGCGGCCAACTCCATCATCAACCAAACCGTGCGGCTTTCCACGGTGTTTAACCAGGGGCTTTCCTCCGCATCCTCCGTCATTACCGGCAACACGCTGGGCGAGGGGGAGGCGGACAAGGCCTATCATCAGGGCGTGACCTTTTTCGCCCTTTCAATTCTCATTGGCATTGCCGCGGCCATTGTGATCCTGCTGGTCAGCCCGCCGCTTATTGAGAACTTTAACGTCACGCAGGAGACCAAGGAGATCGCCTACCAGCTCATGGCCGCGGTCAGCCTTATGGTGGTATTCCAGACGGTGCAGGGCGTGTTGACCAAGGGCGTTCTGCGGGGCGGCGGAGATACGCGGTTCTTGATGCTGGCCGACATGCTGTTTCTCTGGCTGGCCTCCATTCCCCTGGGGTATTTGACGGGCCTGGTGTGGCATATGCCCGCGTTCTGGGTCTACATCGCCCTGAAGATCGATTGGATCATCAAGTCGGTCTGGTGCGCTTTCCGCCTGCGCAGCAGGAAGTGGATCAAAACGGTCGCCGGTTGAGCGCGCTCTTGGCTTCGCCTTGACAAACGCGCCTTGAAAACTTACAGTATAAGGGATAGGGGCATAGCTCCTGACAGAGAACCAAACAGGGAGGAAAGAAAAATGAAGATCGGATTTATCGGCGTTGGCGTCATGGGCGGCCCCATGGTGCTCAACTTGATGAAAAAGGGCTTTGACGTGAGCGTGTATACCCGCACCAAGGAAAAGGCCGACCAGGTCGTTCAGGCCGGCGCACATTGGTGCGATAGTGTGGCTGCCTGCGCGGCCGGGCGCGACGCGGTCATCACCATTGTGGGTTATCCCAAGGATGTGGAGGAGGTCTATTTCGGCAAGGGCGGCATCCTGGAAAGCGCGGATGCGGGCGCGACGCTGATCGACATGACCACCACCAGCCCCAAGCTCTCCGAGCGCATCTATGCCACGGCGAAGGAGAAGGGCATGACCGCGCTGGACGCTCCGGTTTCTGGCGGAGACGTGGGCGCGCAAAAGGGCACGCTGGCCATTATGGTGGGCGGCGATCGGGCGGCGTTCGACCGCATGGTCCCCGTCTTTGAGGCCATGGGTACCAACATTCGCTACCAGGGCGGCGCGGGCTGCGGCCAGCATACCAAGATGGCCAATCAAATCGCCATCACGGGCTGCATTGCCTCGGTGTGCGAAGCCATCTCCTATGCCAAAAAGTGCGGCCTGGACCCGCAGGACATGTTTGACGCCATTTCGACCGGCGCGGCGGGCTCCTGGCAGCTGACCAATAACGGCCAGAAGATCATCGACGGCAACTACGCCCCGGGCTTCTATGTCAAGCACTTCATCAAGGACATGAATATTGCGCTGGAGGAGGCGCAGGCGCGCGGCATGGCGCTGGACGTGCTCAAGCTTGTGCGCGACAAGTATGACGAATTGGCGGAGCAAGGTGGACAGGACGATGGCACGCAGGCGCTGATCAAGGTGATCGATCGGTAAGTGGGATTAGATCCCCCCGTCATTTATCATAACCGCTGGTTGAATGAGGCTGGGCCGCGCTCCCGCCAGGAAGCGCAG
>CAOKIU010000005.1 GCA_948468595.1 uncultured Christensenella sp.
GCGTCTTTTCTCTGAACTTGTCCCGCCTCGCCGCCGCTGCGCTTTCCCCCGGGCGCTGTCCGCCCTTTGATGATTGTCGCGCAAGGGCACAGGCGCGCTTTCTCCAGGCGCGAGCCGCCCTTTAAAGATCGCGCCGCAGCGTGGCACAGGGACACGCCCTCGCGCTCACGCCCTAAAGTCTTCCCGCGCCGCATTGGGGTGCAGGTATGACGCGCTTTCCTGTCTTTCCGGGCCGAGGCGCGTCTTTTCTTGGAACTTGTCCCGCCTCGCCGCCGCTGCGCTTTCCCCCGGGCGTTGTCCGCCCTTTAAAGATCGCGCCGCAGCGTGGCACAGGGGCACGCCCTGGCGTTCACGCCCTAAAGCCTTCCTGCGCCGCATTGGGGTGCAGGTATGACGCGCTTTCCTGTCTTTCCGGACCGAGGCGCGTCTTTTCTCTGAACTTGTCCCGCCTCACCGCCGCTGCGCTTTCCCCCGGGCGTTGTCCTCCCTTTTATGATCGTCGCGCAAGGGCACGGGCGCGCTTTCCCCAGGCGCGAGCCGCCCTTTAAAGATCGCCCCGCAGCGCGGGCACAGGGGCACGCCCTGGTGCTCACTCCCTAAAGCAAACCTGCTCGCCCAGCTCGGTCAGCGCCATGCTGCCCAGCTCGATCTGGGGCGTATCGCACAAAAAGCCCTCCCGGCCGCCCGCCTCCTCCACGGTGCGGACAAAGTAGGCGTATAGATCGGACTGGGTGTAGAGGGCGTAGTCATAGCCCGCGATGGGCCGGTCGTAGTCCAGGGTAAGGAGCTCCTTCTCCTCCAGGCCCTTGAGCAGCGCGCCGATCTCCTTGACCTCCTCCAGGGTATCGCCCACCTCGTAGAGGTATACGGGCGACAGGCAGTCGATGACCACCTCGTCCTCGTCGGACTTTGTGGCGATCAGGCGCGCCACCGGCAGGCAGCCCACGCCCTGAATGGTCTTGAGGATGGCCTCCTCCCGGCCGGTGAGGACCATGGCGGCGGCCCGCTCGCTCACGGCGACGGGGGGATGGTGATGCCCGCAGGAGCATCCGGGATGGTGATGGTGTTGGTGTGTCATGCTGCACCCTCCTTGCGTTATGTACGGCCAAAAAAAGATACAATGGTTAATGAATACTGCGCGCGCCGGTGGGCGGGCGCATTGTCCATTAACCATTGTACCTGTTTGCTCATCCCAGCGCAACATCCAGGATCATCATAATCAGAAAGCCCAGCAGCACCGAGAGCGTGCCCAGGTAGTTGCGGTCGTCGCAGCAGGCCTCGGGGATCAGCTCACGCACGGAGACAAAGAGCATCGCGCCCGCGGCAAAGGCCAGCAGCCAGGGCATCAGCGGCTGGGCGACGGTGACGGCAAACACCGTCAGCACGCCGAAAACCGGCTCGACAATGGCGGAGAGCGCGCCGATGAGGAAGGCCTTGGGCCTCGACATCCCCTCGTCCCGCAGGGGCAGCGAGATGGCCGCGCCCTCGGGCATGTTTTGAATGCCGATGCCCAGCGCCAGCGAGATGGCGCCCAGCAGCATCGCAGGGTTGCCCGACTGCACCGCCAGGGCAACGGAAAGGCCCACGGCCATGCCCTCGGGGATGTTGTGCAGCGTCACCGCCATGAGCAGCAGCGAGGTGGAGTGGCTGGCCTTCATCAGCTTCCCGGGCATGCGGCCCGTGCTGCGCAGGCGCTCCATCAGGATTTCCAGCACAAGCAGGAACACCGCGCCGATGACGATGCCGCCCGTGGCGGGCAGCCAGCCCAGCACGTTCATCTCCTGCGCGCGGTCAATGGCGGGAATGATCAGCGACCAGATCGTCGCCGCGATCATCACGCCCGCGGCAAAGCCCAGGTACACGCGCTTGGTTCCGCCCGCGGAGGGCTTGCGAAAGAAGAACACAACGGCCGAGCCGATGGCCGTCATCCCAAATGTAAAGCCCGTGGCCAAAGCGGCATATAAAATCGAGTTCATGTTTCATACCTCCCGTTATCCAGCGTATGCCGCCGCCGGGCCGGGTGTGTGCGCCTTCTTTCAAGGCGCGAGGGTCCAAAATGGAATACGCGCTTGCCTGCGCGCGCACGGCGTGCTACAATGGGCGCAATCCCAAGCCCAAGAACACAAAGGAGATGTGCCCCATGCCTTTTTCCTTACAGCCCGATTATGAGACGGTAAAAAAGCGCTACGACGCCTTTTGGGCGCGCGAGGTCCTGGACCGCCCGCCCGTATCCATCACCCTGCCGGCCAAGGAGCGGGTGCAGGCGCCGCGCAAGACCTACGCCTCCCAGCGCGCCCGCTGGCTGGACCTGCCCCAGCGCGCGCTGGAGATGGACGCCGCCATGCGCTCCACGCGCTACCTCTACGACGCCCTGCCCGTCTGCTTCCCCAACCTGGGGCCGGAGGTCTTCTCCGCCTGGTGCGGATGCGAAATGGAGTTCGGCCGGGACACCGCCTGGTCCGTGCCGATGATCGAGGACTGGGACCGGGACGCGGAAAAGGTGCGCCTTGACATGTCCTCGCCCTTGTTCACCGCCTGCGAGGAGTTCACCCGCCTGCTGTTGGAGAAATCGCGGGGGGATTACATCGTGGGCATGACGGACCTTCACCCGGGCGGGGATCACGTGGCCGCCCTGCGCGACCCGCAGAACCTGGCCATGGACCTTATGGACTGCCCGGAGCGCGTGGAGGCCATGCTCTCCCAGGCCGCCGCGGAGTTCTTCGCCGCCTACGGCGTGTTCTACCACATGCTCAAAAAGGCGGGCATGCCCATCACCTCCTGGCTGCCGCTCATCAGCGACGGGCGTTACGGCATCCCCTCCAACGACTTTTCCTGCATGATCAGCGCCGATATGTTCGAGCGGTACTTCCTGCCCGGCATCGTGCAGGAGTGCCGGTTCTACGACAACAGCATCTACCACCTGGACGGCCCCGGCGCGCTGCGCCACCTGGACGCGCTGCTCTCCATTTCCGAGTTGGACGCGGTGCAGTGGGTGTGCGGCGCGGGCAACGAGGGCTTCGCCCGCTGGGCGGGCGTCTATCAGAAGATCCAGCGCGCGGGCAAGGGCGTGTATTTGACCTGCCATGTGCGCGAGCTTTCGGAGGTCTTTGCCGCGCTGCGGCCCGAGGGCGTGTGGTTTGCGGAGATCTCCGGCATCGACGGGGAGGAGACGGCCAGGGCCGTGGTGGACCGCATCACCGCCTGGCGGTAAACCGCGCGGACGCGCCGCGCCGCGCCTGTCCCCGCTGCAAGCCGCAAGGGCATCGCTTTTCCTCGTCCCGATCGCCGCAGCGCTCCGCTCCCCGGCTACATTCTGTCACTTTGGCATTCCGCCTTTACCAGCGCACCTTAAAGAGAGACGCGATGACCAGCCTTTTTTGCCCGCCCCTCGGCCGCTCGTTGCCGCTTTGGCGCTCCTCCCCGCCGCCATGCTGCCCCGGGCCTCTCGCCGCATCATACCGCTCCTCGGCTGCGTTCTGCCACCTTGGCATTCCGCCACTGCTGACGCACCGTAAAAAGAGACGCGCTAACCGGCCTTTTTCTCCTCTCTCCGGTTGTGCTCCGCCGCTTGCCATTCCGCTCCTACCGGCACACCGTAAAGGGGGCGCGCTAACCGGCCTTTTTTGCCCCGCCCCTCGGCCGCTCGTTGTCGCTTTGGCGCTCCTCCCCACTGGCATGCTGCTTGGTTCTCGCCACATTACTCCATTCCCCGGCTACGTTCTGTCACTTTGGCATTCCACCCCTACCAGCGCACCGTAAAGAGCGACGCGCTAACCGGCCTTTTTCTCCTCTCTCCGGCTGTGCTCCGCCGCTTGCCATTCCGCCCCTACCAACGCACCGTAAAGGGGGCGCGCTAACCAGCCTTTTTTCCCCGCCCTCCGGCCGCTCGTTGCCGCTTTGGCGCTCCTCCCCGCCGGCATGCTGCTTGGTTCTCGCCACATTACTCCATTCCCCGGCTACGTTCTGTCACCTTGGCATTCCGCCCCTACGAGCGCACCGTAAAGAGAGACGCGCTAGCCGGCCTTTTTTGCCCCGTCCCTCAGCCGCTCGTTGCCCTTTGGCGCTCCTCCCCGCCGGCATGCTGCTTGGTTCTCGCCACATTACTCCATTCCCCGACAACGTTCTGTCACCTTGGCGTCTTGTCCCTACCGGCACACCAGAAAAGGGACGCGCTGAACGACCTTTTTCGCCCCGCTCCCCGGCTGCGCTTCGGCACAAGCTTCCCGCCGGTGCATCGCAGAAGGCCGCGCACAGCCCCTTGGAAGCGCCTTGCTCCCACCGGCGCATGGGCGCGCCGCAAAAAGGAGCTGCGCTGGCTAAAGCCCAGCGCAGCCCTCCCCGCATCAGATTCTAAACTCAAAAGCGCCCCGGCCGCAGGACCGGGGCGCTGGTTTTTACTTCACCTGGAGCTTTTCGTTGATCTTCCTGGCGTTGGCGCGCGTGCCAAAGTAACTGCAAGTGTAAATGATGGCGTAGACGATCAGGAACGTGGGCAGGATGCCCTTGGCCAGCCCCCAAAAGCTCTCGGAGTACCGCAGGAAGGCGCCCGCGCCGATGGTTACGGAGGCGCACAGCACGAAATGGATGATCGTAGCGGTCAGGAAATTGAGGCGCTCCGTCTCAAAAATCAGCGAGATCAGCCCGTAAGCCGCGGAAGCGCAAAGCCACACCAGCACTTGCAGCAGCGTCCCATCCATGCCTTGCAGGAGAATCAGCAGCAGCGTGGAGACCACCGCGCCGATGCTCAGCCCTTTTTGCAGATAGCCAAATGCCTTTTTCATCTTCACTTTCCCTCCATAATGTAGGTCCGAAACGCCTTCATATAGCTTCTGGAAATCACCAGCCGGGTGCGGCCGTCCCGCATTTGCGCCACATAGTTGCCGCTGAACTCCGCCTCCACCGCCTGGACCGCGTTGACGTTGACCACCACGCCCTTGCTGATCTGCACGAACCCCTTGCCGTGCAGCGCGTCCTTGAGCTCGTAGAGGCGCTGGCGGCTTTCATACGTCTCTCCGCCCGCGTATACGGCCACCTTGCCGTCCTGCGCGGCGAGATAATCCACGCGCTCCGGGTCCAGCAGGTACTCCCGGCTCTGCCCCGGCTTGCCCAGCAGCAGCTTGCTAGAGGCGCCGTCCAGCGCCTGGAGCGCCGCCAGGATGCGCGTCACCTCCGGGTCCTCCGGCCGGCCCCGCACGCATACCTGGACCTCGCGCTCTCCGGTCTGTTCAAAGGTGATCTTCATCCCGTTCCCCCTCTCCTCTCTGTGACGGTTTCAGTATACAGCGCCCGCGCCGCGTTGTCGCGCGAAAAACGGCAACCGGGCGCAAATCGCCCGCAACCCGCGCAAATCCGCGCATGAAAAGCGCGGACAAAAAAAGAAAGGGCGACGCCCTTTCTCCCCATGGTTCCCGGCATGCGCCGCCCTCACTCCCCCAGCGCGGCGAGCGATTTGCAGCAGTTGAGATGCCAATAAAGCCCCGTGACCTCCGCCACGGCGCAGATCTTGTCCGCGAGATTGACGATGAACTCCTCCCTGCGGGTGGGGAAGGCAAAGAAGGTCACAGGCCACATGTGCTTGCGGATGATGCCCGCCTCCAAAGCCGTCAGGTGGAAGCTCTGCGCGTTGCGCACCGCCATTTCCGGGTGAACAAGCAGGTGCCGGTACAGCGACCGCTCCTTCTTCCAATCGCACAAATAGAGGTCGTGCAGCAGGCCGCCCTTGGCGATGGCGCGCGCGTCCCCGCCCAGGAACCGGGACAGCCGGTACCCCACGTAGGAGACGAACAGGCAGTGGTTCAGGCAGGAGATCCGCTCGGTGTGGTGGGCGATGCGCCCCATGGCGCGCACCTTCGGATCTCTCCTCAAATCGCCGGTCATCTGCAAAAACTTCTGTATCTGATTCAATGCAAAGCCTCCATCCGCCGCGGTGGCGTGTTCTATCCTTGGCCCCATTATACCACCGCGAGCGCGCGCAATCCAAGAGGAATGATTTGGCTTTCCCATTCTGATCTGCGAATTACCCGTTGCCAATGAACGCTCAGACCATAGTCTCCGCAAGCGCCTGGGCCCCTGACATGGGCGCAGGCTTGCCGCACACCCATATCCGATCCGCCCTGCGCCCCCGGTCCGTCTTTAGCAGGGCGCGCTCCAGCCCAACGCAATTGCCTGTTGCCAATGAACGCTCAGACCATAGTTTCCGTAAGCGCCCGGATCTCCGGCATGGGCGCGGCCTTGCCCGGCGCCCGCATCCGATCCGCCCTGCGCCCCCGGTCCGTCTTTAGCAGGGCGCGCACCAACCCAACGCAATTGCCCGTTGCCAATGAACGCTCAGACCATAATTTCCGCAAGCGCCCGAATCTCCGGCACGGGCGCGGCCTTGCCCAGCGCCCCCAATTTGCCTTTTACAGGGCGCGCAACAGCCCAACGCAATTGCCCGTTGCTAATGAACGCTCGGACCATAGTTTCCGCAAGCGCCTGGGCCTACGGCACGGGCGCGGCCTTGCCCGGCGTCCGCATCCGATCCGCCCTGCGCCCCACTCCGCCTTTTGCAGGGCGCGCTCCAGCCCAACGCAATCGCCCGTTGCCAATGAGCGTTCTGACCATAGTCTCCGCAAGCGCCCGGACCTACGGCACGGGCGCGGCCTTGCCGTCACCCACATCAGGCCGCCTCTCTCCTGAGCCGCCTCAGGCCGGGCGCGCGCCCCAAGAGAAATGATGGATCTGCGCACACAATCAATACGCGAACTGCCCGTTGCCGATAAACTCCCGGATCATGGCGTCCGCGGGCACCTGGGCCTCCGGCATGGGCGCGGCCTTGCCCAGCACCCGCATCAGGTCGGCCATGCGCTCCTGGTCGGCCTCGGGCAGAGCGGCGAGGTCATCCATCAGCAAGGGCTTGTAGACGTTGACCTCATAGTCGAAAAAGGTATCGATCTCGTGCGTGGCGCGGTGCTTGTGGGGCAGGATGTACTTCTGCTCCCCGCGCTCGACGCTGGCAAAGAGGCGCATCGTCTCCGCCACGCTGCGCCCGCGGTAGAGCCGGTCGCGCACCATGCGGCGCATGAGGCGGATCCTGGAGGGATGCAGCACGGTATCCCCATCGGTCAGGCGCGTGCGCACGCTCACGTAAAGGCGCGCCGTTCGCTCCTGGGGGATGGTCACCACGTCGTGGTTGAGCGCATGTATGCCCTCCACAATCACCAGCTCCCCCGGCTTGCGCTGGAGCGTCAGCCCGGGATACACCCGTGCGGAGCGCGAAAAATCGTACTTGGGCAGGGACACCGCGCGCCCGGCAATCATCGCCTCCAGCTGTGCGTTGAGCAAGCCCACGTCCACCCGCGCGGGCGACTCCAGATCGATGAGCCCCTGCGCGGCCATGCGCTGCTCCTGGGGGGTGAAGGGGAAGAAGTAGTTGTCCATCGAGAGCGTGTGCGTCTCGCACCCCCACGCATCCAGCATTTGCTCCAGCTTTAGCGCGCTGGTGGTCTTGCCGCTGCCCGACGGCCCGGAGATCAGGATCACCGGATGCTCCTCCCGATGCGCGTAGAGCTCCTTGGCCACGCTGGTGATGCGCTCTTGGTACGCCGCGCCGGCGGCGCATGCAAAGGCCGCCGGATCGCGCGCAAGCTCGCTGTTGACCTTCATAATATTGACCATTTTCGCTCACCCGCCTTCCGAACATCTCCATTCTATTCCCACATGCGCCCCGCCGTCACACTAAAATTCCCCGGCGGACCTGTTTTTATGTCTCCCCCTTCTGATAAAGAAAAAACCTCCCCCAGCGCCGATGCCAAGACCAGTCAAAATCGCGTGCCGCACGGCTTCTACCCCTCCCCCTCCCGATAGAGGGCGAGCACCTCCCCGGCGCACTGCGCCAGCCGCTCCTTGACCGCTTCCGGCTCCAGCACCCTTACGCCGGCCCCAAAGCCCATCAGGATCGAGAACCACATGCGCTCCATCGGCGCGCAGAAGCGGAGAATCGCGTCCCCGTTCTCCAGCTCCTCAACCAAGCTGCAATGCAGGTACTCCATCGCCTGCTGCCGCGCCTCCTTTTTGCACAGCAACTTGACCTGAAGGACCGGCCGCGCGTCCGAGCGGGCGAGGCCGTCCAAAACCTCCTTGGCGCTCGCGTGCTCCCGGGTAAACGCGCCGGCCACGGGCCTTAGCGAGGTCACCCGCGGGAGCTTAAAGAGCCGGTAATCCCCCTTGAGTCTACAGTATGCCGCCAGGTACCACGCATACCACTGATAGGTCAGGGCCACCGGCTCCACCACGCGCAGGGTTTGCGCGCCCCGCGCGTCGGCATAGCCCATTTCCAGCGGCCGCTTTTCCGCAATCGCCCGCTCCATGGTGCGCAGGTACTCGTCCGTCTTGTCGCCCTCCCGCGCCGCGCCCAGATTGAGGAAGATCCGCTGGCCGCCGTCGCCCACGGCAGAGAGCGTCTTTTCCAGCGTCTCCTTGATGCCGCGGCTGCCAACGGCGGTATCCAGCCCCTTTAGCGCGGCGATTACGTTGCGCCAATCCTCCGCGCTAGCGATCTGCTTGAGCACCTTGAACCCATCCTGGATGCAGTATCCGCCCCCGGCGCCGTAGAGGGAGACAACGGGGATGCCCGCCAGGCTCAGCGCCTCCATGTCGCGCACAATGGTGCGCTTGGAGACCTCAAAGCGCTCCGCCAGCTTTTGCGCGCTCACCGTTTCATGGCACAGCAGGTATACCGTCAGCGCGATGAGCCGGTCCGTCTTCATGTTTTTCCTCGCTTTCCTCTGCCCGGCCCGCGGGCGGCCGATGCGTCTTAAACGTGTATCTCCTTTAAGAAGAATTGGTTCAGCCGGTCGATGGTTTCCTCGCAGTAGAGACGCCCAATCGGGATCTCCGTGCCGTCCAGGAGCGTAACGACCGCCTTGGTGAATTTGCGCACGGCCGCCAGGCTGATGATGTATCCACGGTGACAGCGGACGAAGATCTCCTTGGGAAAGGACTCCGCAAACGCGGTAAAGCTGCCCGCAACATACATGGTGTGCGTTTTTCCATTGGTCGTGTGGATGGTGGCGGCGTGAATTCCGGAGACGATATAGAGCACGTCCCGATAGGGCATGCGGATGGTATAGCCCTTGCGCATGATCAAAAAACCCTCGTCCACCCGCAGGGACGTACACCGGTAACAGTAATCCAGGCAAGCGCCGATCTGCGCGGTGACGATGGGCTTTTTGATGTAGCGATAGGCCGAAACCTCGTATCCGCTGAGGATATAGCGGTCGCTGTTGGTCACAAAGATGATGGGGATGTTCTCATCGGTCTGGCGGATCTTCTGCGCCAGAGTAAACCCCGACATGAACTTAAACTCAATGTCCAGAAACAGGGCGTCAAAGACCCTCCCCTTCTCCCAAGCATCCCACAGATCCTCGGCCAAGGGATAGACCTCGACCGTGACATCCTGGTGATGTTGATTGTGACTCCAAACGTTGATTGCATGGAGCATACCGTCGACATATACTTGTTCATCCTCGCATACGGCAATATGCATCTGCGATCCCTCCTGTGATCGGTCACGTGCGGTGCTTGATATTGATGATGTGCTGAATGACCGAGCTGAGCAGCGCAACATCCGCCTCGTCCAGCTCCTCGTGATACAGCGTGTGCCTCTCCGATTGGCCGAGCAGGTAATCGGTGGTGACGTTGAACGCGGAGGCAAGCCCCTTGATGTTCTCAATCCTCGGCTCCGAGCTCTCCGCTTCCCAGTTTTTCACCGTGGCGATGCTCACGCTCAGCTTCTTGGCCAGTTCCCTTTGGGAAAGCCCGTGCTGGTTCCGCAACCTCGCAATCATTTTTCCTACCATGAGTATACACCTCCAACACAACAAATGATACCTGAGAAGGAACAAAATATAATTGACCCAACGGGTGTAATACTATACCGTATTCCCATCAAAAATCGTCGTATCTGTTGTTTCCAAAGTCGTTTTCTCGTATACTCTTGGTGTGCAAGATATACTATTTGTTTTGTCCCCTGCAAAATGTTGAAAATGCGCTCATACCGCCAGTAGCCGGGCGCGGGCCCTGGCGCGCGCGGCGCATGCATACCCTGTGCATAAAAAAACAACGGCGTCCCCACAGCCGTTGCGCTGTGGGGACGCCGTGAATGAACCGAAAAGGGGATTTTAAGCGGCGTTGATCTTGGCCAGGACTTCCTTTTCAAAGAAGTCCTTGGTGTTGTCGGAATTGAGGGAGAAGAGCTGGTCGCCAATGGTGACGCAGACGCCCTTTTGGCAGTTACCGGTGCAGAAGCTGCCGGCCAGCGTGACCTGATCCTCCAAATGGTGGAGCTTAATGAGGGACTTTAAGCCCTCCAGAACAAAGTGAGAGCCCTTGACATGGCAGGCGCTGCCCAGGCAAACGGTGATCGTCATGAAAAACTCCTCCTTACTTGCCCGCATTGAGCTGGCTGTCATGGATCGCGTCCAGCTTCCGGTTGCGGAAGTAGAGCGCCACATCAATGGAAATCTCAACAAAGTTCAGCACGTAGAAGAACCAGCCGAGATAAAAGAGAAAGCCGCTGCCATTGCCGCTGGCAAAGAGAATGATCTTGCGGGCGATGCCGCAGACATAACCCACCAGCAAAAACACCTCGAAAAAGAGGCTCTTGCCCTTTGCGGTCCTGGAGATCCAGGACTTGCGGATGGAAATCGGCCAGGAGAGGCCGAAGCAGAGGATCATCAACGCTTCCAGCAATTCAGTCAGAAAGTCCATTTCGTTTCTCTCCTACTTACTTATGTCTTCTATAATCGGGCAGCAGCTGGGGGGAGACGGTATCGGTTTCAACGCCCGCGGCCTTAAGCTCCTCCTTAAAGGCCTCCACGTGGGAAAGGGTGAGCTTTGCGGCCTTGACGCCCTGCGCCTTTGCGGCGGCGTTGCGGCCCGCGTTGCGGCCAAAGACGATGATATCCAGCAGGGAGTTGCCCATCAGCCGGTTTCTGCCGTGGATGCCGCCGACGGCCTCGCCCGCGACATAGAGGTTCTCCACGCCGCTCTGGCAATCGGCCGTGATGTCGATGCCGCCGTTCTGGTAGTGCAGGGTGGGGTAGATCAGGATCGGCTCCTTGCGGATGTCGATGCCGTACTTGCCGAACATGCGCATCATGGCGGGGATGCGCTTTTCAATGGTGCCCGCGCCGTTCTTCATCTCGATCATGGGCGTATCCAGCCACACGCCCACGCCGCCGGGGGTGGGAACGCCCTTGCCGCGCGTAGAGCACTCGCGGATGATGGAGGCCGCCGAAACGTCGCGCGTCTCCAGCGGGTGCATGAACGCCTCGCCGTCGCGGTTGATGAGCATCGCGCCCACGGAGCGCACCTTCTCGGTGACCAGCGCGCCGAAGATCTGCTCGGGGAAGGCCGCGCCGGTGGGATGATACTGCAAGGTATCCGCGTAGAGGAGCTTCGCCCCCGCGCGGTAGGCCAGCACCAGTCCGTCGGCCGTGGCGCCATAGTGGTTGGAGGTGGGGAAGCCCTGGTAGTGCAGTCGCCCCGCGCCGCCGGTGGCCAGGATCACGGTCTTGGCCTTGGCCACGAGCAGCTCCTTGGTCTCCATGTTCATCAGCACCGCGCCCGCGGCCCGGCCGTTTTCGTCCTTGATGATCTCAATGGCGGCGGTGAAGTCCACCACGGGAATGCCGCGGCCCAGCACCTCGTCGCGCAGGGTGCGCATGATCTCCGCCCCGGAGTAGTCCTTGGCCGCGTGCATGCGCTTGCGGGAGGTACCGCCGCCGTGGGTGGTGATCATGGTGCCGTCCGCCGCCTTGTCAAACTCCACGCCCAGGTCGCTCAGCCACTGAATCGCCTCGGGCGCCTCGGTCACCAGCGTGCGCAGCAGCTCCGGCTTGGCCGCGAAGTGCCCGCCGCCAAAGGCGTCTAGGTAGTGCTGGGCCGGGGAGTCGTTGGGCTTATCGGCGGCCTGAATGCCGCCCTCGGCCATCATGGTGTTGGCGTCGCCCATGCGCAGCTTGGTGACCACCATCACCTTGGCGCCCGCCTTGTCCGCCTCAATCGCCGCCGAGGCGCCCGCGCCGCCGCCGCCGATGATGAGCACGTCCACGTCGTAATCCGGGGCATTGAGGTCCACGTCCCCGGGCTGGACGCGGCTGTTGCCCTGGAGCAGAGCGCCCAGCTCCTTGGGCACCTTTTCGCCCTTGTTGGGGCCGACCGCAAGGTTGACAAACTCCGCGCCCTCCTTGTAGTCGGGATGGTAGGCGCGCAGCAGCGCGTCCTTTTCCTCGGCGGTCATTCTCCTGGGCTCGGTGGCGGCGTTCTCTTTGCGCCGCGCTTCCACCTTCTTGATGGATTCCAGCATTTCACTCGTGTACATTTGCGCGCTTTCCTCCCTATTTTTCAATCTCGCGGTGGTTGTAAAGCTCTTTGATCTCCTCAATGGGCTTGCCCATCAGGTTCTCAAGCAGCTCGTTAAAGTCGCCGTTTTTGATCTCCTTGACGCGCTGGGCCAGGTGATCGCACTTGGGGGCCAGGTACTTGCCGTTTAGGCGCCTGGCCAGCATCGCCACCTGGGGATGGGAGATGCCCGCCGGGCACCGGGAGGAACACACGCCGCACATCACGCAGTCAAAGGACTCCTCGGCGCACTTTGCAAAGTCGCCGCGCTGGGCGTAGGCGATGTACTGCATGACGTTTAAGCCCTGGGTGCAGCTCTTGGTGCAGGCGTTGCAGCCGATGCAGGAATAGATCTCGGGGTAGAGCTGCATCATCACCGCCTGCTCGGGCTTGATGGCGTCCATGTCGTAGACCTGCTTAATCAGCGGGAAGAAGGGGAGGGTCGCCACGTACATGTTGTCCTCGACCTGGGTTTGGCAGGCCAGGCAGACCTTCAGCTCTCGGTCGCCCTTGACGCGGTAGATGGTCGCGCACGCGCCGCAAAAGCCGTTGCGGCAGCCGCAGCCGCGCACCAGCTGGTATCCCGCGTACTCCATGGCCTTCATAATGGTCAGGCTCGCGGGCACTTCGTATCGCTTTCCGAACAGAAAAACATTGACCATGTTCTCCATGTGCTTTCTCTCTCCTTCTCAATACTCGCTGGGCAGCTGGCTCAGCTCGTCAAAGCGGAACACCGGCCCGTCCTTGCAGACGTACTTGTTGCCGATGTTGCATCTGCCGCACTTGCCCACGCCGCACTTCATGCGCAGCTCCATGGTGGTGTAGACCTGCGTTTCGGCAAAGCCCAGCTCCTTTAAGCCCTGTAGGGTGAACTTGATCATGATGGGCGGACCGCACAGGATCACCGTATAATCCTTGGCGGGGGCCAGCTCCTTGACGTAATTGGGCACAAAGCCCACGTGGCCGTCCCAATCGTCCTGCGGCCGGTCAATGGTCAGGTATACCTCCACGCCCTCGTCCTTCATCCACTCGGAGAGGATCTCGTCATAGTCCAGCAGGTCCTCCTTGGACCGGGAACCGTAGACGATCATGATGCGGCCGTAGTTCTCGCGCTTGGCGCGCACGTAGTTGATGACCGAGCGCACCGGCGCCAGGCCCACGCCGCCGGCCACAAAGAGCAGGTCCTTGCCCCTGAACTCTTCCTCCACCGGGAAGTGCTTGCCGTAGGGCCCGCGGATGGTGATCTGCTGCCCCACGTCCATCTGGTGCAGCCAGTCGGTCAGACAGCCGCACTTTTTGATGCTGAACTCCATGTACTCCGTGTTGGTCGGGGAGGAGGTGATGGAGAACATCGCCTCGCCCACGCCCGGAATGGAGAGCATGGCGCACTGGCCGGGCATGTGGTCAAAGACCTTCTTGCCGTCCAGCCCCACCACGCGGAAGGTCTTGATGTCCGGGGTGTCGATGCGGATGTCCGTCACAACGCCCAGCTTGGGAATCAGCGTCTCCTGCGTCATGCTATCTCACCTCTTTCGAAAGTTCTTTGGCCACTTTTACGATATTCATGGAGATGGGGCACTTGGAAAGGCATCTGCCGCAGCCCACGCAGCCGTACTGCCCGTCGTTGTTGGCGGGGAAGTAGACCAGCTTGTGCATGAACCGCTGGCGGAAGCGCTCCACCTGCGTAAGCCGCGGGTTGCCGTGCGCCATCTTGGTAAAATCGGAGTACATGCAGCTGTCCCAGCAGCGGAAGCGCCTGACCCCGTCGCCCGTGTCGAAATCGCGGATGTCGTAGCACTGGCAGGTGGGGCAGACAAAGGTGCAGGTGCCGCACCCCAGGCACGCCTGGGAGAGCTCCGCCCACTTTTCGGAGTCAAAGAGCGGGTTGAGGTGTTCCCCGTCAAAGCCCTCAAGGTTCAAGCCCGCCAGGGGCGTTTTCGCCATGACGCGGCGCGTCTCCTCCTGCTGGCGCTGGACCGCGTCCTCCCCGCCGTCCTCCGCAAGCGCGCGGACGCTCTCCAGGAACTTATCGCCCTTTTGCGTGCGGGCGCTCAGGTAGAGGTATTCTTCGTCCATCCATACCTGCGCGTCGCCCTCGGGCGCGGCGGCGTCGATGCCAAAGGCGGAGCAGAAGCACGTCTCCTCCGGCTGGGTGCAGGCTAGGGTCACCACCGTGCCGTGCTCCCGCCGGGATTGATAGTAGGTGTCCACGGGATCGGCCAGAAACACCTTGTCCAGAATCTCGAAGCTGCGCGCGTCGCAGGCGCGCACGCCAAAGAGCACAAAGTCCTCCTGTTCGCTCCTGGGGTCGATGATCTCAATCTGCTTGCCCTTGACCTTAAAGTCCACCAGGTTCTCCGTCTGGGGGAAGAAGAAATCCTTGGCGCTGCGCACGGTGTTGAGCGCGCGGGCCATCTCCAGCCCCTCGTGCCAGCGGGTAAAGCGCGCCTGGCCGGATGCGTCCAGGGCGGGGATGTACAAGGGCTTATCGCGCCCCACGGCGGCAAGCAGCGCGCCGAGCTTTTCCTTGGCGATCTTTCTCATGCCTTCTTCCCTCCCTTGGTCACGATGCTGGGCTCCGCGTCGCCCTCGGTAAAGTTGGTCAGCGGCGCGCGGCTGACGGTGTCCTCGCCCGCCTGGTAGTCGCCGTAGAGGGTGTTGATGTCCTTGATGAACTTGCGGTTGAGCAGGTGCAGCGGGATGTTCTGCGGGCAGACCCTGGAGCACTCGCCACAGTCGGTGCAGCGCCCCGCCACGTGGAAGGCGCGGATGATGTGGAACATGTTCTCCTCAAAGCTGTCGGCAGCCGCCTTCTGCGCCACGCCGGAGGCATCGTTGTCAAAGACGCACTTTTCGCACGAGCACGCGGGGCAGACGTTGCGGCAGGCGTTGCAGCGGATGCAGCGGGAGAGCTCGCCGCGCCAGAAGGCGAAGCGCTCCTCCGGGTCCATGGCCTCCAGCTTGTTGACCAGGTCAAAGCGGCCGCTGTCCAGCTTATCGCCCTCCTGACCCAGCAGTTCGTCATAGACCACGTGCTTTTTGCTCTTGCAGCTTAGGCACCGCTCGGGCAGGGCGTCCTTTTTCGCCATCGTCCGATCGCCGTAGAGGGTGTTGATGACGAAATCCTCCCCCTCGGTCTTGATGCCCAGGATGCCCTTGACGCCCTTTGCTTTGAGCGTCTCGCCGTCGGTCATGCCCTGGCAGGGCACGCCCACGACCAGAACGTTTTCCCGCACAATGCGGTGCTCCTTTATGAGCTGGTTGAAGGAATAGGTGTCGCAGGGCTTTAGGAAGGCCAGCACCTTGCCGCCCTTGCGCGACTCCTTAATCAGGTACTTGGAGAGGTTGTTGCCGCAAAAATCGTTGTAGACAAAGCCCGCTTCCAGCTCCTGTGCGCTGGCAAAGACGCAAGGGGTGATGTCGTAGGCGAATTCGCCCGCTTTCCAGCCGAGAACCCGATCGACGGCGCCGCTTTGCAAAAGCTCCTTGGCCTTTTCAAGCATTACTTCTTGCATCTCAGATCCTCCAATCTCTTGTTCGGGCCCAGCTGGCGCACCGTCTCCACAAACTCGTTCATGGTGGCGGCGAACTTGGCGCCCTCGGCGGCGGAGACCCACTCCACGCGCGTGCGCTCCTTCTCAATGCCAAGGTAATCCAGCATCGAGAACAGCAGCGTCATGCGGCGGCGGGCGTAGTAGTTGCCGGTGGAATAGTGGCAGTCGCCCGGATGGCAGCCGCAAAGGATCACGCCGTCCGCGCCGCGCTGGAACGCCCGCAGGATGAACATCGGGTTGACGCGGCAGGAGCAGGGCACCCGGATGATCTTGACATCCGCGGGGTAATTCAGGCGGTTGGTGCCCGCCAGGTCCGCGCCCGCGTAGGAGCACCAGTTGCAGCAAAAGGCAACGATTTTGGGCCGAAAGGTCTTTACATCTTGCATATCGCGTCCACCTCCGCCATGATCTGGCTGTTCGAGAAGCCCTTTAAGTCCATCGCGCCCGAGGGGCAGGCCACCGTGCACGCGCCGCAGCCCTGGCAAACCGCCTCGTTTACCGACGCTACGCGCCGGATGGCCGTGGTGCGGTCGGGCATGCGGAACTCCTTGTCCTCATAGGTGATCGCGCCGTAGGGGCACACCTTTTCACAGGAGGAGCAGCCGTTGCACATCAGTTGGTCCGCGTGCGCCACGCAGGGGTTGCAGGTGAGCTGATCCTTGCACAGCAGGCCGATGACCTTGGACGCGGCCGCGCCGGCCTGGGCCACGGTATCGGGAATGTCCTTGGGGCCCTGGCACGCGCCCGAAAGGAAGATGCCCGCCGTGGGGCTCTCCACGGGGCGGAGCTTTGCGTGGGCCTCGGTAAAGAAGTCGTTGGTATCCATGGATGCGGTCAGCATCGTGGCCAGGGGGCGCGCGGACTTGTCCGGCTCGATGGCCGCGGCCAGCACCACCATGTCCGCCTCAATGTGCATCTGCTCGCCGGCCAGCAGGTCGCTGGCTTGCACCATCAGCTTTCCGTCGGAGCGGGGCGTGACCTTGCCCACCATGCCCTTGACGTAGTGCACGCCGTAGTCCTCCACCGCGCGGCGGTAGAACTCGTCGTAGTTCTTGCCCGGGGACCGAACGTCAATGTAGAAGACGTAGACCTCGGTATCGGGGTACTTTTCGCGGGTGAGCATGGCGTGCTTTGCGGTGTACATACAGCAGATCTTGGAGCAATAGCTCTTTCCCTTGCCCTCCTGCGAACACCGCGACCCCACGCACTGGACAAAGACCAGGGTGTGCGGGTGCTTGCCGTCGGAGGGGCGCAGCAGCGTGCCGCCCGTGGGGCCCGCCGCGTTGGTCAGCCGCTCAAACTCCAGGGAGGAGACCACGTCCGGGCTCTGGGAATAGGCAAACTCGTCGTACTGATCGAGCTTGATGGGGTTGTAGCCCGTGGCCACCACAATGGCGCCGTACTCCCGCTCGATCGTCTCGTCCTTCTGCTTGTAGTCAATCGCCCCCGCCGAGCATACCTTGGCGCACAGGCCGCACTTGCCGTTTTTGAGCATGTTGCAGTGGTCGGGATCGATGGTGGCCACCTTGGGCACGGCCTGGGCAAAGGGGATGTAGATGGCGCGGCGGTTGTCCAGCCCGAGGTTGAACTCGTTGGGGATCTTCTTCATGGGGCACTTTTCGGTGCACTCGCCGCACCCGGTGCACTTGGTCGTGTCCACATAGCGCGCCTTTTTGTTGATCTTGACGTGGAAGTTGCCCACAAAGCCCTTGACTTCCTCAACCTCGGAATAGGCAAAGATGTTGATCTTCTCATTCTGCGCGCAGTCCACCATCTTGGGGGTGAGGATGCAGGCGGCGCAGTCCAGGGTGGGGAAGGTCTTGTCAATCTGGGTCATCTTGCCGCCGATGGTGGGCTGCTTTTCCACGATATCCACCTCGAACCCGGCGTCGGCGATGTCCAGGGCCGTCTGGATGCCCGCGATGCCGCCGCCGATGACCAGCGCGCGCTTGGTCACGGGGCTCTGCCCCGCGGTCAGCGGCGCGTTGAGATGCACCTTGGCAATGGCGGCGCGGCCCAGGATGATGGCCTTTTCGGTGGCCGCGGCCTTGTCCTTGTGAATCCAGGAGCATTGCTCGCGGATGTTGGCGATCTCCACCATGTAGGGGTTCAGGCCCGTGGAGGCGACCGCCTTGCGGAAGGTCATCTCGTGCATGCGCGGCGAGCAGGAGCAGATCACAACGCCGGTGAGCTTGTGCTCGCGCACCGCGTCCTTGATCAGGTTCTGGCCCGCCTCGGAGCACATGTATTGATAGTTGGTGGAGAAGACGACGCCAGGCTCGTGAGAAAGGGCCTCGGAGACCGCGCTTACGTCCACGGTGGCGGCGATATTGCTGCCGCACCAACATACGAATACGCCAATTCTTTGCATCTTCTCTCCTCCTTTACTTGCTGTATTTGCGCATCGCGGTCACAATCGCCTGCTGGGGCAGGTCCTCGTCCAGCAGCGCGGGGATATCGTCGGGGGTGAGGTGATTTGCGCCCTGCCGGCGAATGACTTGCAGCCGCACGGCCTCCACCACCTTTGCCGGCTCCACGCCCCTGGGGCAGCGCTCCACGCAGGCATAGCAGGAGAGGCACTTGTAGATGGACTTGGACGCCATCAGCTTTTCAATGTCGCCCTTTTCCACCATGTAGACGAATTGATGCGGATGGTACTCCATCTCGTCATAGGAGGGGCAGGTCGCGCTGCACTTGCCGCAGCGCATGCATTTGAGCACGTTTACGCCGCTGGTATGCAGGATCTGCTCCTTGTCAAACTTGTTCATTTTGTCTCTCCTTCCGTCAATCCTTGACGCCGAGGGCCTCGGCCAGCAGCTCGGTAAAGTAGAGAACCGGCAGCCGCCCCTCCTTGAGGGTGTTCTTCTTTAAGTTGTAAAGGCACAGGGGACAGGCCGTTACGATGGCCTCGGCGCCCATGTCGCGGGCGTTGTCCATCACCCTTTCGCTCTTTTGGGCCGCCAGGCCGCGGTCCTCCATCACCGCGTAGCCGCCGCAGCACTCGTTGCGCATGGCCCACGTCACCGGCTGGGCGCCGATGGCGCGCAGGAAATCCTCCATGATGCGGGGATTTTCCGGGTTGTCCATGCCCATGACCTTGCTGGGCCGAAGCAGCAGGCAGCCGTAATAGGCGGCGATCTTCCGGCCCGTCAGGGGCTTTACGACCGCCTTTTTGAGGGCCTCAAAGCCCACCCTGTCGCGCAGCAGCTCCAAATAGTGGATCACCTGCGTCTCGCCCCTGTAGGGGGCGGCCAGCTGCATGTAGTTGTTGGCGCGCAGCGAAAAATCCGCGTCGTTGGCCATGGCGTCGTTGGCCTGCTTGAGCACGTTGTGGCAGGCCGAGCAGAGGGTGACCAAATCGCGCCCCTGCTCCTTGGCGGCGTTTAATGCCCGGACGGAGGCCAGCTTGCTGGCGATTTCGTCCCTTCCCATGGAAAAGGCGCCGCCGCAGCACTGCCACTCCTCCAGCTCTTCCAGCGCAACGCCCAGCTTCTCGGCCGAAAGGCGCGCATACCGGTCCAGGTCCTGCGCCTTGTTCTTGAGCGTGCAGCCGGGGTAGTAACTAAAGATCATATCCGTTCCCTTCCCTTTTTCATCACTTAGGCCATCTGCTCGGGGTGGAAAACCTCGTCAAACTTCTCTTCCGTCAAAAAGCCCAGCGCCACGCACGCTTCCTTGAGGGAGATGTTCTCCTTGTAGGCTTTCTTGGCGGTCTTGGCCGCGTTTTCATACCCGATGTAGGGGTTGAGCGCCGTGACCAGCATCAGCGAGTTGTGCAGGTTGTGGTGCATCTTCTCGCGGTTGGCCTTGATGCCCACCAGGCAGTTGTCGTTGAAGGAGACCATGCCCTCGGCAAGCAGGCGCACGGACTGCAAGAAGTTGTAAATGCATACCGGCATGAAGACGTTGAGCTCAAAATTGCCCTGGGAGGCCGCCATCCCCACGGCCACGTCGTTGCCCATGACCTGCACGGCGACCATGGTCATGGCCTCGCACTGGGTGGGGTTGACCTTGCCGGGCATGATGGAGGAGCCGGGCTCGTTTTCGGGGATGAAGATCTCGCCCAAACCGTCCCTGGGGCCGGAGGCCAGCCAGCGCACGTCGTTGGCGATCTTCATCAGGTCCGCCGCCAGCGCCTTGAGCGCGCCGTGGGCAAAGACCAATTCGCCCTTGCTGGTCAGGGCGTGGAACTTGTTGGGCGCGGTGGCAAAGTCCTTGCCCGTAAGCTCGGATACCGCCTTGGCAACCGCCTCGTCAAAGCCCTTGGGCGCGTTTAGGCCCGTGCCCACCGCCGTGCCGCCCAGCGCCAGCTCCTTAAGATCGGTAAGCGCCAGCAGCAGCAGCTTCTTATCCTTCTGAAGCGACGCGCGCCAGCCGCTGATCTCCTGGGAGAAGCGAATCGGCGTGGCGTCCTGCAAATGCGTGCGGCCCGACTTGACAATGCCCTCGTTCTCCTCCTCCAGCCTTAGGAAGGTCTCAACCAGCCGGTCGATGGCGGGGAGCACCTTCTCCTCAATGGCGAGCACCGCGGAAATGTGCATGGCGGTGGGGAAGGTGTCGTTGGAGGACTGGCTCATGTTGATGTCGTCGTTGGGGTGGAGCAGCTTCTTGCCCGCGATCTCGTTGCCGCGGTTAGCGATGACCTCGTTGGCGTTCATGTTGGACTGCGTGCCCGAGCCCGTCTGCCATACCACCAGCGGGAAGTGATCGTTGAGCTGCCCGGAAATCACCTCGTCGCACGCGGCGGAAATGGCGGAGAGCTTCTCCTCCGTCATCCTCTCGGGGCGCAGCGCGTGGTTGGCGATGGCCGCGGCCTTCTTTAAAATGCCGAAGGCGTGGGTGATCTCCCGGGGCATGGTCTCAATCCCCACGCCGATTTTGAAGTTCTGGTGGCTGCGCTGGGTCTGCGCCGCCCAGTAGCGGTCGGCAGGCACCTTGACCTCGCCCATCGAATCGTGCTCAATGCGGTATTCCATAGCGTTTTATCACTCTTTCCTTCCATAAAATCCCTTCGCAGCCCCGGCCGGGGCGCGCGGCGTCAGATTTCGATGCTGCCAATGACCGCCTTGAGGCTGTCGGCGCTCTTGTGCAGCAGCGCGGTCTCCTCCGGGGTCAGGGGCGCCACGATCTTGCCCGCCAGGCCGCCCGCGCCCACGATGGACAGGGTGCTCAGGCACACGTCCTCAATGCCGTACTCGCCGTGCATCATGCTGGAGACCGTCATGGCCGTATCCGCGCCGGAGAAGACGCATTTGCAGATGTGGCAGACGGAGACCGCCACCGCGTAGAAGGTCGCGCCCTTGCGCTCGATGATCTTGCCGCCCGACTTGCGGATGTAGCTCTCCACCTCTTCATGCACGAGCTTGGGCTCCACAATCTCGGAGCTGGTCAGGCACTCGGCGTACTTGTCGATGGCGATGTTGGAGATGGTTCCCATGGACCAGGGCACAAAGGAGGTATCGCCGTGCTCGCCAAAGACGTAGGCATGCACGTTCTGCTGGTTGATGTTGTAATACTCCGCCAGGCGCGCGCGAAGTCTTGCGGTGTCCAGGATGGTGCCCGAGCCGATGATCTGCTTTTCCGGCAGGCCGGAGACCTTGTTAAAGACATAGGTGAGGATATCCACGGGGTTGCTGACGATGATGTAAACGGCGTTGGGCGCGTATTTTACGATCTGGGGCACGATGGACTTGGTGATGTTGACGTTGACCTGCGCAAGCTCCAAGCGGGTCTGGCCGGGCTTCCTGGCAAGGCCGGAGGTGAGGATGACGATATCGGAGTTCTGCGCATCCTGATAGCTGCCGGCGTAGATGGAGACCGGGGGGCAGAAGGGAACGCCCTGGCGGATGTCCAGCGCCTCGCCCATGGCCTTGCCCTCGTTGATGTCGATCATGACGATTTCCGTGGCGATGCCGCCCACGGCCATGGTGTAGGCGATGGTGGAACCCACGCTGCCCGCTCCAATGATGGTAACCTTTTTGCCCATAAGTGTTTCCTCCCTATTTCTTTGCGGCTCTTTAGGCCGCTTTTTTGTCTTAGAACTTTAGGTAAGGTCCTTTTGCTCCTCCACCTTTAAGTGGTAGGAAAGCAGCGCCAGGGAGCTTGCCATGTTCTCCCGCTGGACCAGCACGCCCTTGGGGGCTGTCAAGTGCACGGGGGCAAAGTTCCACACCGCCTTGACGCCGCCTTGAATCAGCGCGTTTAGGCAGGTCTGCGCCGCGCTGCCCGGCACCGCCAGTATGCCGATGCTCACGCGCTCCCGCCGCAGAAAGGCGGGCAGCTCCTCAATGGATAGGACGGGCTTGCCGTCCACCGTCGTGCCCACCAGGGCGCTCTTTTTGTCAAACGCCGCCACGATGTCCAGTCCGTAGTCCGCAAACCCCCCGTAGGAAAGCAGCGCCAGGCCCAGGTTCCCCACCCCCACCAGCACCGCGCGGTTGCGCGTGCCGCAGCCCAGAAACGCCTCAAGGTCCCGCCGCAGCTCGTCGATGCGGTAGCCCACCTTGGGCTTGCCCGCCACGCTCACAGCCGCAAGGTCCTTGCGTACCTGCACCTCTCCCAGCCCCAGGGCCGAGGCAATGGACGAGGCCGAAACCGTGCCCCCGCCGTCGTTGGGTAGGGATTGCAGATAGGCCAGGTAGGTCGGCAGCCGCTGAAGGGTGAGCTTGGAAATACCGCCCTGCTCCATTTCGCCTTGCCCTCCTCTCCCGGTGATCTTTGCGCCTCCGCCCTTCAATCGATAAATTTTTATCGATAATGGGCAAAGAAAATGACTCCTCGCGCTTCGCTTTTGGGGAACGGCCTCCCCCTTGAGGAGAACCGCGCGGGCGTCGCCGCTTAAGTCTGTTAATAATATATCACAATCCAATCCCGATGAAAAGTATTTTACATAAAAAACGACAAGATTTTTCATAAAAAACCGCCTTATTTCCGACATTTTTGCTTGGAATTCCGCGTCATGCCCCAAAAAGCGCGAAGGGCCGCGCGGATTCGTCGGTCTTTATGCGCGCCCAATGAGGGCGGGGCAACAAATATGCATTGCGGAAGGCAGGCAAATCATCTATAATCAAAATATAATTAGAAAGGACGCCGAACCGCCCAGGCGCTTGGATTTCAAACGGGGCGCGAGCGGCGTAAAAGGCTATCGGCGCGACGGTTGATTTCGACGTATATTTTTGAAGAAATGAGCGCGCAACCAGTCGTTCTAGGCAACAATAGGAACACTTTTCTCAAAAGAAAGACAAAAGGAGGATGAGCCGCATGAGCAGGCTTACAAAACTCGCCCGGCTGACCAAGGAATTGGGATTGGACGCGATGCTGCTGACCCATGAGGAAAACATGCATTACGCAACCCTGTTCCCCCATCTGGAGGGCATGGTGCTGGTCATGCGGGATGGGGAGGGCGTGTGCTTTACCGATTCCCGCTACATTGAAAACGCAACGCAGGTCATGGCGCCGCAGGGTTACGCGGTGGTGGAGCCGGAGGGCTCCTACCCGACGGTGGAGACCATACGGGACTTTGTCGCCTCGCGCGGCATCCGCGCGCTGGGTTTTGAGGATATCACCATGCCGGTTAGCGTTTTCGAGAGCTACCGCGCGGCGCTGCCCTGCGAGCTGATCCCGCTGGGCGACGCGGTCCTTAAGATGCGCCAATCCAAGGAGGAGGAGGAGATCGCCTGCCTGGTCAAGGCGCAGCGCATCGCCGAGGAGGCGCTGCAACAGCTCCTGCCGGAGATCCGCGTGGGCGCCTATGAGGACGAGCTGGCGGCAAAGCTGGTGTACCTGATGAACCTTGGCGGGTCCCAGGCCTCGGTGATGCCCATCTTTGTCTCGGGCGCCAAGACCTCCATGCCGCACGGCCGGCCGTCGCACAAGGCCATTGAGGAGGGAGACTTTGTCACCATCGACATGGGCGCGATTGTGGATGGCTACATGTCGGACATGACGCGCACCTTTGCCGTGGGCAGCGCGAGCGAGGAAATGCGCAAGGTCTATTCCATCGTTCTTGCCGCGCAGCAAGCGGGCATCGACGCCTTTGCCGAGGGCATGCGCGGCTGCGACGTGGATAAGGCCGCCCGCGACGTGATCGAGGGCGCGGGCTACGGCGCGCACTTTGGCCACGGCCTGGGCCACAGCCTGGGACTCAACATCCATGAGGACCCCCGCGCCAGCCGCACCTACACCGGCGTCTTCCCCGCCCGCTCCATCGTCACCATTGAGCCGGGCATCTACCTGCCGGGCCGCTTCGGCGTGCGCATCGAGGACATGGTGTGGCTCTCCCCCCAGGGCAAGCAGAACCTCACCGCCTTCCCCAAGGAGCTGATGATCCTGCCCTAGCGCCTGGTCCATGCGCAGAACGCCCCGCCTCCCTAAGGAGGCGGGGCGTTCTGCGCGCTGGGATGCGGTCGCACATAGGCTGCGCGGCGGCTTCTTGCCATCGATTGCGGCTCGCGCGTTCCCTGTGTTTCCCTTCCCTGTGAAGGTCCGCAAGCGCATGGCTTGGGCGGTGAGCGCCCGCACCGTGGCTTCCCACCATCGGTTGCGGCCCGCATAGCCTCCATCTCCCCGTAGCGTCCCGAGCGTACATGGCCTGCATCGCGGTCGCACGATCGCCGGACTTCCGCTCGCCAGCATCCCATGAGGGGCCGAGAGCGCATGGATTCTTTGCGGCGGTCACACACGGGCTCCCCACCGGTTGCGGCCCGCGCTGCCGCCGCTCTCTGTGGCGTTCCATCCGTACATGCCCTGGGTGGCGGTCGCACGCTCGCCGGACTTCCTCTCGCCAGCATCCCATGAGGAGCCGAGAGCGCATGGATTCTTTGCGGCGGTCACCTACGGGCTCCCCACTGGCTGCGGCCCACGCAGCCGCTGCGCTCCACCCCGCGAGGGTCCGCAAACGCATGGCCCGGGTGACGGCTGCCCACGCTGCGGCTTCCTTCCACCAGTCGCGGCCCGCGCAGCCGCCGCTCTCCGTGGCTTTCCATCCGTACATGCCCTGGGTGGCGATCGCCCGCACTGCGACTTCCTTCCGCTAGTCGCGGTCGTCCGGTCGCCGGACTTCCTCTCGCCAGCACCCGCGAGAAGCCGGGAGTGCATGGATTCGCGGCGGTCACCCACGGGCTTCCCACTGGCTGCGGTCCGCGTAGCCTCCACGCTCCACCCGCGAGGGGCCGCAAGCGCATAGCCCGGGTGACGGCTACCCGCGCTGCGGCTTCCTTTCACCGGTTGCGGCCCGCGCTGCCGCCGCTCCCCCCTGGCGTTCCATCCGTACATGCCCTGGGTGGTGGTCGCCCGCGCTGCGGCTTCCTTCCGCTAGTCGCGGTCGCACGCTCGCCGGACTTCCGCTCGCTAGCATCCCATGAGGAGCCGAGAGCGCATGGATTCTTTGCGGCGGTCACCTACGGGCTCCCCACTGGCTGCGGCTCACGCAGCCGCCGCGCTCCGCCCCGCGAGGGTCCGCAAGCGCATGGCCCGGGTGACGGCTGCACGCGCTGCGGCTTCCTTCCACCGGTTGCGGCCCGCGCTGCCGCCGCTCCCCCCTGGCGTTCCATCCGTACATGCCCTGG
The DNA here is from genome assembly GCA_948468595.1 of uncultured Christensenella sp. Taxonomy (GTDB): domain Bacteria; phylum Bacillota; class Clostridia; order Christensenellales; family UBA1750; genus Spyradocola. The sequence continues at coordinate 25,505 of CAOKIU010000005.1, forward strand.
GTGGTGGTCGCCCGCGCTGCGGCTTCCTTCCGCTAGTCGTGGTCTCCCGCTCACCGGGCTTCCTCTCGCCAGCACCCGCGAGGAGCTGGGAGCGCATGGATTCTTCGCGGCGGTCACCCACGGGCTGCGGCCCGCGCAGCCGCCGCGCTGCGGCTTCCTTCCACCAGTCGCGGCCCGCGCAGCCGCCGCGCTCTGTGGCGTTCCATCCGTACATGCCCTGGCCGGCGGTCGCCCGCGCTGCGGCTTCCTTCCGCTAGTCGCGGTCTCCCGCTCGCCGGACTTCCTCTCGCCAGCACCCCGAGGAGCTGGGAGCGCATGGATTCTTCGCAGCGGTCACACACGGGCTTCCCACTGGCTGCGGTCCGCGTAGCCTCCACGCTCCACCCCGCGAGGGGCCGCAAGCGCATGGCCCGGGTAACGGCTGCTCGCGCTGCGGCTTCCTTCCACCAGTTGCGGCCCGCGCAGCCGCCGCTCTCCGTGGCGTTCCATCCGTGCATGCCCTGGGTGGTGGTCATCCGCTCGCCTTACTTCCCTCCCGCCAGCACCCTACGAAGGGCCGCGAGTGGCTTGGGCCACGGCTTCCCGCCAACCGCTAGGTTCTCCCTCCCCGCAAGACCTGGGCGCGCCTCGATGTGTCGCGCCGCCACTGCGGCCAACCGCCGCCTTTTCGGGAATGAGGTCCCCCAGCATAAGTCCTGAAGCAAACGGCGTACTTTTGCAGACTTGACGGAAGCTGCACGCATCGGCTCCTTCTACAAGGAGGAAGGCGCCAACGCCCTCAGATGATTGCGACCAGGTTCTTGCATAGCATGACCAAATCGTAGCGGATTCCCTCGCGGCTATTCCAGCGCCTTCCAGACCATTCCTCTCCCGAGAGGTCATCCCCGCCATAGATCAATGCGCCATAGGCAAAGTTTCTGAATTGCGCCACGGCAAGGCAGCCCGCTTGTTCCATCTCCACGATCTTCGCGCCTTCCGCTTTCCGCTTGTTGATCCGGTCGGTTGTCTCCCGAAAGATGGCGTCCGTTGTCCACGTCAACCCGCGAAGATAGGGAATCTTGCGCTGCTCCAGATGGGCTCTGATTTTGCCGGCAACCTCCGAATCGGCGTAAACCACTCTTGACGGCGCCAGGTATTGATATGAAAAGCCCTCGTCCCGAATGGCGCCGTCTACCACGAGAATCTGCCCAACCTCGATGCTGCGATCCAGAACACCGCCCCCGCCGCAGAACATGACCTTTTCAATCCCCATTGCGTGAAATTCGTCCAGGCCCCCCGCGCAAGCAGGGCAGCCAACCCGTCCAAGCGTCAACAACACGTCGGGCTGCTCCGCAAAGCGATAAACCATCAGGGGGTTTTCACCGGGCATCAGCCGCTCCTGAACGATCTGTCCCCTCTTTGCCAGCCGGTCTACGACCTCCGGAAAGAAGGTTATCACCATCTTGTCCGTCTCAAACTTCTCATGCGTGAAATTTTCCGGGTTTAATCTTGCTTCCGGATTGTCGTCAAATTCCAGTACAGGAAACTCACTGTTGTGATACATAATGCACTCCTTCCCAAACCCCGATTCTATGCTCGAGGATAAAAGACATGCCTGCCGCCCGCAATGCATGAGGGCGGCAGGCCCTAAGCGTCTTGGATGCGCGGCAGGCAAACGCCTGGATCGCGCAACAGCCTCCCCAGCGCAGGTCTGTTGCCAACTGGGTTCATCCCTTAAGCGCTGCGCCGCCATCGCGGGCAGCCGCCCCACCTCTTGCGTAGGCGGGGCGGTGTCCCCGCGCTGTTCACCAGCCGGCCCCATGGCGGGACCCCCGCGAATCATCGCGGCGTTCACGCAGCGCGGCGGGGCGCGGAATATCCGCCGCCGTGCATGGCCTCAGCGCCAAGCGCCCGGCCCTACGCCTGCGCCGCCGTGCCGCCCAGGGGCTTGACCATGGCCACCAGGTCGTCATAGTCGCCGTCCGCGTATTTGAGCGCCCGGGGCATCCTGCCAGTGACCTCAAACCCGAACTTGGTGTAAAGGCGCAGGCCGGGCTCGTTTTTCGCCGCCACCTCCAGCTCCAGCTGTTCGATGCCCTTGCTGCGGCACCAGTCAATCGCCGCCTGCATGAACCGGCTGCCGATGCCCAGGGAGCAGTGCGCCTGTTCCACCGAGAGCGCGATGGTGGCGCGGTGGCGGAAGCGCTTCTGCCGCCCAACCCGGCCCACCGAGCAGTTGCCCACGATGCGCCCGCCCACCTCGGCGGTGAACCACGCGCCGTCCTCGTCGGCCAGCACGCCCTCGATGAAGGCGCGCTCCTTTTCAACGGTGACGTTGAACTCCCCCGGCCCGCGCGCGAGGAAGCGCGTCTCAGCGTTCACCCGCTGCATCAGCTCGATCAAGCCCTCGGCGTCCTCCAACCGCGGCGGCCGGATCGTGACAAGTTCCCCGTTTTTGAGTTTGTCCTGCATGCTGTCTCCTCCTATCGCGTATTGAGATTCTCCAAAAGGCAAAAGCCGCCGCCCTCGTCTGAACGATCAAGGGCGGCGGCCATAGAGCCGTGCGCGGTACCACCTTGCATTGCGCCCGCCTCGCGGCGCGCGCCTCATTCCGGTACGGAGCCTCGCTTTTAGCAGACTCGATACCTTCGCGCTTTAACGGGCGCTCCCGGCGCGGCCTCCGCTCTGCGGCATCGGCGCGCGGCTCCGAGGTGATTTTCCCCAACCTCGCCCTGTCCCCGCTTCCACCTTGCCGGGGTCTCTTGTACAGGACCTAAAGGAGGGTACTCTCCTCATCCTTGCCTTTGGATTTAGGGCAGTATAGCACAGTACCTCACGTCTGTCAAGAAAAAAAGAGCGCCCGCCCCTCCCCTTTTTTTGGGGGAAGGGGCGGGCGCCCGCAGCGCCACGCCGGTTTTACTTGGCGATGTAAACGTGCTTGTAGTCCACGCGCAGGCCCGTGCCGTTGCGGATGATGCCCTTGACCTTGTCCTTGGCAACCCAGGAACGGGTCTGGAAGAAGGTGGGCGCGATCACGCCGTCGGTCTCCACGAGGATCTTCTCCGCCTCTTCCATCTTCTTGAGGCGCTCGTCGCCGTGCAGGGTGTTGGCCTCGGCAAGGAGCTTGTCAAATTCGGGGTTGGAGTAGTACACATCGTTGTAGGGGCTGTCGGTGATGAACAGCTCCAGGAAGCTCATCGCGTCGTTGTAGTCGGCGCCCCAGCCTTCCTTGCCGATGGTGTATTCCTTGCCCTGGTACTCCGCCTGGCGCAGGGAGTACTGCAAGGACTTGATCTCCACGTCCACGCCCAGGTTGTTCTTCCAGTACTCCTGGAACACCTGGGAGGTCTTCAGGTTGTCGTCGCCCTGACCAATGACCAGGGACAGGCCCTGATTGAGGTCCTCACGGGTCTTGCCAATCTCGGCAAGGCCCTCGTCCAGCAGGGCGTTGGCCTCCTCGACGGTGGCGCCGTTGCCCAGGTCCTTATACAGGTCGCCGTTGTTGTCGCGGAAGTCCTTCGCGCCCGAGCCCTGGATGGACGGGGGAATGAAGCCGTAGGCCGGGGAGGAACCAGTGCGCATGAAGTCGTTCATGTAGGACACGCGGTCCAGCGCCATGGAGAACGCCTTGCGGATCTTGGCGTTGGCGAAGAACTCGTTCTGGCAGTTGAACTTGACGTACTCGGTCACCGGCTCGGTCACGGAGATAAAGCCCGCCTCGCCGCGGTAGGTATCCAGGAAGTCCGCGCCGACCTTCATGACGTCGATCTGGTCGGTGTTGTACATGTTGACGATGGTGTTGGTCTCGGTGACCATCTCAAAGATGATCTTGTCCAGCTTCACGCTGTCCGCATCCCAGTAGTTGGGGTTCTTCTCCACCGTGATGTGCTGAGAGGGCACCCACTCGGTCATCACGAACGGACCGCAGAACACCATGTGCTCCACATCCATGAAGAACTGATCGCCGCACTCCTCGATGTAGCCCTCGGGCACAACGGAGAACTGCGGAATGACCAGGGTGCCGACAAAGTAATCGATGGGGTTGACGAGCTTGACTTCGAGCGTCTTGTCGTCCACAGCGTGAATGGCCACGCCGTCCACAGTGCCCTCGCCCACGTTGTAGGCCTGCGCGCCCTCGATGGTGTAGAGCATGTAGGCGTATTCGGAGGCGGTCTCCGGGGCCAGAGCCTTTTTCCAGGTGTACTCAAAGTCCTGTGCGCGGATGGGGTCGCCGTTGCTGAACTTGGCGTCGCGCAGGTGGAAGGTGTAGGTCAGACCATCCTCGGAAACGTCCCAGCTCTCGGCCAGGCCGCTGCCCATCTCGATGGTGCCGTTCTCGCCCTGGCGCACCAGGCTGTCCAGCACGGTCATCATCATCTCGGAGCCTTCGGTGGTGGTCTCGGTCAGGGGGTTGAGGTCCGTCAGGTCCACGGCGATGGACACGCGCAGGGTCTGATCCTCTGCCATGCCGTCATCGTCGGCCGGGGCCGCGGGATCGTCCGTGGCGGGATCGCCGGAGGCCGTGGGGGCCTGGGTGGGGTCCGCCACGGGATCGGTGGGCTGGCCCGCACAGGCGGACATCATTACCGCCATCACCAGCGCCAGCATGAGGGCTAGAAACTTCTTCATGGGGTCTCATCCTTTCCAATGGTTAAATGGGGATTTATGGTCAACCGCGGGTCGCCCCGCGGAGGGCCTTTGTCACTTGCGGGCGGCCATGTACGCCTCAATCTCCTCCACGGTCTTGGGAATGGTGGGGGAGAGCAGCACCGCGCCGTCCTGCGTAATGAGCGCATCGTCCTCAATGCGGATGCCAAAGCCCAGCTCCGGCATGTAGGCGCCCGGCTCCATCGTCACGATCATGCCCGGGGCCAGCAGGCCGCGGTCGCCCACGTCGTGGCAGTCCAGACCCACGTAATGGCTCACGCCGTGGGGGAGCAGCCGCTCCATCTCCTTTAGGTCCTGAATCTTCCCCGCCTCCATCAGCCTTTGGCCGATGGCTTCCCGGGCAATCCTGAGGGTGTCCTCCACAGGCTTTCCGGGCGCCAGGTACTCCAGCACCTTCTGCTGCCCGTAGAGCACCGCTTCGTAGTAGATCTTCTGCTCCTGGGTGAACTTGCCGGAAACCGGGAAGGTGCGGCTGATGTCGGCGGCGTAATAGCCGTACTCCGCGCCCAGGTCGATCAGCAGCACGTCGCCGTCGTTTACCACCTGGTCGTTCTTTGAGTAGTGCAGCACGTTTGAGTTGACCCCGCCGGCAATGATGGGGTCAAAGGCATTGTCCTTGGCGCCGTTCATGGTCAGCGCAAAGTCGAAGTGCGCCTGGAGCTCCGCCTCGTTGACGCCGGGCCGCAGGTGATCCAAGATCGCCTTGATGCCCTCCTCGGTGATGGCGATGGCGCGCTTTACGCACTCCACCTCCTGCGCGCACTTGACGCGGCGCAGGTTGTTGATCACCGGGGCGATGTTGGATACCGTAAGATACGGGTGCGCCTCGGTGATGCGGCGGCACATGTCGTTTTCCGGGTAGGCGACCGTGTTCAGCTCCCGCTTGTGGAAGTCCATCAGCAGCGTCTTAAAGTTGTTGCGGCTCAGCAGCCGCCCGATCTCCCAATCAAAGCGGTCCAGATAGCGCACATTGGCTATGCCGCTCTTCTCCGCCGCCTCCTCAAGGTCGATCATCTTGCCAAAATACCGCTCCAAGTACGGGTCCGGCCGGTCGATGAAGAGCCATTCGTTGACCTTGCCGTCCAGCTTGGTCATCATCATGAACTGATTGGCCTTGTCAAAGCCCGTCATGTAGTAGTAGTTATTGTCCACGCGGAAGGGGTAGTCCATATCCAGCGTCTTTTGCTTGGGCGCGCCCGCAAAGAGGAAGAGCAGGGATTGCTCCGGCATCTCCTTTGCCAGCAGCGCCCGGTGGTTGATAAATACCTGTGCGTCCATTTCGTACTCCTTTCCGCCCTATTGCGCGGCGATGGCCTGGTCGTTAAGGCACGCCACATAGCGGCCGGGCTCTACCTCCTTAAGGGGCGGCGCCTGGCGCTTGCACGCTTCGGTGCAATAGGGGCAGCGGGTCTGGAATTTACAGCCCTGCAAGATGGAGATGGGGCTGGGCACGTCGCCTTCGAGCTTGATGCGCTTCCTCTGGCGCGAGGCGACGGGATCGGCAAAGGGCACGGCGGAGAGCAGCGCCCGGGTATAGGGGTGCAGCGGCCGGGTCATCACCTCGCCCGCCGGCGCGAGCTCCACCATCGCGCCCAGATACATCACGGCGATGCGGTCGGAGATGTGCTCCACCATCGCCAGGTCGTGCGCGATGAACAGGTAGGTCAGCCCCAGCTCCTTTTGCAAGTCCTCCAGGAGGTTGACCACCTGCGCCTGGATGGAGACATCCAGCGCGGAGATGGGCTCGTCGCAGATGATGAGCTTGGGCTCGATGGCCAGGGCGCGGGCAATGCCGATGCGCTGGCGCTGGCCGCCGGAAAACTCGTGCGGGAAGCGGCTGGCGTGCTCCTGGGAGAGGCCCACCAGGTCCAGCAGCTCGAAGATGCGCTTTTGCCGCGCCTCTGCGCGGTAGGTCTTGTGGATGTCCAGTCCCTCGCCCACCAGGTCCGCCACCGTCATGCGGGGGTTGAGCGAGGCGTAGGGGTCCTGGAAGATCATCTGCATGTTCTTGGTGAACTGGCGGCGCTGCTTTCCCTTTAAGCGCGTCACGTCCTGGCCGTCAAAGACGATGCGGCCGCCCGTGGGCTCGTATAGGCCGATGATGGTGCGGCCCAGCGTGGACTTTCCGCAGCCCGATTCGCCCACCAGGCCCAGCGTCTCGCCCTTTTCAATGCCAAAGGTGACGCTATCGACGGCCCGCAGCATCTTGCCGCCCCCGACGGGGAAGTATTTTTTAAGCTCGGTGACTTCCAGCAGCATGGTCCTCTCCTCCTTCCCCTGTTGTGTAGCGGTTTTCCACCTTGGGCGCGTACTCGTGTTGCAGCCAGCAGCGCACCTGGTGCCCGCCGGCGGCGTCGGTAATCTCCGGCATGCGCTCGTGGCAGATCTTCATGCAGTAATCGCACCGGGCGGCAAAGGGACAGCCCTTTGGCGGGTAGATGAGGTCCGGCGGCGTGCCGTCGATGGGCACCAGCCGGTCGGTGCGGCCCGTGCCGGGCTTGGGGATGGAGTCCAGCAGCCCCCAGGTATAGGGGTGCTTGGGATGGTAGAAGATCTCCTGAACGTCGCCCGATTCCACGATCATCCCCGCGTACATCACCGCCACGCGGTCGGCAATATCCGCCACCACGCCCATGTCATGGGTGATGATGAGGATGCCGGTTTTCAGCTTCTCCCGCAGCTCCAGCATCAGGTCCACAATCTGGCTTTGAATCGTCACGTCCAGGGCTGTGGTCGGCTCGTCGGCAATCAAGATCTTGGGATCGCACACCAGCGCCATGGCGATCATCGCGCGCTGGCGCATGCCGCCGGAGAACTCGTGCGGGTACTGCCGCATGCGCTGCTCGGGGTTGGAAAGGCCCACAAGCCTCAGCATCTCCACGGCCCGGTCGTAGGCCTGCTTGCGGCTGACCTTCTGGTGCTTTAAAATGCCCTCCATGATCTGGTTGCCCACCCGCGCGGTGGGGTTGAGCGAGGTCATGGGGTCCTGAAAGATCATGCTGATCTCGCGGCCGCGAACCTTGCGCATCTCGGATTCCGAGCACTTGATCAGGTCCCGGCCCTCCAGCTCGATTTTTCCGCCCTCGATGACGCTGGGCGGGGAGGGGTTGAGCTGCAAAATGGTCTGGGCCGTGACGGACTTGCCGCAGCCCGATTCGCCCACCACCGCCAGGATCTCCCCCTTTTCCATGGAGAGGCTGACGCCGCGCACCGCCTGCACGCGGCCGGCGTAGGTCATAAAGGAGACGTGCAGATCCTCTATCTTCAGCAGCGGCTTTCTATCCTTGTTTTCGCTCATGCGCGCGCTCCTTTCGTCATTTGCGCAGCCGGGGGTCCAGCGCGTCCCGCAGCCCGTCGCCCAGCAGGTTGAAGCCCAGCATGGTCAGCGAGATGAGCAGGGCGGGAAAGAGCAGCTGGTAGGGAAAGAGCAGCAGCATCTTGGCGCCCTCGTTGGCCAGCGTGCCCCAGCTGGCCAGCGGCACGGGAATGCCCAGTCCCAGGTAGGACAGGGACGCCTCGGTAAAGATGGCGCTGGGGATGGAGAAGGTCAGGTCAATGATGATGGGCCCCATGGTGTTGGGGATCAGGTGCTTGAAGATGATGCGGCCGAACCCGCCGCCCAGGGTCTTGGACGCCATGACGTACTCCGATTGCTTGAGCTGGAGCACCTGACCCCTGACCAGGCGCGCCATGGACCCCCAGCCGGTGATAGCGATGGCGATGATGATGGTCTTTAAGCCCGGGCCCATGATGACCATCAGCATGATCACCCACAAAAGGTCCGGGATGGTGTAGATGATCTCCACCCCGCGCATCATCAACATGTCCACCCGCCCGCCGAAATAGCCGGAGATGCCGCCGTAGAGCACGCCGATGATGACGTTGATCAGCGTGGCCACCAGCGCGATCAGCAGCGAAACCCTGGCGCCCACCCAGCACCTTACAAAGACGTCTCGGCCCAAGGTGTCGGTGCCGAACCAGTGCGCCGCGCTGGGCGCCTGGTTGATGGACTTGGTGTCCTGCGTGGCGTAATCATAGGGGGAGAATACCGGCACGAGTATGGCCAGTACCACGATCAGCGCCAGCACCACCAGGGAGACCATGGCCACCGGGTTGGCCTTGAGGCGGCGCCAGGCATCCTTCCAATAGGTGGTGGCCGGGCGCTTGATCTCGTTGAGCGCGGCCGTGGACTTCAGAGTGCGCTCAAATTGGTCGCGGGAAAGGGGATTGGCATGCATGTGGGGCGCACCTCCTTTAATCCATTTTGACTCTCGGGTCTACCAGCATATAGACGATGTCCACCAGGAACATCATCAGGATCATGATGATGGCGTAAAACGCGGTCATGCCCATGATCATGGTGTAGTCGCTGTCCTTGACGGCGTTGACCAGGTATTTGCCCATGCCCGGAACGTTGAAGATGTTCTCCACGATGAAGGAACCCACCATGGTCGACGCGATCATGGAGCCGGATACGGTGACAATGGGCATGATGGCGTTGCGGATGGTGTGTTTGGTGATGATCTCCAGCTGGGTCAAGCCCTTGGCCTTGGCGGTCTTGATGTAGTCCTGGGAGAGCACGTCCAGCATGGAGGTGCGCATCATGCGCGCGATGTAGGCCACCATCCGGAAGCCCAGCGCCAGGGCCGGCAGCACCATCGTGGCCAGCGTGCCCCAGCCCGAAACCGGGAACCACTTCAGCTTTGCCGCAAAGAAATATTGGAACAGACTGGCAAAGACGAACGCCGGCACCGATACGCCCAGTATGGAGATGAAGATCACCAAGTAGTCCGGCCACTTTCCGCGCTTGATGGCGGCAAGGATGCCAAAGACCACCCCCAGCACCAGGCCGATAAAGCACGCGCTCAGGCCCAGCGCGCAGGAGACGGGGAAGCCCGTTTCAATGATGCTGTTGACCGAGCGGTTCTTGTACTTAAAGGACACGCCAAAGTCCCCGTGCAAAAGGTTGTTCATGTAAATGACGTACTGCTCGATCAGCGGCTTGTCCAGGCCGTACTTGGCCTCCATGTTGGCGCGGATCTCCGGCAGGATCATCTTCTCGTTGGCGAACGGGTCGCCCGGAATCGACTTCATGAGCACAAACGTCGCCGTCAGGATGATCCACAGCGTCAAAATGGCGATCAGCAGGCGCTTGATGACGTATTTGGTCACGGTATTCTCCTCTCCCCCCGCTTTTCTCCGTCTCCCGGTTTACTTGAGATTCTCTGGATTGAGGCCCTTTAAGTCCTCCCGGACGAACAGCCCGTCCTTGCGGATCACCTCGCCGTCAAAGAGGATCTCGCCCCCGCCGTATTCCGGCGTCTGGATCAGCACCAGGTCCCAATGGATCTGCGAAACGTTGCCGTTGTCGCATCCCATCACGCAGTTGCCCGGGGTGAAGTGGAAGCTGCCCATGATCTTCTCGTCAAAGAGCGTCTCGTTCATCACCCGCGTGACGTAGGGGTTGACGCCGATGGCGAACTCCCCGATGTAGCGGGCGCCCTCGTCGGTGTCCAAAATGGCGTTGAGGCGCTCGTTGTCGTTGCTGGTGGCCTTTACGATCTTGCCGTTTTCAAACTCGAAGCGGATGGCGTCAAAGCAGAAGCCGTCCACCATCGAGGGCGTGTTGTAGGTGATGTAGCCGTTGACCGAATCCCTCACCGGCACGGAGTACACCTCGCCGTCGGGAATGTTGCACTCCCCGTCGCACTTGACCCCGCCCATGCCCTTGATGGAGAAGGTCAGGTCCGTGCCCTTGGCGGTGATGCGCACCTTGTCGGTTCGGTCCATCAGCGCCTTGAGCGGGTCCATGGCGCGGGACATCTTTTCGTAGTCCAGGCAGCAGACGTTGAAGTAAAAGTCCTCAAAGTCGTCCGTGCCCATCTGCGCAGCCTGCGCCATGGCCGGGGTGGGGTAGCGCAGCACCACCCACCGGGTCGTGGGGCAGCGCACCTCCATCAGCAGCTTGCGGTCGTACAGCGCGTTGTAAAGCTCCATCTTCTCAAAGTTGATTCCCGTCTCCTCGTAGGCGTTCTCCGGCAGCCGGATGCCGATGTAGCAGTCCATCGCCAGCATCCGCTCCTCTTCCCACTTGTACATCAGCTCCAGCTGCTCTTTCGAGCATCCCTCGATGATGGCGCGGTCAATGCGCGGCTCCTTCAGATTGACAAAGGGCAGGCCGCCCACGGCGTAGGCCTCCTTGATCAGCTCCCGGACAAGGGGAATGTCCAGCCCCCGCGTCTCAATGAGCACCTTTTCGCCCGCCTTGAGCTTCAGCGAGTAGCGGATTAGGTTTTTTGCCAGCGTTTTGACTCTCGAATCCATCATGGATATTTCTCCTTTGCCTGTGCGGGTCTTAAGCCCGAACGTTCTTTTCCCTGCCAAGTTTGAGCAGCGCCTCCCGGACGCGCTCCATCGCCGCGTAAATGCGGCCGGAATCCGCAAAACAGCCGTAGACGATTCTCAGGTGCCCCGCGCCCTGCTTGCCGTAGGCCGTCCCGGCGTTGATGCACACCTTGGCCTCCTCAATCAGGTACGCCGCCACCTCCTCGGCGCTCCCCAGATGGGAAACGTCTGCCCAGATCAGGAATCCGCTCTGCGGCATCCGCACCGTCACCCCGGGAATGCCCGACAAAATGTCGTGCACCCTCCGCCTGCGCGCGTCAAAGATCGCCTTGTATTCCTCCATAAATTCCGGATGATCAAAGGCGTATGCCGTGGCCGCCTGAAAGGTGGAGTTGGTCGTGCCGATGACGTTGACCGCGCAGCCGTACATCACGTCCATGATGTGGTCCTCCGCCACCAAATACCCCACGCGCGTGCCGCTGAGCGCCATGCCCTTGGAGACGGAGAACACCGTCACCGTCCGCTCCCACATGCCCGGAAGGCTGGCCAGCGTCACCATTTCCCGCCCGTCGTAGATGAAGTCCTCAAACGCCTGGTCCACCACCGCCACAAGGTCGTGCTCCAGGATGAACGCGGCCAGCATCTCCATCTCTTCCCGGGAATACACGGTGGCCGTGGGGTTGTTGGGGTTGGTCAGCAGCACCATCTTCGTGCTTGGGGTCAGCGCCGCTTCCAGCGCCCCGCGCGTCAGGCGGAAGTCCGCCGCCTCGTCAAGCGGAACCGAGACCGCCTTGCCGCCCAGCAGCTTGGGGTTGAGGAAATTGCTGGGGTAGCTGGGGTCGGGCACCAGCACCTCGTCTCCGGGGGAGATAAAGGGCATCATCGCAAACAGCAGCCCCGAATCCGACCCGGGCGTGATCAGGATATTGCGCTCCGGCACGACGGCAAGGCCGTTTTGGCGCTGTAGCTTGCGGGCGATGGCCTCCTTGAGCGCCATATCCCCCACCGGGTGCGTGTAGTGCGAGCACGCGCCCGATTCAATGCGCTCTATGGCGATGCGCTTGACCTCCTCAGGCATGCGGTCGTCGGGCATGAAGGGGTCCGCCCAGCCCAGCATGTCGCCTCCCAGCCTTACGATCTCATCCGCCACGCCGCCCACGTCGGCCTTTTCCACCTTGCTAAACAGCCCGCCCTCCAGGTCCCGAAAGCCGGCGTTCATCTTCGCGCGTATATCCATTGCCCATCCTCCTAAAACTCAGCAGCGCCGCCAGCGGAAAGCCTCCCCTCTTGAGGGGAGGTGCCGCCTTAGGCGGCGGAGGGGTGGTCCCCCCGCCTCCCGTCAGACGCGCACAAAGCGGATGATCTCCCGCTTGTCGTCCATAAAGAAAGTCTTTCCGCCCGCAAAGCCGATGGTCTCCTCCAGCATCATGCATACCGGCTGGCCGTCCCACTCCGGCACCCTTTGGGTGATGTTGAGCTCCAGCGCGTAGCAGGTGTTGTCGTGGAAGAGCAGCTCGCCATGCCCCGGCACAAAGCCCTGGTTGTCGTACATGCCCACCGACGGCCCCGCGCCGTGGCCGTAACTGCCGATGGGGTGGCAGTAGCTCATCGCCGTGATGCCCTCCGCCTTGGCCTTTTCCATGGCCGCAAAGAACACCTCGTTGCCCGTCTTGCCCACCTCAAAGCTGCCGCGCACGATGTCCTGAAAGCGGTTGCCGGTCTTAAAGGCCGCAAGGATGCCCGCCGGAATCTCCGTCTCGCCCTTGCGCCCGATGTATACGTTGCGCTGCGTGTCGGTGTTAAGGCCCATGCACGCCAAACCCATGTCGCAGTGCACGATGTCCCCCTCCTCAATCACCACGCCGGACATGCGCGTGTCGTCCGATCCCTTGCGCTGCAAGTCGATGTCCGGGGCGAACCAGAAGGGCAGACCGTATTCGTTGATGCGCTGCATGATGCCCCACTCCACGTCCGTGGTCGTGGTCACGCCGGGCTTGATAAAGTCCGCGGAGAACACCTGATCCACCACGTCCATGGACAGCTTGTAGATCATGGGGTAGATCTCCATCTCGCGCGCCGTGCGCGTCTCCATCCAGCGAATCACCAGATCTTCGGCGCTGACCAGCATCGAGCTGCCGCAAAGCGCGGTGGTCAGCCTGTCGTAGGTGTTCTTGCTCAGGCCGTCGGCCACGGCGCATTCGTTGGAGATGTCCACATGCACCTTTTGCGGCTTCTTCTTGGCAATCAGGTGGTTGAGCGCCTCGAACACATCGTCCTTGCGGTTCATCGCCTGCTTGTAAAAGCCCTCGAAGCGCGGGTTGGGCCGGGATACGTTGAGCGCCTCGTAATTGCCCTCCTTGTCCAGGCAGAACACCAGGCAGGTCACGCGGCTGGCGTTTTTGACCAGCGCGGGCACCAGCGTGCGGAACACCGGGTCCTCGTTGTATTCCTTGGAGATCACCACCCACATCTCCACGCCGCATTCCTTCATCAGTTGGGGCATCAGGTTGTGGATGCGGTCCTTGAGGATCTCATCGTGCAGTTGATACTGCTCCTTAACGGTCATCATGCGCGTACCCTCCTCCTCAGCCCTTGTAGGCCACCATTTCAATCTCAACCTTTACGCCCTTGGGCAGGTCGCGCACCGCAAAGGCCGCGCGCGCGGGCAGCACCTCGCCGCTGATGTACTGCGCGTAGACCTCGTTTACGGCGGCAAAGTCCGCAATATCGCTCAGCAGCACCGTGGTCTTGACGGCGTTGTCAAAGCCCATGCCCGCTTCCTTCAAAATCGCCTCCAGGTTTTTAAACACCTGCACCGCCTGTTCGGGCGCGGTTTGGCCCACCACCTGTCCGCTCACCGGGCAAAGGGGGATCTGTCCGGAGATGTAGAGGAAGTCCCCCGCCATGACCGCCTGGGAATAGGGCCCGATGGCCTTGGGGGCGTTGTCGGAATGAATGCGCTTTTTCATGCTGCCGCACAACCTTTCTCATCATTTTTTATGTCGTTTGGATCGATTGTCCTTGCCATGCTCTCGCGTCAACAAATTGGGCAATAAATTATTATTACTTATAATAATTTATCATTTTAGTAGTCTATTCCTTCACTTCTGCAAAGTCAAGCAAAAAAAGATTAAATTGCATGAATCTGTTCCCTTTTGCATAATCATGGCAGTTTTTCGGCGCGAAGCGAATGATTTTATGCAGGATCTTCCCTCCGGCGCAAAAATTTCCTCGCCTCTGTTGGCGCCGCCTTCGCGTGCCCCGCGCAAAAAAGCCGCCCCTTGCACGCTGGCAAGGGGCGGCTTTTCGCGCCCTACGCTTAACTCTCTTTTAGGCCATGTCCGTTTCGCGCTCCGCCTCCCTGCGCAGAGGCCGGATGATGGGCAGCATCAGCAGGGCCACCACCGTCATGGCGATGCTGCAAAGCAGCGCCGCGTTATAGGAGCCCGTGCCGTCATAAACCGCGTTGGTAAAAATGGGGCAGACGGAGCAGGCCAGGGAGTTCGCCGCGCTGATGATGCCGTAGATGGCCGCATAGGCGCGGGTGCCAAAGGCGGCCTGCGTCAGGATGGGGTAGGCGACGGTGCCCACCGCGCAGCCCAGCGCCGCGCCCGCCACGATCATCACGTGCGCCGGCCGGAACGCGCCCATGTACAGCCCCGCAAGCCCCACAATGATGGCCGAAACCGCCAAAAACGTGCTCTTTTTCATGCCCAGCTTGTCGTACATGCCGCCCAGCATCACCTTGCAGACCGCCAGCACGCCCATGTAGCAGCTCATCACGCCGGAAGCATAGGTGGCGGCAAAGCCGATGTCGCTCAGGTGCGGCACTATGGTGTTGGAAAGCATCGTCGAGGTCATCCCCACCACGAGCGCCATAAAGATCAGCGCCCAAAAACCCGGGATGCGCAGGGCCTTTGACAGGGTCGGACCGTAGAGCGGCGTCTCTTCCGCTCCGTCCTTGGCGCCCGCGCCGCCCAGGGGCTTGCATCCCACCTCCTGCGGTCTTACGCGCAGCACCAGGTAGACGAGGGGAATCATCACCGCGGCCATGACCACGGCCAGGATGCGGAAGGCCGCCTGCCAGCCCAGCGCCGCCACCCAGCCGCCCGCCAGCGCGTTAAACAGCATGCCGCCCAGCCCGCTGCCCATAAAGCAGATGCCGATGGCCAGCCCGCGCTTTTCCTCAAACCAATTGGCGATAATCAGCGTAAAGGGCAGGAACGTCAAAAACGAGATGGCCACGCCCACCACCACGGACACGGCGTAGAACATCCAAAGCTGCGTGCAAAGGGAATAGCAAAAGTATGCCAGCGGCAGCACCACGCACGAAACGCGCATCAGGCTGCGCACCTTGAACCTGGAAAAGATCGTCCCTGAAAACAGGGCGATGGCCATATAGAGGATGTTGGTGATGGTCTGGCAGACGCTGAACCCCTGGCGGGTAAAGCCCATAGCCTCCGTCACGGGCTTGATAAACAGGCTGAAGCAGTTTTGCACCACCCCATGCGTCACCGCCATGATCATTACGCCGCAGGCCACGCACACCCATCCGTAAAAAATACGATGCTTTTCCAAGAACCTCATCATGATGATCGTCTCCTCCTCAACGCACGCATACGTCAAGCAGTATACACCCGCGCGCCCGGTCTGTAAAGCGTCACCGCGCGTCCAGAAGCCTGTCTACGGCCTCCTGCTCTGTGCTGACAAAGAAAACGTCCCTGCCCCGGTTGCTCTCGTAGATAAAGTCCTTCAGCGGCTTGCTCGTATAGCGGCTGAAATCCCCCCAGATGGCCAGCTTGATCCGGTAATTGACGGCCTTTTGCAGCACCTCGCCCGCAAGCCCGCTGCTCAGGATGAAAAAGCGCTCGTCCAGCGCCTCCTTGGCCAGGGCGATGCGGTCGCACCCTGTCTCCTGCCTTACGCTCATCATGAGGTCCAGCGCCGCGCTGCTGTCGCTCACCCGCGCCCCGTCATACCGGACCGCCGCGGCGCTCCTTCCGTTTTTTTCATAGACAACGGCATTCTCCGCCATGCTGTATTCTCCTTTCACTTGTTTCCAGTTTAAAAATCCTTCATTTCCGCGACAAACTCTTTTTACAGAATTTGCGCAACTTTGCCTTTCCCCCGGCCGTTTGTGTAGTAATCGTTCTAAGGAAAGGAACGATTTACCATGAAACGGAGGCGAAATTGAGATGAAAAAGATCCTATCCCTCGCGCTGTGCGCGGCCATGCTGGCACTGCTTGCCGGATGCGCGACCAAGCCCGCGCCCTCGGCGCAGCCAACCGACGCCCCCACTGCCGCACCGTCAGCCCCTGCGGATTCTCCCGACGCCGCGCCCAGCCAGCCGCCCTCCGACGCGCCCGATGACCCTGTGGAGCCCGAACCTAAGGACATGGAGGGTTCCTTTGGCTACGCGCTGCGCTATGATCCCGCGCTGTTCGCCTTCGCCGCCGCCGACGGCAAGGACACCTATACCCCCCTCAGCGCCCAAGACGCGCAGACCTCCTTTGTGGTCTCCACCCTTGCCAAGGACGCCATAGCCGCCTATGAGGCGGAGCACATGGGCCAGGACAAGCAGGCGGTGCTCATCGGCACCGGCAGCTACGCCGCCAACATGGGCGTGACCACCGAGCAGACCGAGGATGGAAGCGCCGTCACCCGCTCCTTTTACACCGTGGCGCTGGAGAGCGGAGACGCGCTGTGCATCGAGATTGTGCGCGTGGGCGATGCGTGCAAGGACGCGCTGGACGCCATGCTCTCCTCCCTCACCCTGCGCTAAATCCCGCTGACCCGGCCCCGTGCAAAGCGCGGGGCCTTTTTGCGCCCGCATCCGGCACGGCCCGCGGGCGCAAGCTCCTTAAATTCCACCCGCCCCGCCTCTTTTCCTTCTTTTTTCGCCAAAAAACAAGAGCGGCGTCCCGAAATCGCGTTTCGGAACGCCGCGCCATCGAAGAAAATCTTACTTCTTCTGAAGAGAAGCGGGCACCTTAACCTCGTAGCTTCCCTTGATGCTCGCAGAACCAGCGCCTTCCAGCGCGTTCTGATAAACAACCTTCGCAATCGCGGTGAGAATCTTATTCATGGGGTACACCTCCTTTTAGTACAATTATAGTCCATATTTATATACAAACAGTGCACTTCACAAACAGCATGCGAAAAGGCGAATACCGCTTATGCCGCCCCATCATGTTGTGGTTCAAGGGCCGAAGGAGGCGAATAATTTAATTTGCCCCTTTATACCATTTGGGCGGTCAATAGTGTATAATGTAGAATGAGAGTAGATTTTACTCCGCGCGGACAAATGACTTTGAAGACTCGCAGAACGAGGGCTTATTATGCAGAACTTAGGTTGGATTTTCATCGAAATGGGCGCGAACCTGTTTCAAGGATTTTTAGTCACTTATTTCATCGATCATACGCTGCAAAGGAAGACGCCCGCCAAATGGCCTTCCTTGCTGTGCTGCGGCTGCTTCACCTTTCTGTGCTCGCTCTATCTTTTCTTCAACATGCCGTCCTTTGATACGTGGATCTTTGCCGTGCCTTTGGTCTATTCTCTCGTCTTTTTTGAAGGATCGCTCAAGGAGAAGCTGCTGTGGAACGCGGTGCTGATCCCCATCTTCAACGGCATCGTTCTATTTTGCTACTACATTTTTGTCGCCGCCTTTGACGTGACGACAACCTATCTGTTGGAGCAGAACGCCTTTCGCGTGATCTTCCTGGCCGCGACAAATCTTACGCTGTTTGTGACGCTGTTTGCCATCTCCCGCCACAAGCGCCGCCCGCTGAGCAACGTTTACCCGCTCCTGCTGTTCTTTGTCAACCACATCCTGGTCATCGCAATTATCGATATTCTCTTTTACATCCACGCCAGGGTCAGCTTTCTGGACCCCTGGCTGCTCCTTGCGGCGTCTTTGACGCTGCTGATCTCGGTGTCCTCCATTTTCCTGTATGAGATCATGGCCACCTACGCCGAGCGCGACTATGAGCGGCAGAAAAAGGAGTATCAGTTGGAGGCGGAAACCCACCGCCTGGAAGAGCTGCGCAGCATCAACGACTCGCTGCACAGGCTGCGCCACGACATGAAGAATCACATCCAGATCGCCGGAATGCTCATCAGCGCGGGGCGCAGCCAGGAGGGCGCCGCGTACTTAAAGGAGGCGGACCGCAACATCTTTTCCATCTTCTCCACCGGCTGCCTGCCGCTGGATTCGGAGCTGACCATGAAGGAATTGGAGATGCGCCACAGCGGCATTGAATTCGAGCACGACCTGTGCGGCCTGGAAAACGCGCCGCTGAGCGACTTTGACTTGTGCGCTGTGGTGGGCAACCTGCTCGACAACGCGATTGAGGCCATTTCCCGCCTCCCCGTCCCGCCTGATAAGCCGGTGATCACCCTGCACATTCACCGCGTTCGGGACATGCTCTACATTGAGTGCTCCAATCCCTGCGACCCTGCCGCCATCCTGCGCGAGGGCGAGCGGTTCCTCACCTCCAAAAAGGAGAGAGGGCACGGCCTGGGCATCCGCAACATCCAGGCCATCGCCCAAAACGCGCAGGGCTTTTCCTCCTTCACCGCGTCGGACGGCGCGTTTCATGCGTCGCTGGCCATACCCTATCTAACGGAGGCAGATCAACATGATGTACATGGCAAGGCGCCTGACCAGCTATTTCATAAAAAAGGGACTCGTTTCGGAAAAGGAACGCGAGATCTATGAATACGGCTTTGACATCACCCTCTACACCATCTTGAGCACCGCGGGGCTGCTCCTGGCCGGCCTTCTCCTGCGGCAGCTGCTGGCCGCGGCGATCCTGGTGGCGATCTTCTACACCTGCCAATCCAACGGCGGGGGCTATCACGCCTCCACCCACCTAAACTGTTTTCTGGTCATGCTCTCCGGCCTGCTCGCCGGGCTGGCCCTTTCGTTTTTCCCCGTCCCCGCGCCCGTGCTGTACGGCGTTGGCGCGCTGTCCTTTGCCGCGCTTTACGCCGTCCCCCTGGTGCTGCACCCCAACAAGCAGTATTTGGAGGGGGATCGCCCAAGGCTGACGCGCAGGTCCTACCTGGCCACCACCGCGCTCCTTGCCGCCTGCCTGCTGCTGATCTTTGTTCTGCGCCTGCCGTCCGCCCCCTTCGCGGCCGGCGTTGCGCTCTCGGCCGTCTCCCGCCTCGCCGCCATGATCATGGATGGCCGCCGCTGGGCCGCTTCGCGCGGCATTTGGCCACAACAAATAACGACGGCGCAGCCCGTTTCCACGGGCTGCGCCTTCGTTGTCGATCATTCTATCAGCGCATCGGAGATCTCTTTTCTTCCGCGCTCACCGAAATCCAGTTCCGACGGGTTCAAATCGCAAACGAGCAAACCCGGCTTGCCCCGCTCCAGCTCCATCAGCGCATTGCCGGAACGGTCGAAGAGCGCGGTAGGCGCGGTCTGATACGGGCCGGCCGTATTGACAGAGAGCGTATGGCACACATTTTCAACCGCCCTGGTGCGGACATGCGCTTTGATCAAATCGTAACGGGAGCAGTCCTCGCGGCTGGATCTATCGTAGAACAACACGATATTCAAATCCGTGTTCTGCCTGTACAATTCGCGGAAATACTCCGGAAATCGAATCTCATAGCAAATCCGAACGCCGATTTTAAATCCGTCAACCGTAAATACGCCGCCTGCATTTCCTGGCTGAAACTGATCCCTATCCCATCCCCATAATGCCCTTTTGTGGTATACTTGCCGCTCCATCTGCGGCGCAAAGACAACGGCGCTGTTGTAAATAAGGCCGTCCTCCCTCGTTATGGCGCCCACAACCAGGTACATTTGGCGCTCCTTTGCCAGCATATCCAACGCATCCAGGCATGAGGCTACCTGTGTAAAGTCCGCTAGCGAGGCGCTCGCAAGATCATGCGGCGGATAGCCCGTGAGCGCGCATTCCGGAAACGTCAAGAGGCGCACGCCTGCCTGGGAGGCCCTAAAGACCGCCTCCTTCATCCTTTGAAAGTTTGACGCAATACTGCCTGTAACGCAATACTGGCACGCACCGATCTTCATTTTTTTGCCGCTCCCATCCATCGATACGGATTTGGATTCCCCCTTTTTAGCATAACTGCCGACGATGATTCTGTCCACCCGCCTTTTGAAAAATAGGGGTAGCCCTGCCGCCTTCTTTTGGCTCGGGATCTTTTTCATTGCCTCCGTGACACAAGGCGCGCGTCCCCTTATCTATGCGTTCAAGCATTCTACTAAAATATTGGCGCTCTCCACAATGTCCGCATTCGATCTTAACACCCACACCGGATAAGTATGTTGCATACAGCAATTCTCATAATTTGAGCCCAAACTCAGCCATTTCGGATGCTCCTGGCGATCATCAATCACCAAGCTTTCTAAATTGTTTTCTCCTTGCCTTTCTATATATGGACGTTCCCTTTCTTTGGAAAAATCACAGCGTATCACCCCGCCTATTTTTGCCTTAGTCGCCTTCAATATCCCATTTCGTCCAAATCCCTTCATATCCAAATAAAGCTTCTCATATCTGTCGCTTCTCACGGCATTCCTCATGATGTAATCAACAACAATGTTTTCGCTTCCAAAACCCTTCAGCAAAACATCCAGTGTGCTTTGTGTTATCCTTATGCTGTTATCCATACAGTACACATAATCATTCTTTGGCATATATGCCACTCGATCGTTGCCCAAAACTGCAATATCAGGGCTCAACGCAAGCGTTGCCAACAATGTCGTGCTTTTCCCTGATCCCTTTGTGCCAGATAACAAATATGCGATATTCTTATAGACAATTGCCGCTGCATGCAACATTTTGTACCCAGCCAAACTCATAGATTGCACGATAAAGCTCTTGACGACAAATCGCAAATCGCCCAGTTCTTCATAAAGAATCGTGATTTGCCGCCCTTTTTAGCGCACTACACAGGCGCCCATTCGATAAACGTTCTCTTCGCCTACTCGATACAATTCGGCATCGATGCGCGCATTGGGCTTCTCTCCGCCATGCACATTAACCATGGATGGCGGTGGTCCCTTCTTTAGCTCCTCAATAAAACGATAGCTTCCCTGTAAAAAAGTTAGACTGTACTCCACATGCCCATCGCTTTTCTCGTGATACGTCAACGCCTCATGAACGCTGCTTTGCAGATAGTGAAGCACACGTTCATCATCAGCATGTATAGCAAACCAAACGTCATGCACTTGCGCATAATACTCTTTCATCTCATACTCCTCCTCAATTTAATTCCAACATGCACCTTTACCATTCTCAAGCTTTTATTCCCAATGTAGTAAAGGCGACATCATTCTTGACGCTTGCACTGCTGTTAACGCCAATCCAAATTGAGAATATCCCTGTCTTTTTCGATACTTTTGCAACTGAAGACATGTTCATCAATAGATCTCCACAGCATCTCCGAAGCAAGGTTTGTACAGAAAAAAGTGGCCCTGCCTTTCTGATCAATTGCGTTCAGGTACATTATACAAGACATGACCCCCCCGAATGAATACTAGGCACAAACGGCCATGAAAACATCATAATCAGCTTTAATTCTACGCCTGCAATGATAATCGAAAAAGTGAAACAAGGCTACTATCATTGGATCGAAGATTATGGCATGAGCGAAACCCTGCTAAGTGGCATTTCACGATGGACAAATACGCTTCCCGAAAGCGAACTCAGATTGATTATTCGTTTATTAAAGCATACCGAATTGAGCTGGACTTCTTACTCTCGGCGAGACCAGGAGAACGCTAGATTCTTAAGATGGATAAAGAAATCTTCAACAAATCAATCCAGGGATATGTTATGATTCAATAAGAACGTTCCTAGCCTTATGCAGTATGCGAAAGCATTGCGGGTGCAAAAGAGAGCCAAAGATTTGATTGGGTTATGGTAGAAATGGCAGATATAGCGGCTTCCGTTCTGGCGTAGCTTAAAAAACAAAGCATGGGGACGATGATTTTCTGGTGTTCAACGTCGCTTTATTATTTTTGTATTGACTTTTTGAGAAATTCATGTTACAAAAAAGTTATAAAAATACGAACTGAAAAAATCAGAGAGAAAACGGGGGGACGGACGGATTCCTGGACTTAATCTCACTTCAAGCCAAGGCTCTGTCGGTGCTCAAACGGATTTCTGCCGCCTAGAGACAGTTTGACGCATTTCTCGTCATACCTATGAACGTATTGATCCAAGTTCTCCATGAATAGTAACGAGTACAGGATGAAGTGGTGTTTTAGAGAGAAGAGCTGATATCATTGCCATATTAGCCATATTAAAGAAGAGAGGGGAAATCGAATTAGTTGTTAACGGTAACTCAAGTTATCCCTGGGTACAAAGCGGGGATAAAGTTCGAATCAGATGTTGCGAGAAAATTAGGGTGGGAGAATTAGCATTGGGCATTAATCAACAGGGTAAATTGATTCTTCATAGAATTGTTCGCATTGGAAGAGAAAAGGTGATTATGCAGGTATCATCACGAAAAGTTATTGGAGGATCACCCACAAGCGAATTCCATATCCATCGCCAGATTGTAGAGCAATACAGATTATTAATTTCCCAAGTTATATTGCATATTATTGGGGACTACGCAGGAGGAGAAAATGAAAGTTTATGGTGTTGCAGCTTCAAGAGGTATTGCAGAAGGTAAGTGCGTCCTTTATCAGGACGATATAAGTTTCCGGGGCGATGAAAAGGTTATTTTGGTAACTGATTTTCTCCCGCCCTCGGTCGCATCGCTTGATCCAGCGGTTGTTGGAATCGTTACAGAAGACGGAGGAATATTATCACATGCTGCGTGCATAGCACGAGAAGTGGGCATTCCCTGCATTGTTGGAGTGGAGAACGCGATAGAGCTATTGGAGGATAAGTTTATAACAATGAATGGAGGAGAGGGCGAGATTTATGTTTGAGCAAATCGTGTCAGAAAAACTTTCTAAAATAAATGATGTTTATGCGCAAATTCATCAATGGCTGATGGCGGAAAGTAGCAGTTACAGAAACTTAATCAAAATGGAGACGCAGAACGACGAGATTACTCCAGGATATTTAGCGGATAGATACAAAACAACCTATGCCCAAGCAACAGTAAAAATGAACAATGCAGAAAATTACGTAAATAGGGTTTACTCAACAAACGATCATGGAGATCTATTGGAATTGAGTTTATTATATGCACTGCTCTATTATGTTTATCGAGATGTTCAGCAGTATATTTTCTCTTATAACACCGTAATGAACAAAGTGCTCATCCCAGAATACTTGGATAGAAAATACTTGGAACTCAGCGAAGCATGTCCTGACGTACAAATCGATTATTTGGAATTTCTTACTCATTTGGATAGGACGACACAAAATAGTTATCTAAAGAGGAGAAAGGAACCCGACAGTAATGCCCCTTGGATGGAGTCGGATTTAACAATAGAGGTTGCTGCAGTGCTCTCGGAACAAAAAAAATGGGAACGAGAATATAGCTCTTTCCTAAACAATAGGTTCACGCCGGCAATCCTTCTCCTCCGGGGAAGAATTCATAATTTATTGGCGGAAATGGGAATTGATATCCCTGAGGAAGACAAATACTGTTTGTGGAGGCTGCTACCATTTGTCAAGAAAGTGTTGGGCAATTAACATGAAAGTATATACGTTCGGAAATCGTGAAGATATGGCTCCAAAGGCGAAAAATCTAATTATTTTGTCAGAAAAAAAAATTACAATTCCCAATACAATAATTATTCATTTGGAAAACTATTATGAATGCGAAATCAGAAAGTACTACGATGTATATGCTAAACGAGCATTAGATATATTCAGTCAAACCGATCTTGTGATATTTAGGCCGTGTATATGTGGAGAAGACGGGCAACAAAACTCCTTTGCAGGTATGATGGAGTCCTGCATCTTGCCGCAGTCTTGGATGGATCTAGATGGCTTTATGGATGTAACGGGGCGAGCCATGGCGCTAGTAGAGACAGGGCGATACATGCGTGATTATATGAAAAAACGGGGGGTAGGATTACATGAAGTTCATGATTTGACTTGTATTTTTCAGGAATACATAATTGCTGATAAAGCAGGAGTGCTATTTACCAAAGATCCTGTAAATGGAAAGGACAAAATAATTATTGAAGCCACTTTTGGGCAAAACACTCCGATTACAGATGGAAAGATTGATCCGGATAGGTATATTGTAAACAAGCAGAGAGGGATTGAGGCTTGTCATATAGGAAGAAAAGAATATATAACCAGAATAGAGGCTAGAAAAGAAGTAAGTAAAAAGGCAGAGCAAAGTAGTGCACCAATAAGAGTGCTAGATAATCAAGAAATTTCGAATCTGTGTACGGTTGCAGAAAGAGTTGAGAAAACATTTGGAACTCCACAGGATATCGAATGGGTAATTCAAGGAAATGAGATATTCGTTCTCCAGGCGCGACCAATTACTACATAAAGGAGAATGGACGTGAAATACGCATTATCAGCAAATTATCGAAATGGCAAGGATGGAGCCATTCTATATCTAGCAATCGGAAAGGGAGGTTGAAAGCCTCATTAACTGTGGATTGCAAATGCATATGTTCCAAATTAGCATTTCCGATCTGGGCTTGACGTATGTTTCACCTATAATACTTGACACCCCCCATAATTCTCGCGCAGCTTCTCCACCAGATCGCGCGAAAACAGCGGCCTGCGTTCCATCAGGATAACGAGCCCCCTCGATGCGCTGCTCCGGGTTCAACTTGCGCTGCACCCTATAAATGGTCTGGAGCAGCATCTACAAACCCGCCGTAGAAATATACCGCGGCTGCGTGGGAATCATTACGGAATCCACCGTGCCAGCGCGTTTATCGTCAGTACGTTCAGCGACGGCTGACAGTCGATGATCACATCGTCGAACTGCTCCTTCCCCCCCTCCAGAACCCGCCGCAGCACGCGCCGCCCGAACTCATTGGGCAGCGCCGCCTCGTACCCCGACAACTGAATGGACGCAGGCACCAGCCTCACATCTTCCCGGCAGTCCATTATGCCTTCGCCCTGCGCAAGGTGCTCCTCCCACACGGTCTTGTCCAACAGCGTGGCGATGGTGGTCCCCGGATTGTCCAGGTTGGCTCCCCAAGCTCATGGTCAGGTTCTCCTGCGGATCCAGATCGATGAGCAGCACGCGCCGCCCTGCATCCGCCAGCCTCACGCCCAGATTGTGCGCGGTGCACGTCTTTCCTACGCCGCCCTTCTGGTTGGCAATGGCAATCACTTTGGTCATACTACCGCCCTTTTGCTTCACAAAAAAGGATACTGCGAGATGCAGTACCCTACTTAGCCGCTATTCTTTTGTGTCCTCATTAAACGACCTCAACGACCACTGAGACGGTTATGATCTTTTACAGCCCCCTCTTTCAATGATTCGGCCTGACTGTATCGAATGCGGTATGGTCAATAAAATGTTGAATTCTATGGTTCCGCCCGCTGTATCAACGCCACGCATTCGACCTCCCCGGTCCAGGGGAACATATCCACCGGCTGCACCTTTTTGAGCGCATACCCCAACCCCGCAAGCCGCCCGGCGTCCCTTGCCAGGGTCGCGGGGTTGCAGGACACGTAGACGATGCGCGCCGGGCCGCTGTTCGCCGCGGCGCTAAGGACCGCCTCCTCACAGCCCTTGCGGGGCGGGTCCAGCACCACGACTTCCGGCCGCAAGCCGTCTTGAACCAGGCGGGGCAGCACCGCCTCGCAGGCGCCTAAAAGGAATTCGACGTTGTCAATCCCGTTTGCCTTCGCGTTATCGCGCGCGTCGCGCACGGCGTCGGGCACGATTTCGATGCCCAGCACCCGGCGCGCACGGCGCGCCAGCACCATGCCGATGGCGCCCGCGCCGCAATAGGCGTCCACCGCCACCTCGCCGCCGTCAAGGCCCGAAAACTCCGCCGCCTGCGCGTAGAGCCGCTCCGCCTGGCGCGTGTTGACCTGGAAAAACGAAAGCGGCGACAGGCTGAATTTCAGCCCCAGGAGCTCCTCCTCCAGCCGGTCCTGGCCCCAAATCAGCCGGTTGCGCGGGCCGAGGATCTCCTGCGTGCGCCGGGAATTGACGTTTAAGATGACGCTGCTAAGGCCGGGAACCTCCGCCCGCAGCGCCGCTGCCAGCGCCGCCGTGTTGGGCAGGTTCTCCCTGGCCGCCACCAGCACCGCCATGGTCTGACCCCGGCTGTTAGTGCGCACGCACAGGTGACGGAGCAGGCCCCTGCCCGTTCGCTCGTCATAGGGCGGAATGCGCTGGGCCCGCATCCACGCCTCCACGGCGCGCGCCACGCTGCGCGCCTGCGGGCTTTGCAAAAGGCAGTCCGTTGCCGCCACCAGGCGGTGCGTGCCGCGGGCGACAAAGCCCAGGCGCGGCCCGTCCTCGGCCATGCCCGCACGGTAGACCGCCTTGTTGCGGTAGCGCCAGGGATCGTCCATGCCGAGCGGGGGCAGCAGCGCAAAGTCCGTCAGCCCTGCCACGCGGCGGAAGGTTTGCTTAACGCCCTCCCCCAGCGCGTTCAGGTGCGCCGCATAGTCCATAAACTGCATCCGGCACCCGCCGCACGCCGCGTAGACAGGGCAGGGCGGGTCCGCGCGCCCCGGCGCGGCGTCAAGCACGCGCAGCACTCTGGCCGCGGCGTACCGGGGCTGGACCTGGGTGATCTCCGCCTCCACGCGCTCGCCGGGCAGCGCGCCCTCCACCAGCACCGCAAGCCCCTCCACGACCGCAACGCCAGTCCCCGCTCCGCCCGCGCGCTCGATCGCAAGGATCAGGCGCTCGCCCTTTTTTACCGGATATTCCATGTCTATGCGCTCCTTTACTTTTTGCATCCGGCGCGGTATAGTAGGGGATGGGCCGCGCCGGAACCCGTTCCCGCCGTATCAATGAAGGAATGCGCGCGACGCCGCTTTGGACGCGCGCAGGGAACGCGGGCCGCGCCTACGCCTCGGGGGTGAAGTCCACCTCCCCAATCACGCGCACCGCGCCATCGTCCGTGACCAAGATGGCGGCGGCATCCGGGAAGCGCGTCTCCAGGATGCGCGCGGCATCCTCCTCGCCCGCGACAAAGAGCGCGGTGGACAGCGCATCGGCCACAAGCCCGCTGTCGTCAATCACAGTCACGGAGGCAAGGCCGCTTTGTGCCGGCGCGCCGGTCTTGGGGTCGAGAATGTGGTGATAGACCACGCCGTCCTGGACGAAGAACCGCTGCGCCCCGCTGGAGGTAGCCACCGCCTTGCCGCCATAGAGGGCGACGCGGCCCACATAGCCCGCCCCAAAGGGCGAGTCGATGGCCACCACCCAGGGCCCGCCGCCGGGCTTGTCCCCGAGGGTGACGACGTTGCCGCCCAGGTTGATCAGCGCGCTCTTGACGCCCCTATCCGCAAGGCACGCGGCGGCCTCGTCCCCGATGGCGCCCTTGGCCACCGCGCCCAGGTCCAGGTGCGCCCCGCCCGCCAGCACGCCCTCCGGGGCGATGGTCACGGCCTCCACGCCCGGCCGGTCCAGCGCGCGGGCGATCTCCTCCGCGGCCGGCGCCCGCGCATTTTCGCTCTTGTAATCCCAAAGCGCCGATACGTCCATCAGCGCAATATCCAAATTGCCCTCGGTCTGCTTACAGATGTCAAGGGCGGCCTTGAGCACGCGCACGGTCAGCGCGTCCACCGGCACCGCCTCCGGCCCGCCGGCATTGATGCGGGCAATGTCGCTGTCCTCAATGTGCGCCGAGAGCCGCTTTTCACAAGCGTCCACCCTGGTAAGCGCCGCCTGCGCGTCCTCCTCCCCGCCGCCAAAGACCTGCACCGTCACCACCGTGTCCAGGGCAAAGCTCTGCCGCGTCACGGCGCGCGGCGCGCAGCCGCTGAGCGACAGGCCGGCCAGCAGGGCCAAAAGGGCGCACAGAATTCTCCTCATAGCCATTTTACTCCCTCCCCGGGACGCGCCCGGCACGCCCTTAGCCTACCGCATCCCCTCCCCCTTTGTCAACGAGGAACGGACATGAAAAAAGGCGATCTCATCATTCTGGGGTTGGCGCTGGTCCTGGCGGCCGCGCCGCTGACGCTGTTTTTGACGCCCGCGGCGCCGCCCGCCCGCGCCGTGGTGCGCATCAACGGCGGCGTTGTTCGCGCGCTGCCGCTGGAGACGGACGCGCTCATCTCCTTTGACGAATGCGGCTACAACCGCGTGCGCGTGCGCGGCGGCGCGGTGTTTATCGAGGAGGCGGACTGCCCGGACGGCGCCTGCATGCGCATGGGCCCCATCCGCCATACCGGCGAGACCATCACCTGCCTGCCCAACCGCCTCACCGTCACCATCGAGGGCGCGGCGCAGGGCGTGGACGCGGTGACGCGATGAGGCCCGGCATGAAAAAAACGCATCGTCTGGTCTTCTGCGCGCTGCTATCCACCTTTGCCGTGGCGCTATCCTACGTCGAGTCGCTCTTCCCGCTGCCGCTGCCGGGCGCGCGCCTGGGCCTGGGGAACGCGATGGTGCTGCTGACGCTGATCACCATGGGCGGCGGCGCGGCGGCCCTGGTGCTGGCGAGCAAGGTGGCGCTCTCCGCGCTGCTGTTTGGCACGCCGCTGTCCTTCCTCTACAGCGCGGTGGGCGGCGCGCTCTCGCTCGCGGCCATGACGCTCACCGGGCGGCTTCGCTGCGTGACCCCGGTGGGGCAGTCCATTGCCGGCGCGGTGCTGCACAGCCTGGGGCAGGTGCTGCTGGCCATGCTCCTGACGGCGACGCCCCAGCTCCTCCTTTATTTTACGCCCCTTTGCCTGCTCTCCATCTTAACCGGCGGGCTTTCGGGGCTGGCGGCGCGGCTGTGCGCCGCCAAGATCGAGCGTTTTGCAGGGAGATAAACCATGACGGAAACGAGAAAAATGCCCGCTTACATGCGGCACATCTTCTGGCTTTGCTTTCTGGTCTACTCGGTGACCTATATCGGCCGGTACAACTATTCCGCCGCCATTCCGGCCATGACGCTGGACGGCTTTGACAAGGGCCTGCTGGGGCTTTACGGCACGGGGTTTTTCATCTGCTACGGCGTGGGCCAGTTGGTCTCCGGCGTGCTGGGCGATCACATCCCGCCGCGGCACATGATCACCGTGGGCCTGATCGGCTCGGGCGCGGTCAACCTGCTCATGGGTCTGGTTCCGCCGGGGATGCACTGGCTCTGGTGCATAAACGGCCTGCTTCAGTCCATGCTCTGGTCCCCCATCGCGCGGCTTTTGGCCGAGTGGCTGCCCCTTGCGCAGTGCAAGCGCGCCATGGTCAACATCTCCTTTACCATGGCCGTCGGGGCGCTGGCCGCCTATGGCCTGGCGGCGCTGATGCTGCTCCTGCTCTCCTGGCGCTGGGTGTTCCTGGCGGCGGCGCTCTGCCTCATCGCCTGCGGCGCGGTCTGGGCGGCGTGCATGAGCCGCATCGAGACCCGCAACGCCCACAAGCGCATCGTCTACCAAGCAGGCCCCGATCAGGAGGAGGCCGGCCCCGCCGGCATGCCGCTCGCGCGCGTGGTCCTGCTCTCCGGCCTGCTCGTTGTGGGGGTGGCGCTGATGAGCGACGGCATCCTAAAGGACGGGGTGAGCATGTGGATCCCCACGTACCTGACCGAGCAGTTCGGCCTGGGCGCGGCCGCATCGTCGCTGGCGGCCACGCTCCTGCCCGTTTTGAACCTGTTGGGCATTTATCTTACCGACCGGCTCAACCGGGTGGTCAAGGACGAGATCAAAACCTCCTCCATCCTCTTTGCCGTGGCCTCCCTGGCGCTGGTGGCGCTCGCCTTTGCCCAGGGCAGCATGCTGCTGTCCCTGTTGCTGCTGGGCCTTACCATGATGTGCGCCCTGGGCGTGAACATGATGCTGCTGGGCATGCTGCCCATGTACTTTGTGCGCCTGAAGAAGACCTCCACCATCTCCGGCCTGCTCAACACCTGCGTGCACGCGGCCTCCTCCATCTCCTCCTACGGCATCGCGGCCATCTCCACCTACTTTGGCTGGGGCGTCACCATCCTGACCTGGGTGGGGGTGACGGCGCTGGGCCTGGTTTGCACGCTGGCGGTGCGCCGCCGCTTTTACGCCTTTGCCAGCCGCATTCAAGGCACGGCGGAGGAGACCGCCTCGTCCTAACGCAAAGCCGCCCGATCTGTGCAAGTCAGATCGGGCGGCTTTTTACCCTTCGGAATTTTTCTAACCCTTTAGGTCTTTAACCTCGGGGGGCTAAAGGGCTGACAATACGTTTCCACGGTCAGGGCGGCGGCCAAGAGTCTGCGCTCGTCCGCGCCGTAGAGTATAATGCCCTGCGGGAGGCCATCCTCCCCCGCGCACAATTTCAGCGCCAGAGAAGGCAATCCCACAAAATGCATGACGTTGGTCGGCCCCGTCATGACGCATGCGTCAAAATCCTCCAACTCCCGGACGACCTGATCGCGCACTCGCGCGCGCTGCGCCATCGCCTCCTTGTACTCCGGATCATCGACGCTCTTTTGGGCGGCCTCCTGCAAGTGGGATATGCCGTATTTCATCATGGTTTGGGGGTTGGCCTCGTAAAAGGCGATGATCTCCCCCAGGGTCTTCCGTTTTGCGGACGAACGCGAAAGATAGCGCTCCAAGTCTCGCCTAAATTCGCATTGCATTATCCACATCTGCCAGGGAGAATAGGGCTGTGTCAGCGCGGAAAAGCGCGCGCCATCGCTTCTCATGGCATCGAAGAGCCGCTCATATTCCCTGAACCGCGCCTCCGACACCCTCTCCCGGTTGTATAGGTTGACGCCGATTTTTAATTCCCTTGCAGGGATCGGCTGAATCGGGGCAAAGGGCTTGTCCGACATCGCGCGATAGCACAAAATCGCATCCGACAGATCCTTGCTCAGCGCCCCCGGCGCGTCCAATGTGCTGGCTATGGGCACGATCCCCTCGGAAGATAGGGCGGCAAACGGCGGTTTGAAGCCGGCTAGGCCGTTTTCCGCGGCGCAGGCGACGATGGAAAAGGAGGTGTCGGTCCCGGCCGCCATGGCGCAAAACCCGGCCGAAACCGCTACCGCCGAGCCCGTGCTCGACCCGCCGGGGTCTTTTTGGCGGCCATAGGCGCTGATCACCGCGCCGCCTCTGGAGCTATAGCCGTTTGGCATGCCCTGCGTTGTGAAATTGGCAAACTCCGTCATATTGGTCTTGCCCAAGATAATGCCGCCGTTGCGCACCATGTTTTCCACAACGGGCGCGTTGGTCCGCGCCCGATTGTCCGCCAAGGCCATGCTTCCTGCCGTTGTATGCAGCCCGGCGACGTCGATATTGTCCTTGACCAGCAGGGGAAGCCCAAACAACAGGCCGTCGCGCCCCGACTTTTGCGCGTCCAGCTCCCTTGCCCGCTTTATGGCCGTCTCGTCAAGTTCGGCGATGGCGTTGAGCGCTTTGTCGTGCTTTTCAATGCGCGCAAGATAGGCGCGCGTCAATTCCTCCACGCCGATCGTTCTCTTTTGAATCGCCGCCCGCAGTTCCACGGCGGTCATTTTCAACAGTTCGTCCATGCCGCTGCCTCCCTATCCCGCATTCTGGGGGAGGGGCTAAACCGGCCCGCCTTCCCCCCGTCCATGGCTGTTGTATCGTGCTTCCGGCGCCCTGTGCCGGCGGCTCAGGCCTTGAGCGCGCGCATGGCGTTCAAGATGGCGATGACGGACACTCCCACATCGGCAAAGACGGCCAGCCACATGTTGGCCGCGCCCAGCGCGCCCAGGGCCAGCACCGCGCCCTTGACGCCCAGGGCGAAGACGATGTTCTGCCGGACAATGCGCAGCGTCTTCTTGGAGATCAGAATGGCCTGGGCAATCTTTGCGGGGTTGTCGTCCATCAGCACGACATCCGCCGCCTCAATGGCCGCGTCCGAGCCCAGCGCGCCCATGGCGATGCCAACATCCGCGCGGGTGAGCACGGGCGCATCGTTGATGCCGTCGCCCACAAAGGCCAGGCTGCCCCGGCCCGCGCCCGCGCGCATCAGCGCTTCCACGGCCGCAACCTTGTCCTGGGGCATCAGCTCCGCGCGGTAATCGTCCAAGCCCAGCTCGGCCGAGACGCGCGCGGCCACCTCCTCCCGGTCGCCGGTGAGCATCACCGTTCGGGTCACGCCCGCGGCGCGCAGCGCCTGCACCGCGTCCTTGGCGCCCGCCTTGACGGCGTCCGCGATGACGATGTAGCCCAGGTATTCCCCATCCCGCGCCACGTGCACCACGGTGCCCGCCTCGCCGCGGCGCTTCTCCTTAAGGCCAAGGGCCGCCATCAGCTTGGCGTTGCCCACCCAAAGGGTGCTGCCCTCAAAGTCCGCCTGCACGCCCTGGCCCGCGATTTCGCGCACATTTTCCACCTTTTCGCGCTCCACCCGGCCGCCGTAGGCCGCCATCAGCGACTGGGAGATGGGGTGGCTGGAATAGCTCTCCGCCGCCGCGGCCAGGCGCAGAAGCTCCGCCTCTTCCATCTTTTCCGGATGAACGGCCGTGACGCGGAAGGCGCCCTCGGTCAGCGTTCCGGTCTTGTCAAAGACCACGGCGGAGCACTTGGAGAGGGTCTCCATGTAGTTGGCGCCCTTGATCAAAACGCCCTTGCGCGACGCCCCGCCGATGCCGCCAAAGAAGGAGAGCGGCACGGAGATCACCAGCGCGCAGGGGCAGGAGATCACCAGGAACGTGAGCGCCCGCAGCACCCAATCCCCCCAAGCGCCGTGGAACAAAAGGGGCGGAATCACCGCCAGCAGCGCCGCCGCCGCCACAACGGCAGGGGTGTAGACCCGGGCAAAGCGGGTGATGAAGTTCTCCGCCCGCGCCTTCTTGGAGGAGGCGTTTTCCACCATCTCCAGGATGCGCGAGACGGTGGACTGGGCAAACGGCTTGGTCACGCGCACCCGGATTAGCCCCGTGAGGTTGACGCAGCCGCTGAGCGCCTCCTCCCCCTCCTGGGCCTGGCGCGGCAGGGATTCGCCGGTGAGCGCGGCGGTATCCAGCGTCGTGCGCCCCGAAAGGATCACGCCGTCCAACGGCACCTTTTCCCCGGCGCGAATGACGATGGTCTCCCCCACGCGCACCTCCTCGGGGTCCGCCTGGATGATTTCGCCCTCCCGCTCGACATTGGCGCTGTCGGGCCGGATGTCCATCAGCTCCGCAATGGAGGCGCGGCTCTTGCCCACCGCATAGCTTTGGAACAGCTCGCCCACCTGGTAAAACAGCATCACCGCCACGGCCTCGGGCAGCTCGCCAATCGCCAGCGCGCCCACCGTGGCCAGCGCCATGAGGAAGTTCTCGTCAAACATCTGCCCGCGGAAAACCGAGCGCGCCGCGTCCCACAGAACGTCCCAGCCGATGAGCAGGTAGGGCGCCAGGAAGGCCCCAAGGCGCGCCGGCCCCTCCAGGGGGGACAGCGCCGCCGCCACGAGCAACGCAAAGCTTACCAGGATGCGCACGAGCGTCTTTTTCTGCTTTTTGGTCATGGTCTACCCCACAATCGTGCAGTCCGGCTCGATTCTCTTAATCGCCGCGGCCGCCTTTTTCATTATCCCTTCCAGCGCCTCCTCGGCGCATTCAATGGTCATCTTCTGCGTCAAAAAGTTCACCCGGCAGCTCTCCACCCCGTCGATCCTGCGGATGGCGTCTTCCATCTTGGCGGCGCAATTGGCGCAGTCCAGCTCCTCCAGCCTGTAGGTCTTTCTCATGGTTTCGATCTCCTTTCATATGAGCATCTGTTCATATGTTTATTATATGCGTCTTTCGCCAGTTTGTCAACAGAAAAAGAAAACTTTATCAAAAGGCGCTTACCGGCATTGGCGTCGTGGCACGAGAATTTTTCTGCCGCAGGGGAATCATTATGAAGAAATTAACAATAAGGTTCGGAAATTCTCTTGCCTTTTTGCGGCTGATTCCACTATAATGGAGGAAAGTGAACCGTATTTTACACGATGGAGGGAAACATCATGCTGGATTTAAAGCTGGTTGCGTCGGTTGACGCGGAGGTTGCTCAGGCGATGGAGCAGGAGCTCTCGCGCCAGCGCGACCATATTGAACTGATCGCCTCGGAAAACTTCGTCTCTCCGGCGGTGATGGCGGCCATGGGCAGCCACCTGACCAATAAGTATGCCGAGGGCTATCCTGGAAAGCGTTACTACGGCGGATGCCAGTATGTCGATATTGTGGAGAACCTGGCGCGCGAGCGCGCGTGCGCGCTCTTTGGCGCGGAGCATGCCAACGTGCAGCCCCACTCCGGCGCGCAGGCGAACCTGGCGGTGTATTTCGGCCTGCTGAACGTGGGGGACACGATTTTGGGCATGAACCTCTCCCACGGCGGGCACCTGACCCACGGCTCGCCCGTGAACATGTCGGGCAAGTACTTCAACATCGTGCCCTACGGCGTCAGCGACAAGGATGAGCGCATCGATTACGACGAGGTGCGCCGCCTGGCCCTGGAATGCAAGCCCAAGCTGCTGCTGGCGGGCGCCTCCGCCTATCCCCGGACGATCGATTTTGAGCGCCTGAGCGCCATTGCCAAGGAAGTGGGCTGCCTGTTCATGGTGGACATGGCGCACATTGCCGGCCTGGTGGCGGCGGGCCTGCACCCCAGCCCCGTCCCCTATGCCGACGTTGTGACCACCACCACCCACAAGACGCTGCGCGGCCCGCGCGGCGGCATGATCCTTTGCAAGAAGGAATACGCCAAGAAGATTGACAGCGCCATCTTCCCCGGCACGCAGGGCGGCCCGCTGGAGCACGTCATCGCGGCCAAGGCGGTGTGCCTGAAGGAGGCCATGACCGACGAGTTCAAGGCCTATCAGCGCCAGATCGTGCTAAACGCCGCCGCCATGGCCCAGGAGCTGACGCGCCAGGGCCTGCGCCTGGTCTCGGGCGGAACGGACA
Organism: uncultured Christensenella sp.; assembly: GCA_948468595.1. GTDB lineage: Bacteria > Bacillota > Clostridia > Christensenellales > UBA1750 > Spyradocola. The sequence continues at coordinate 60,398 of CAOKIU010000005.1, forward strand.
ACCACCTGATGCTGGTGGATCTCTCCGCGCTGGACGTCACGGGCAAGGATCTGGAAAAGCGCTTGGACAAGGCGCACATCACCGTAAATAAGAACACCATTCCCTTTGAAACCAAGTCCCCCTTCATCACCAGCGGCATCCGCGTGGGCACGCCCGCGGCGACCTCCCGCGGCATGAAGGAGCCGGAGATGGTGCTCATCGCCCAGTGGATTGCCAAGCTGGCCAAGGAGGGCGACGACGCCATTGAGGAAGTCAAGCAGGGCGTGCTCGACCTGTGCAAGCGCTTCCCGCTCTATCCCGAGGTGTAATCTCTCCCCTTCATACAAAAAAAGCGCGCGGCAATGCCGCGCGCTTTCGGCTTTTTCCTGCCGGCGGAAGAGCGCCGGGGCGCCTTAGTTCATTTCCTTCACCGGCCGCATCTCGATGTAGCCGCGGTATCCCATGGGCGCGAGCTGTATGCGCGGCGCGGCCTCCGGGTCGAAGACGTAGCCCACGCCCTGGGGGTTGTAGCGCTGGATGGCGTCCCACATGCCGCCGCAGGCCGCCTCCCGCTCCTCTTCCTCGTAGGCGGGACCCTGGAACAGCATCATGCGGCAGGGCGCAAGCGCGATCAGCTCCATGTTTTCGGGAACCGGGCCCGCGTAATCCTCCGGCACCTCCACGCCCGCGACGTAGACCGACGTGCCCGCCTTGACCATGCCCTTGGGCAGCCACATGCCGCAGGGCTCGTGGATGGCCGCCTCGATGCCCGCCAGCTCGTCCCAAACCGCACAGCCCACTTCCCGGCAGTAGGCAAAGTACTCCTCCGCCGCCTTGCCCCGCCGAATCAGCGCCTTGCGCGCGGGCCGGTCCACAATTTGAATAAAGATGGGCAGTGTTTTCATCTGATCCTCTCCTTTCTCTTCCCGCTGCTCCGTCACGCGCCGCGGCTGGAACAGCGTGAGCGCGGGCGCGAGCCGCCGGTATGCCGAGGGGGTGATGCCGAACTGCCTTGCAAAGGCGCGGGTGAACCCCTCGTGCGAGCCAAAGTCAAAGTCCAACGCCACGCTGAGCACCGTCTTGCGCGCGTCCTTGAGCATCACGGCCGCGCGGGACAGCCGCAGCCGGCGGATGTAGGCAAAGGGCGTGCACCCCGTCGCCCGCTCGAACAGCCGAAGACAATGCGCCGGCGAATACCCCGCGCATCTGGCCAGCGACTGCAAGGTGATGGAGGACCCCAGGTTCTCCTCGATATACGCCTGCATGCGGGCCACCGCGTCCAGCGCCTCCTTGTCCATCTCCTCCCTCCTTATCCGTTGCTGTCTTGAGCATACCACATCCGCCGCCCTCCCGCTTGACCTTGGTTGCGCAGATCTCCCGCGGCCTCCGCCGCCGCGCAATAATTCTTATAAATTTAATCGGATTGGTGATTGACAGCGGCGCTGCGCGGTGATACTATAGTCAAGGATAAAGCCGACTAGTTTTGTCGGGAATAAAGAGGACCTCAAAGGCGGTGGGAAAGATGAAGCTATCGACAAAGGGGCGCTACGGCGTCCGCGCGATGTACGACCTGGCGCTCTACTACGGTCAGGCGCCGCAGTCGGTCAAATGCATCGCGGAGCGGCAGGGCATTCCCGAAGCCTATTTGGAACAGCTCATCGCGCCGCTGCGCAAGGCGGGGCTGGTGATCTCCATTCGGGGGGCGCAGGGCGGCTATACCCTTGCCGGCGCGCCGGAGGAGATCTCCGTAGGCGCGATTCTGCGCGCGGTGGAGGGGCCGCTGGCCACCACCGCCTGCATCACCGAGGAGTGCGAGCATTCCGAAGGCTGCGCCATGCACGCGCTGTGGGAGCGCATCCACAAGGGCGTCAACGACCTGATGGACAGCATCTCCCTAAAAGACATGCTCGACGACGTGAGCAGGACCTGCGGCCAGAACCGCTGCTCCTGCCACTGAGAATAAGAGAGAAAGAGAATTGCATCGATTGCCAGAAGGCTTGGAGGATGAACCCCATGGAAAGGATTTATTTGGATAACGCGGCGACCACCCGCGTGCGGCCCGAGGTGGCCGCGGAAGTTCTGCCCATCATGACGGAGATTTACGGCAATGCGTCCAGCGTGCACGCCTTTGGGCGGGAGGCGAAAAAGGCGCTGGAAAAGGCGCGCGGACAGGTGGCGGCGGCCATCGGCGCCAAGAAGGAAGAGATCTACTTCACCGCCGGCGGCTCCGAGGCCGACAACTGGGCCATCAAGGGCGCGGCGCACCAGCTGCGCAAAAAGGGAAACCACATCATCACCACCGCCATCGAGCACCACGCGGTGCTGCACACCTGCCAGTCCCTGGAAAAGGAGGGCTTTGCCGTCACCTACCTGCCGGTGGATGAATACGGCCTGGTCACCGCCAGCCAGGTGGAGGAGGCCATCACGCCCGAGACCATCCTGGTTTCCGTGATGATGGCCAACAACGAGATTGGCACCATCGAGCCCATCGCGGAGATCGGCGCGGTCTGCAAGAAGCACAAGGTGCTCTTCCACACCGACGCGGTGCAGGCCATCGGCCATGTGCCCGTGGATGTAAACGCGATGAACATCGACCTGCTCTCCATGTCCGGCCACAAGTTCTACGCGCCCAAGGGCGTGGGTGCGTTGTACATCCGCACGGGCGTTAGACTGACCAACCTCATCGACGGCGGCGCGCAGGAGCGCATGCGCCGCGCCGGCACGGAGAACCTGCCCGCGGTGGTGGGCATGGGCAAGGCGATCGAGCTGATCTGCGCCGAGATGGAGGAGAGCAACCAGCGCCTGACCGCCATGCGCGACCACCTGATCCAGGGGATTCTGGACGCCATCCCCGAAACGCGCCTAAACGGCCATCCCACGCGCCGGCTGCCCGGCAACGTCAACATCTCCATCCGCTATATTGAGGGCGAGGCGCTGCTGCTCTCGCTGGATATGGCGGGCATCGCCGGGTCCTCAGGCTCGGCCTGCACCTCCGGGTCGTTGGACCCGTCCCACGTGCTGCTGGCCATTGGCCTGCCCCACGAAATCGCGCACGGCTCCCTGCGGCTGACCATCGGCCATGACAACACCATGGAGGAGATGGACAAGGTGCTCGCCGAGCTGCCCAAGATTGTGGACCGCCTGCGCGCCATGTCCCCGCTGTATGCCGACCGCGAGCGTTAAAGACATTTTGCGATAAGGAGAGCAAAACGATGTACTCTGAAAAAGTGATGGACCATTTTACCAATCCCCGCAACGTGGGGGAGATCGAAAACGCCTCGGGCGTGGGCACGGTGGGCAACGCCAAGTGCGGCGACATCATGCGCATGTTTTTGCAGATTGAGGACGGCGTGATCACGGATGTGAAGTTCAAGACCTTTGGCTGCGGCGCGGCGATTGCCACCAGCTCCATGGCCACGGAGATGGTCAAGGGCAAGAGCATCGAGGAGGCGCTCAAGCTCACCAACAAGGCCGTTGCCGAGGCGCTGGACGGCCTGCCGCCGGTGAAGATGCACTGTTCGCTGCTTGCCGAGCAGGCGCTCAAGGAGGCGCTGGAGGACTACTTTAAGAAGAACAACCTCCCGCTGCCCGATGGCTTTACAAAGCCCGACGCCGAGCACGAGGATATTCCGCAGGAAAACTGATTCCTTGTAAAAATTTGCAGTTGCCCCATGGTCTGCCAGTATGCTTTGGCGGATCGTGGGGCAATTTATTTGCAGTGAATCACGTTTTCGGATGAAAGGATGTGCACGCATGTTACGCATGTCCAAGATCATTGGCCTAACGTCGGTCCTGCATGGAACAGGCCGGCGCATGGGGCTGGTGGAGCGGGTCTGTCTGAGCGCCGACGGGCAGGACGCCGCTGGGCTGGTTCTTCGTCTCTATGGTCTGACGAGAGGAAAGCGCTTTGTCCCGTTTGGACGCATTGCCTTATGGGGTGAGGTCACGGTTGCGGTTACCGGGATGGAAAAAGTCCCCGGCCGCCTGAAAAAGCAGGAGGATCTCCTGGGCCTTAGTGTGCTGGACACGTCGGGCGAGCGTCTGGGCTGGGTTACCGATGCGCTCATAGAGGAAGAGACCGGCAGGGTTGCCGCGCTGGAGGTGTCCCAAGGCATTGTGGACGACTTCACGCGGGGCCGCATCCGGGTGCGCGACTTCACCATGCGGCCCGGCGGCGTGGTGGCCGTGACGGAGGACGCCGGAGGGCACACGATGCCCCCGGCGGAATCCTGATGGGTGATACAAGGCAGAAGGAGGCGGAAAGGGATGTTTCTATTGAGAAAATCGTATCTGGGCGTGGGCATGTTCATGGGCATGGTGGCCGGCGCGGCGGCCGTGACCGCGGCGGTGCTCTCCTGCCCGCAGGGCCGGTGCATGGCCAGGCGCGCCGTCAAGCGCGGCAAGCGCGTCATGCAGCACATGAAGCCCATGCTGGACAGGTAATCGTTTCGTTGCGTAAGGAAACCATGAATGGAAAAGAAATGGAAAAAAGCGATTGGGTGGCTGATCGGGCTTGCGCTCCTCGTGCTTCTGAGAAGGACGTTGGGGCGCATTGCCCTACTCTTGCTTGTTTCGGCAACGCTGGCCTATTTGCTCTACCCCTTGGCGCGGTTTTACCACCAGAAGGTCCACTTGAAGGAGGGCCTATCCACTGTCATGGCCTTTGTCTCGGTCGCTCTTGCGCTGAGTGTGTTCGCGCTCTTTGGCGTGCCGGCGCTCTACCGCCAAATCCTATCCCTGGGGCAGAGCATGCCGCAGCTGGTGGAGTCCTTCAGCGATCTCGTGGTGCGCTTGACGGTCGCCCTTGACGACCTCGGCCTGCCCGAGGAGGCCATTGCCGCCGTCCAGGGCCAGTCGGGAAAGCTGCTCACCCTGGGCGCGCAGTTCCTGCTGAGCCGGCTGATGATGGTGGTGGGCGGCGTGAGCAACCTTGGGTACCTCATCTTTGCGCCCGTACTCTCCTTTTACATGCTGCGCGATAAGCGCAGGCTGTTTTCCTATCTGACGCGGCTCATCCCCAGCCGCGTGCGCAAGCCGGTGCTGCGGGTGGGGCTATCCGTCCGCGACGCCATTGGCGCCTATGTCCACGGCCAGCTCACCGTCTCCATGATCACCGGCGCGCTGACCGGCCTTGGCCTGCTTTTGATCGGCCTGCCCTCCTGGATGGCCATGGGCGTTGTGATGATGGCCTGCAACCTCATCCCCTATTTCGGCCCGTGGCTGGGCGCCATTCCCATTGTGATTTTCTCCGTCTCCTACGGCTTCCCCATGGTGCTGGGGGGCGTTATTGTGGTGCTGGTGGCCCAGCAGATCGAGGGCCTTGTGGTCTCTCCCCGCGTCATTGGGGACATGGCCAGCCTGCACCCGGCGCTGGTGGTACTCTCCCTGATTGCCGGCGGGTGGATCGCGGGCCTGCCGGGCATGTTCTACTCCATCCCGGCGGTGGTGACGCTGCGCGCGGTGCTCAACACCCTGCGCGACGCACGACTGCGCGGCTGAGGATTTAACGCGGAGTTTTTGACAGATGGGACGGAAAGGGTTTGTAATTGAGCGCCCCTTAGTGTATAATAGATCCATATGAAGCAGGGGGGTACCAGTATGGATCAGTTTAACGATACCATGCGTTTCAAATTGGAAAACGCAGTATCCATGAACGCGCACGATATTCTGATGAGCGTCTACAGCGCTTTGAAGGAAAAGGGCTACGACCCCATCAACCAGATCGTAGGCTACCTGCTTTCCGGTGATCCGACCTATATCACCAGCTACAACAACGCCCGCTATCTCATCCGCCAACTGGAGCGCGATGAACTGATGGAGGAGTTGGTTCGCTCCTACGTCCTGGATCAGGAATAATTTTGAAAAGGGAGGGCGCGCGCCGGGCAAAGGCTCGCGCCTTTTTAGGTGCCAGGCATGGTCAAGAAGGTTCTCGCCCTGGATGTGGGCAATGTGCGCATCGGCGTTGCGGGCAGCGACAGCCTGGGCATCACCGCCCAGGCGCTGGAAACCTGGACGCGCAAGGGCCTGGAGCGGGATCTTGCGCACCTTTTGGATCTGGCCGCCGCGCGCGGGGCGGAGGCGTTCGTTCTGGGGCTTCCGCGCAACATGGACGGCACCGAGGGACAGCAGGCGGCGGATACCCGCGCCTTTGGGGACGCGCTTGGGCAGCGCGCGGGGCTGCCCGTTTACTATGTGGACGAGCGCCTGACCAGCGTGGGCGCGCACCAGGCGCTGCATTTTGGCGGCCTTAAGTCCAAAGAGCACAAAAAGGTGGTCGACAAGGTCGCGGCGGTGCTGATCTTGCAGACCTACATGAGCAACCCCGCGCGGTTTGAAGGGTAAGGAGGAGAAGTGAACATGAGCGAAGAGATGGATAACATCGTGGTGCTGACCGACGAGGACGGCAACGACGTGCAGTTTGAGCACATTGTCACCGTGACGCACAAAAACAAGGAATACGTCTGCCTCATCCCCGTGGAGGGCCTGGAATTGGAAGAGGACGAGGACGAAAACGCGCTGATCTTCCTGGAAATCATCCCCGGCAAGGACGGCGGGGAGGATGTGTACCAGGGCGTGGAGGACGAGCGGCTGCTCAACGACCTATACGCCAAGTACCTGGAGGCCGTGGAGTTCGAGGACGAGGAATAGCCTTTCGCAAGAAGAGCATTTTGTGCGGAAGAGAGGGGGTGGCGCGCGCCATGCCCTCTCTTTCGCACGTTGTTTTTTGCCGCCCGCTTCATGGGGTGGCGGCGAACCCGGGCCATCCTTGCGCTGGGGCGGCCGTGGCTGCGCGCCGGTTCCCCACCTGGCATCTCGGCGTGGCCAGCGGGCACGCACAGCCTTGTTCTTCTCGCCGATGCAGGGCACGGCGCTGCCTTTTTTCGGGGGGCCTCCGCGCTGGTGCGGCATGCGGCTGCATTCTGTAGCCTTTGGGCCATGCGCCCGCCAGGGGAGGGCACGCCAGGTTTGTTTTTCTCGCCGCCAGGGCTTGGCTCTGCCTTTTTTTCGAGGGGCCTTTGCGTTTGAGCGGCATGCGGCTGGGCGGCCTCGGCTGCGCTCCGTAGCCTTTGGGCCATGCGCCCGCCGGGGGAGGGCGCGCCAGGTTTGGTTTTCTCGTCGCCAGGGCTTGGCTCTGCCTTTTTTTCGAGGGGCCTTTGCGTTTGAGCGGCATGCGGCTGGGCGGCCTCGGCTGCGCTCCGTAGCCTTTGGGCCATGCGCCCGCCGGGGGAGGGCGCGCCAGGTTTGGTTTTCTCGTCGCCAGGGCTTGGCTCTGCCTTTTTTTCGAAGGGCCTCCGCGCTGGTGCGGCACGCGGCTGGGCGACCTCGGCTGCACTCCGTAGCCTTTGGGCCACGCGCCCGCCGGGGGAGGACATGCTAGGTTTGTTTTTCTCGCCGCCAGGGCACGGCGCTGCCTTTTTTCGGGGGCCTCCGCGCTGGTGCGGCATGCGGCTGCATTCTGTAGCCTTTGGGCCACGCGCCCGCCGGGGGAGGACATGCTAGGTTTGTTTTTCTCGCCGCCAGGGCTTGGCTCTGCCTTTTTTCGAGGGGCCTTTGCGTTTGAGCGGCACGCGGCTGGGCGGCCTCGGCTGCGCTCCGTAGCCTTTGGGCCATGCGCCCGCCGGGGGAGGGCGCGCCAGGTTTGTTTTTCTCGCCGCCAGGGCTTGGCTCTGCCTCTTTTCGACGGGCCTCCGCGCTGGTGCGGCACGCGGCCGTTCGGCCTCGGCTGCGTTCCGTAGCCTTTGGGTCACGAGCCCGCCGGGGGAGGACACGCCAGGTTTGTTTTTCTCGCCGCCAGGGCTTGGCTCTGCCTTTTTTCGAGGGGCCTTT
>CAOKIU010000006.1 GCA_948468595.1 uncultured Christensenella sp.
CGTCAAAATCCGGCGCTAAATAATAGGTAAGGCCCGCCCGGGCGCCCGGCAGCGTCACCGCGCGCCCGGCCAGCACGGCCATGATGACGAGCAGGAGCGCCATCATGACCTTGGTGATCCGCTCCACGCCGCGCTTGAGCCCCAGCGAGCAGATGCCCATCCCAAGGGCGGTCATGGCGATCATAAAGGCGGTCAGCAGGCCCGGGTTTTTCATCACCGCGCTGTAGATGCCGGCCGCCTGGCCCGGCAGCAGCCCTTGAAAATCCCCGCGCGCCGTCTTGAAAAAATAGAGCAGCATCAGGCCCGAAACCGTGGTGTAGAACATCATCAGCAAATAGTTGCCCACCATGCCAAGGTAGCCAAAGACGTGCCACTTGCTGCCCTTGGGCTCCAGCGCCTGAAAGGACTGCGCCACGCTGCGCGCGCTGGCCCGACCCACGGCAAACTCCATCGCCAGGATGGGCAGGCCGAGCAGCACGAGGAACAGCACGTAAAACAGAAGGAACACCGCGCCGCCGTATTTCCCCGCCACATAGGGGAAGCGCCAGACGTTGCCAAGGCCGATGGCGCATCCGGCGGAGATGAGGATAAAGCCCAGGCGCGAACCAAATTTTTCTCGCTGCATAAAGGAACCCCCGATCAAGTGATGGTTTCGCTTGCGCGGCCTTTGGCAGCGCTGTTGGATAACGATAGGCGAGTTTTCATCCCCCCGGCGGGACTTGCGCCGGAGCGCCTAGGCCAGCAGCGCCCGGAGCGCCTCCGCCAGCAGGGAGGCGATGATCTCGTTGCCGGCGTCGGTGGGGTGCAGCCCGTCGTAGGTCAGGGCCCGCGCCTCCTTCGGGTAGGGATAGGGGTCGGCGGCGGGATCGAAGGGCAGGCCGGCGCAATCGGGATAGGGCAGGTCTCTGACGCCCTCCGGCGTGCGCACGCGCTTGAACTTCACCGCGTTTTCGGGCGTGATGCCGCACGCATCGTGCAGGTTGAGCGCGGGTATGCCGGAGCGCGCGCAGTTTTCATATATGGCCTGCGCGACGTCCGCTAGGCGCTGGCCGTGCTCGGGCGCGTAGCTGCCCGGCGCGTTGTTGTAAGGGTCGAAAAGGTAGACAAAGTCCGCGCGCTCCACCGGGTTGAGCACGAGCACTCGCGCGTCCGGCGCGAGGGCGCGGATGCGCGTAAGTAGGTTGCCCAGATTGCCCAAAATGGTTCCGGGCGCGCCGGAGAGAAAGTCCTCCCGGCCGCCCAGCCGGATGCCCTGGTGCCAGTCGTTGGTGCCCAGCAGCACGGTATAGACGTCCGCGCGCGCAAGGGGCGCGGTCAGCCAGTCGCGCGTGGTGGAGCCGTTGATGCCCAGGTTGATCAGTTTAAAGCCCGGCAGCTTGTCCAGCGTGCGGGTGAGGTAACCCCGCTGGACGATGTGACCGGTCTCGTCCAGGTGGTCGTTGAGATAGGTGAAGGAATCCCCAATGGCGCATAGCGTGAGCATGGTTGGGCGCCTCCTATGGTGTATTTTGGCTACAGTATAGCATGCAATCGCGCCCAGAACAATCCGCGAAAGAGTGGAAGAGAGTGGTTTGTGAAATTCTTATTTATGTATTGTTGACAAATTGAAATGAAATTGTTATAATATGGTTAAACGAAAGAAAAGTGATGCATCGCTTTCATAGACAATGGGCTGATACGACCGATAGTCGAAGGAGAGGACGCGATAACATGAGGTGGCGAATTACGCTGTTAATTCTATGTCTGTTCATGACGCTTTGCATTCCTATGACAGCCGGAGCCGCTGATGAAGGAAAAGCCGTGCCGCATGATGCGATCACCTGTCCGTACTGTGAATCGGTATCCGCACAGGAATATTGCGCGGGGGACGCGGTCGCAGCGGTGGTGGAAACGCATTCCTATAGAGGTGGAACCTGCACGATCACGCGCTATGACTGCAAAGCAGGGATCTATTGCTTTGCCTGCAACCGTTCGAGCCTGTATGGATGGCGCCACCCCTGCTATGTCATTCACCGCGGATGCGGTGAATCTAAATGGACAATGTGCTATATCTCGGGTATTCCGATGCCGCCCGGCTGACGAGCGGTGAATCCAAAGTAGAATCTGTTGAATGAAACGGGGCGGCCGGCATTGGCTTGAAACGAATGAAGAGCAATGCAGGGCCGTCCCACGATTTGATTTTAAGGGGAGGCGTGTACATGAAACGATTGAAGGGTTTGGCGGCGCTGCTGCTCTCTTTGGCGCTGCTGGCCGGCTGCGCGGCGGCGCCGGCCAAGGAGGAGCGCGAAGAGGGCGCGTTCGTGGCGCACGGCTATCTGCGCGGCGGGGCGGGCGTGGCGCAGCTGGACGGCGCGCTGTACGCCTTTCTGCCCAAGGGAGAGGGCCCCGGCGCGCGGGAGTATTTGTATGAATTGAATGAAGACGGCGGCAAGGGGCGTATTGTCTGTGGTAAGGCGGGCTGCGCGCACGAGGAACAGGGCACGCTGCTGGACCCCTGCCACGCCTACAGCCACACCGTCACCGGGCTTATGGCGGCGGACGGGGCGCTCTTTGCCGGGAGCCGCAACGGGGCGGTCGGCGTGACGCGCTTTGACCCCAAGGGCGGGCCGCCCGAGACGGTGCTGACCAGCGAGAAGGAGATCGCGTGCTTCCTGGTGTGGGATGGGGATATCTACTACGCGCAGCAGGACCAGCCGTTCCCGGCGGGCGAGCTCACGCAGGGGAGCGGCTACCGGCTGATGAAGCGGCCGCTGGACGCCCCGGACGCCCCGGCGGAGGCGATCTACGCGCGCGAAGGGCGGGGCTACATCGGCTGCTGCCAGCAGATCGGCGGCGCGCTGTACCTGACGGAATTTGCCCTGGGCGACGGCGGCGAGGAGATGAACATCGTGCGCGTGAGCCCGGAGGGCGGGGACGCGGCGGTGTTCGCGCCGAACTGCGGCGGGCACTTCATCGCCCAGGTTGGGAAGCGCCTGGGCGTGGCGCGGCGCAACGGAGACGGCACCTGGACCGCCCTGCTGCTGGATCACGACGGCGGGAACGCCATCGAGGCGGAGACCACGCAAGCGCCCTGCCAGGTGGCGGGCGCGGGCGAGAACCTGCTGGTGGACAGCGGCATTTCCCTGCCCGCCGGGGACCGCACGCTCACCGCCTACAGCGAGGCGGGCGAGCGGCTGGGGTCAATGGTAATTCCGGCGTCCTATTCGGCGATTTTGGGCGCGGATGAAACAGGCGCCTACTACTGGGACGAGGCGATCGGGGCCGCGCCGCGCCTCATCCGGGTGGGGATTAAGGGCTTTGCGCCTTGACGGACGCCCGCCGGGGCTTTACAGTGGAAGGCGGGAAGAAACCTTTGGACGGAGGAAAACGATGGAGACGGAGTTTGTCAATCTGACGCCGGAAAACGTGGATCAGGAGCACCTGTGCTGCATCATCCGCAGCAGGAAGCCCCACCCGGGGGTGGAGGCCAAGCGGCAGTGGCTCAAGGCGCGGCTGAAAGAGGGGCACGTGTTCCGCAAGCTGAAGGTCAAGGGCGTGGTGTTTGCCGAATACGCCCCGCTGGAAACGGCGTGGGTCCCGGTTGTGGGCGACAATTACCTCTATTTGTACTGCCTGTGGGTCGCGGGTGAATACAAGGGCAAGGGGTATGGCCGGGCGCTGATGGAGCACTGCCTTGCGGACGCCAGGGAGCAGGGGCGATCCGGCGTGTGCATGCTGGGTGCGGACAGGCAGAAGGCGTGGCTGTCGGACCAAGCGTTTGCAAGGAAGTTCGGTTTTGTGACCGCGGACGAGACGGAGTATGGGTATCAACTGCTGGCGCGCTCCTTTGACGGCACGATGCCCCGTTTTGCGGAAACCGCGAAAAGGGGGAGGGTCGAGAACCAGGAGTTGACGGTGTACTACGACGTGCAGTGCCCCTTTGTGCCGCAGAGGGTGGATTGGATCAGGGGATTCTGCGCGGATCGGGGTGTGCCCGTCTCCTTAATTGCGGTGGACACGCTGGAAAAGGCCAAGGCGCTGCCCTGCGCGTTTAACAACTGGGCCGTGTTCTACAAGGGGAAGTTCCGGACGGTGAACCTGCTCGGGGACGCGGCCCAGCTGGAGCGGATGTTGAAAAAATAGGGCGGCGCGCGAGGAAAGAGGGGGGAGGAAGATGAAGGACTGGACGGTGAAGCGGATGGCGGGGCTCGTCCTCATCCTGCTGCTGGCGGCGGCATACCGCCCGATCGACACCTGGATCAAGCAAAACGCGGCCCCCTGGTCGCTGGTTTACTACGCGGCGCACTACAGCCTGATGGCGCTGGGGCTGGATTGGATGGGCGTGCTCCGGGCGCGCTGGCGGGCGGCCGCGTATCTGGCCGCCGCGCTCGGCGTGGGGGCGTATTTCCTGCTGATCGCCCTCAACTACGCGGGCACGGCGTATACGCAGATGCGGGGGCTGTACCCCGAGCCGCAGGGCGGCCTGCTCTTCGGCCTGTGCGTGGTTCTGGGCGTCAAGGGCGCGCTGAGGAGGGAGCGGATCACCGGGGAGGCACTGGTGGAGGCGCTGCCGCTGCTGGGCATGGTGCTGCTGGCCTGCCTTGGGCACTTCATCACCACCACGCACGCCATGATGGGCATCGGCACCCACGCGGGCGGGGCGCTGAACCTGCTGCTGAAATTCTCCTGACTCTGGTGCCTGTTCCTGATTCCCTTCCTGGGCAAGGACCGGTGGGGCGGCTGGGCGCTGCTGATCGCGGGGCTGTCCATGGCGGCGCTGCTGTGCGCGCTGCCCATGGCCGGCGCGGCCCGGGCAGGGGGCGCGCTGGGGTGGATCGACGGGATGTACGGCGGCCACGGCGTCTTTTTCCTGATGCTGGGCGTCGGCGGGCTGTACTGCCTGATCCCCCGGCGGGAAAGCGTGGTTTAAAGGAGCGGAATCCTCGCTTATGCGCTGCATACGCGGGGTATTTTTATGCGGTTTAACCCAGAGAATCTTGACAAACAGGGCGGCGATGGGTATCATACTAGCTTAACAGAAACCATGCACAGGCAGGCATGAGGACTGTACGCAAACACGCAAGAAGTATGGTAGGAGGAAACAGTATGAAACTCGCATTTTCCACAGTCGGCTGTCCCGACTTCCAGTGGTCGGACATCTACTCCATGGCGAAGGACCTTGGCTTTGACGGCATTGAGGTGCGCGGTCTGGGCAAGGAGATTTCCACCTTCAACATGCAGCCCTTCTCCCAGGGCGAGATCGACCAAACGGTCAAAAAGCTTGCGGAATTGCGACTATCCATTCCCTGCCTGTCCAGCGGCTGCGCGCTCAAGTTCGCAGATAAGAGAGAGGAAAACTTCAAGGAGCTGACCAATTACATCCACCTGGCCCAGCAGCTGGGCGCGCCCTATGTGCGGGTGATGGGCGACTGGGACGCGGCGCCCGGGGACGATGTGGACGACGAGATGGTGGCCGACCAGCTGCGCGCGCTCCTGCCCGAGGCGGAGAAGTGCGGCGTGACGCTGCTGGTGGAAACCAACGGCGCCTATGCGGATACCGCGCGCCTGCGCGACCTGCTCACCGGCCTTGCCTCCGACAGCGTGGGCGCGCTGTGGGATTTGCACCATCCCTACCGGTTTATGAACGAAACGCCCGAGCAGACGCTGCAAAACCTCGGGTATTACATCAAGCACGTGCACATCAAGGACTCGGTGATGAAGGACGGGAAGCTCACCTACAAGCTCATGGGCGAGGGCGACCTGCCCATTGACGAGATGATGCTGGCGCTCAGATCCATCAACTACGAGGGCTTTGTCTCCCTGGAATGGGTCAGGTACTGGAGCCGCGATATGTACGACGCGGCCGTTGTGTTCCCGCAGTACATTCATTATATGGAGCCCTACATGGACAAACCCGTGGCCGAGCGCAAGCTCTACACCGCGCATACCGGCCTTGGGCAGTACGTCTGGCCCCACAACAAGCTCATCGACCTGACCTTCCCGCAGGTGCTGGACCGCATGGTGCAGGAATTTCCCGATCAGATCTGCTTTGACTATTCGGAATTGGACTACAAGCGCACCTATTCCCAGTTTCGGGACGACGTGGATACCTTTGCCCGCGCGCTGATCGCCATGGGCGTAAAGCGGGGCGACCACGTGGCCATCTGGGCCACCAACGTGCCCGCCTGGTACATCACCTTCTGGGCCACAACGAAAATCGGCGCGGTGCTGGTGACGGTGAACACCGCCTACAAGATCCACGAGGCGGAGTACCTGCTGCGCCAGTCGGACACCCACACCCTGGTGATGACGGATGGATTCAAGGACTCCGACTATATCGGCATTGTTAACGAGCTCTGCCCCGAGCTCGCCGGCCACGACTGCCATACGCCGCTGCACGCCAGGCGCCTGCCCTTCCTGCGCAACGTCATCACCTGCCAAAGCAGCCAGCCCGGCTGCTACTCCTGGCAGCAGGCGCTGGATATGGCCGAGCGCGTGCCCCTTGCCGAGGTGCAGCTGCGCGCCCTCTCCATCGACAAGCACGATGTGTGCAACATGCAGTATACCTCCGGCACCACGGGCTTCCCCAAGGGCGTGATGCTGACGCACTACAACGTGGTCAACAACGGCAAGGCCATCGGCGACTGCATGGACCTTTCCACCGCGGACCGCATGATGATTCAGGTGCCCATGTTCCACTGCTTTGGCATGGTGCTGGCCATGACCGCGTCCATGACGCACGGCGCGGCCATGAGCCCCATCACCGCCTTCTCCCCCCGCAAGGGCTTAAAGTGCATCAACGAGAAGAAGATCACCGCCTTCCACGGCGTGCCCACCATGTTCATCGCCATGCTGGAGCATGCGGACTTCCCCACCACCGACTTTTCCCACATGCGCACCGGCATCATGGCGGGCAGCCCCTGCCCCATCAAGGTGATGCAGGACGTGGTGGACAAGATGAACATGAAGGAGATCTGCATCACCTACGGCCAGACCGAGGCCTCCCCCGCCACGACCATGTCCTCCATCTCCGACCCGCTGGAGGTGCGCGTCAACACCGTTGGCGGCGCGATCTTCGGGGTGGAATGCAAGGTGGTGGACCCCGAGACGGGCGAGGATCTCCCCGACGACGTGGACGGCGAGTTTGTGGCCCGCGGCTACAACATCATGAAGGGCTACTATAAGATGCCCACCGCCACCGCCGCCGCCATTGACAAGGACGGATGGCTGCACTCGGGCGACCTGGCCCGGCGCGACGCCAACGGCCGCTACAAGATCACCGGCCGCATCAAGGACATGATCATCCGCGGGGGCGAGAACATCTACCCCAAGGAGATCGAGGACTTCATCTATACCCATCCCAAGGTCAAGGATGTGCAGGTCATCGGCGTGCCCTCCAAGGCCTACGGCGAGGAGATCATGGCCTGCGTCATCTTAAAGGACGGCGAGACCATGACCGAGGAGGAAATCATGGACTACGTGCGCACCCACATGGCCAAGCACAAGGTCCCGCGCTATGTGGACTTTGTCCAGGAGTTCCCCATGAACGCCGCGGGCAAGATCCTCAAGTACAAAATGCGCGAAAACGCGGTGGAGAAGCTCTCCCTGCAAGCGGATAACGCCATTGAAACGGCCTGACGCCGTTTAAACCGGCGATAAAAGGGTAATTACATCAGTAAGGCCCGGCAAGACGGGCAGGGGTTCTGACCTCAAGGCATTGGCCGAGGGGGAAGGCGCTGAAAAGGAGCGGGGAATTCTGCCCGCGCGCGCCTCTTCTTAGGCGCGCGCGGGCTTTTTTCATGCAAAATCAGGGACAGGAGGCAACGATCATGGAGGACAATTTGCGCGTGGCGCTGGTGAGCATCGTGGTGGAGGACCCCGAGGCCGCCGAGCGCATCAACACCGTGCTGCACGGCTACTCGCCCTATATCATCGGCCGCATGGGCATTCCCTACCCCAAGCGGGGCATCGCGCTGATCAGCGTGGCCCTGGACGCGCCCGCAAACGTCATCTCCGCCCTGTCCGGGAAACTGGGCATGATTCCGGGCGTGAGCACCAAGACCATTTTTTCCAAGCTGGGCAAGGAGGCGCGGGAGGGCTGAGGCCGCCGCGCCCGCGCGGGTTTTCACTGGATTTTAGGGAGGATGGCATGAAGGAGATCATCGACCGATTGGCGCGCGACGGGGACGCCGCCGACGAGGAGCTTCGCGCCCTTATAAACGAGAGCACGGAGGAGGCGCGGCAGGCCCTCTTTGCCCGCGCGCGGGCGGTGCGCGACCAGCACTACGGCCGCCAGGCGTTCATCCGCGGGCTGATTGAGTTCACCAATTATTGCAAGAACAACTGCCTTTACTGCGGCATCCGGCGCGACAACCGGCAGGCGC
This sequence comes from uncultured Christensenella sp., assembly GCA_948468595.1. Lineage (GTDB taxonomy): Bacteria > Bacillota > Clostridia > Christensenellales > UBA1750 > Spyradocola. Next base: position 8,364 of record CAOKIU010000006.1, read on the forward strand.
AGCGCTACCGCATGACCAAGGAGGAGATCCTCGCCTGCTGCCGCGCGGGATACGAGCTCGGCTTTCGCACCTTCGTGCTCCAGGGCGGCGAGGACCCGTTTTTTACCGATGCGCGCATGGTGGAGATCGTGGCCGCCATCCGCGCGCGCTATCCCGATTGCGCCATCACGCTCTCGCTGGGCGAGCGCAGCAGGGAGAGCTACCAGCGCCTCTTCGATGCCGGCGCCAACCGCTATCTGCTCCGGCACGAAACGGCGGATGCGGACCATTACGCCCGGCTGCACCCCAGCCAGATGGTTTGGGCGCAGCGGGTGCGCTGCCTTGAGGACCTAAAGGCGATCGGCTACCAGACGGGCGCGGGGTTCATGGTGGGCTCGCCCTTTCAGGACACGGACTGCCTTGTCAAGGACCTGCGCTTTTTGCAGGCGCTGCGGCCGCAGATGGTGGGAATCGGGCCGTTCATCCCCCATCACGACACGCCCTTTGCCGCGCATCCTGCGGGCAGCGCGGAAAGGACGCTGGTGTGTTTGGCCATCGTGCGCCTGATGCTGCCGCGCGTGCTGCTGCCCGCCACCACGGCCCTGAGCACGGTGGAGGCCGACGGCCGCATCAAGGGCATGGACGCGGGCTGCAACGTGATCATGCCCAACCTCTCCCCCCGGGACCTTAGGGGAAAATACCTGCTCTACGACAACAAGGCCGCTGTCGGTTTGGAGGCCGCCGAGAGCGTGGAGGCGATCCGCCGCAGCCTTGAGGCGGCGGGGTATGAAATCGCCTGGGGCCGCGGGGATTACTTGAATGGAAAGAAGGGATAGACCATGACCATGAATACAACGCCCTCGGGCAACCGGGTGCATATTGGGATCTTTGGGCGCAGGAACGCGGGCAAGTCCAGCCTCATCAACGCGCTGACGGGACAGGACCTTGCCGTGGTTTCCGACGTGATGGGCACCACGACCGACCCGGTGAGCAAGGCCATGGAGATCAACCCCTTGGGCCCGGTGGTGCTCATTGACACCCCCGGCCTGGACGACGAGGGGGAGCTGGGCGAAAAGCGCGTGAAAAAGGCCATGCAGGTGCTCCGGAAGACGGACATTGCCCTGGTGGTGGTGGACGGGGAAAAGGGCGTAGGCCCGCAGGAGCGGGAGCTCCTGGACCGCATCGGCAAGATGGGCATCGCGCACCTGGTGGTGCGCAACAAGTGCGACGCGGGGGATGCGGGCCCTGCGCAGGACGGGAGCATAAAGGTCTCGGCCAAGACAGGGCGGGGCATTGACGCCCTGAAGGAGCGCATTGCCCATCTGACGCCCGAGCAGGGCGGGCGGCGCCTCATCGGCGATCTGCTCGCGCCGGGGGACCTGGTGGTGCTGGTGGTGCCCATTGACGCCGCCGCGCCGAAGGGCCGCCTCATCCTGCCCCAGCAGCAGGTCATCCGCGACGCGCTGGAGGCGGGCGCCGCCGCCGTGGTCACCCGGGATAGCGAGCTTGAGGGGACGCTCAAAAGCCTGGGCAGGAAGCCGCGCCTGGTCGTGACCGACAGCCAGGTTTTTGACAAGGCTGCCGCCGCCACGCCCCAGGACGTGCTGCTGACCTCCTTTTCCATCCTGATGGCGCGCTACAAGGGCTATTTGGATACCGCGCTGAGCGCCGTGACCGCCGCGGAGGACCTAAGGGACGGGGATGCCGTGCTCATTGCCGAGGGCTGCACGCACCACCGCCAGTGCGAGGACATCGGCACGGTGAAGATCCCCCGCTGGCTGCGCGAGCACAGCGGAAGGGACCTGCGCTTTGCCGTGAGCAGCGGCGCGGACTTCCCGGAGGATCTGACTCCCTATAAGCTGGTGGTGCACTGCGGCGGCTGCATGCTGGGCGAGCGCGAGGTGCTCTACCGCATGGGCGAGGCCGCGCGCCAGGGCGTTCCCTTCCTCAATTACGGCGTGCTCATCGCCTGGATGCAGGGCATTTTGCCGCGCGCCACGCAGGTCTTTGCCCGCGGCGGGAATTGACCTGCCCGGCGCAATTGCCGCTTCCTAATTTGCGCGGGATGGAGTATAATGGAGGGCATAAAAAGGCGGCAAAGCCGAAAGAGCAGAAGGAGAAGTGATCCTATGGACGCTTATGAAAATGCAAAGGCGAGGTACGAGGCGCTGGGCGTTGACGTGGACGCCGCGCTGGAGGCGCTGGGAAAGAAGGCCGTCTCCATCCACTGCTGGCAGGGCGACGATGTGGGCGGCTTTGAAAACCTGGGCCAGGCGCTCTCCGGCGGCATCCAGGCCACGGGCAATTACCCCGGCAAGGCGCGCAGCCCGCAGGAGCTGATGGCCGACTTTGCGCAGGCCATCCGCCTCATCCCCGGCAAGAAGCGCATCAACCTGCACGCCAGCTATGCCGTGACCGGCGCGCAGGCGGTGGACCGCGACAAGCTGGAGGGCCGCCATTTTGATGCGTGGATTGACTTTGCCAAGGAAAACGACCTGGGCATCGACTTTAACCCCACGTTCTTTTCGCACCCGCTGGCCGCCGACACCCTGACGCTCTCCCACCCCAACGAGGAGATTCGCATGTTCTGGGTGCGCCACGGCATCGCCTGCCGCCGCATCGCGGCCTACATCGCCAAGGCCCTGGGCCAGCCCGTGCTCTGCAACGTCTGGATTCCCGATGGCTACAAGGACGTTCCGGCCGACCGCCTGGGCCCGCGCCTGCGCCTGAAGGACAGCCTGGACTGCATCTTTGCCCAGCCCCTGGAAGGCGTGATCGACTGCGTGGAGAGCAAGGTCTTCGGCATCGGCGTGGAGGCCTATACCGTGGGCTCCTCCGAGTTTTACACGGCCTACGCCGCCAACCACAAGGGCGTGTATAACCTGCTGGACAACGGCCACTATCACCCCACCGAGATGGTCAGCGACAAGATGTCCTCGATGCTGGCCTTCTTCGACCTGTTGCCCCTGCACGTCACCCGCCCAGTGCGCTGGGACAGCGACCACGTGGTGCGCCTGGACGACGAGCTGAAGGAAATCGCCCTGGAGATCGTCCGCAACGACGCGCTGGACCGCGTGCTCATCGGCCTGGACTACTTTGACGCCTCCATCAACCGCGTCGCGGCCTGGGTCATCGGCACCCGCAACATGCAAAAGGCGCTGCTCTACGCCCTGCTTCAGCCGCATCAGAAACTCAAGGAGCTCCAGGAGGCGGGCAGGTTTACCGAGCTGATGATGCGCCAGGAGGAGCTGAAGACCTATCCCTTTGGCGAGATCTGGGCGCAGTATTGCCGCACGATGGGCGTGCCGTCGGATGAGAAGTGGTTTGACCAGGTCCTGGCCTACGAGCGGGACGTGCTCTCGCTGAGAAAGTGATCCGGATTGAAAATGCGAAAGGCCCCCGCGGAACTTTGTTCTCTGCGGGGGCCTTGGTCCGTGCCGTGGCCGCAGCCTCGCCCGCCGCGGAACCTCGGCCTTTGGCCTTATGGTCCCCAAAATATGACGGGGTCGGTCCGGTTTTTGACGCGCAAAGGCCCCCGCGGAGCCAAAGCAGCCTGCGGGGGCCTTTGCGCGCGCCGGGGCGGTCGGCCCATCAGGCGGCCATGCGGAGGAACAGATACCCGATGACCGGGCCCGCGAATATGGCCAGATAGATCAGCGTGATCCACGGCTGATAGTCCACATAGAATTCCCGGAACGACAGACGCCACGGGTGCTTGATGAGCACCCAGCCGATTAAGTCAAACACGATGCATACGCCCGCCCACACAGCGCCGGCAACCAGCGCCGCCTGGAGCGACGGCTCGGCAAGGCCGCGCATATAGAGCCAGCCAAAGAGCGAAAACAGGAGGATGTTATACAGCGGATGCCACGGCTTCGTCCTCTCGTAGCCCTCGCCCATGCTGTTTTCGTCCATGGGCCGCATGTGCAAAACGCGGATGTTAAACACCGTGTGCAGGACGCCCACTAAGGTGACAAGGACATAGCATACCCAGAACCACAGCATGGACATTGCGAAATTCTGCATGGAAAGAAGCCCCTCTTTCTGGATCGATTAGCGGCCTTGCGGCCCGTGGCCGTCAGCCGAAAAAGCCCGTGCACGACAGCGCGATATAGGCGGCGTAGAGCAGCAGCATGGCCACGCCCTGCCAGCGGTGGAACCTGCCCGTAATCAGCGTGGGCAGCAGCGCCACGCCGCCCACCAGGAGGCAAACGGGCAAGTCCACATGCCCGGTCTGGGTGGAGACCATCAGCGTGCCGCCCGAAATGATGGAGCAGACGGGCAGGATGAGGGTCAGGTCGATGATGTTGGCGCCGATGATGTTGCCCACCGAGAGCGAGGCCTCCCGCTTGATCAGGGCCGTTATGGTGGTGACGAGCTCCGGCAGCGAGGTGCCGATGGCAACCAGCGTGATGGCGATGATGCGCTCGGGCACGCCCAGCATCAGCGCCAGCACCTTGCCGTAGTCCACCAGAAGCTGCGCCCCCACCACGATGCCGATCACGCCCAGCACGAATTTGAGCACGTTGAGCGCGACGACCTTTTTTTCCGGCCGCTCGCGGCGCGCGCCGGAGCGGTCCAGCGCCATGCCGCGCTTGGCCTGGCGGAGGTTATCCAACATGGAGACGACAAAGATGGCAAAGAGCAGAAGGCTGGCCGTCATCGAGAGCTGGCCGCCCCAGCAGAACGCCAGCAGCAGCGCGGTGCTCAGGAGCATGAGCAGCGACTTGAGCAGATAGTCCCCCCGGCGAATGGCCATGGGAATGCACATAAGCGAGATGCCCATAATCAGCCCGAGATTGGCCGTGACAGAGCCGATGGCGTTGCCCGCGGCGATATCCACATCGCCCGCGCTGGTGGCCATGGCCGAAACCAGGAGCTCGGGCAGCGTCGTGGCGAAGCTGACGATGGTGGCCCCCACGATGAACTTGGGGATGCCGGACTCCTCGGCAATCCACGATGAGGCGTCCACAAAGTAATCCCCGCCCTTGACAATGAGCAGCAGCCCCAGGGCAAACAGCAGAACCGGTACAAAAAACTCCATCTTTTTCTCTCCTAAAATCCGTAATTGAGTCAGTACAGTATATACGCAAAAAGACTTACGCATAACGCTGGCATCATGCATAAGTCTCATTGTTTAAGACAAGCCAGGCCGGCCGAGCGCCGGTCAGGATGTTGACTTGCCACGCGGTCGCCCGCGCCAACTACTCCCCTATGATCAAATCGTATCTAGTTTAACCACTTGGACGCGAATTGTCAACGCCTTTGCGGCGCGGGAGCGTCCCTGGGCAAAATAAAGGGTGAAATGCGGCGGAGGTTGTGGTATACTGGCGCTGCGGACAAAGAATAGCATGGGCCGGCGCCGTCAAAAGGGGGACCGGCCCTCCATTAAAGAGAGCGAAGGAATCAGGAGGATGCGTGTATGCTTACGGAGATGTCCAACGAGCTGAGAGATGCCGTGTGGGTGCGCGCGGCGGGAATGGGCGCGGGCGCGCGCGACCGGGCGCAGGCGGCGATCTTCCGCCTGGAGGTGACGCTGGGGGCGCGGGTGAGGCGCGCGGTCATGCGCATATCCGCCGCGGACCGCTATCGGTTTTATGTAAACGGACAATCCGTTCTCTGCGGCCCCCGCAAGGGCGATAAGTGGAACCGGTACTACGAAACGGTGGATCTGGCGCCCTACCTCATAGAGGGGGAGAACTACCTGACCGCGCGCGTGGTCTCCTATGCCTTTGAGAGCACCGCCACCGCGCAGAACGCGCCGCTCTCGGTCTATGTGGCGGAGGTGGGCGCGGCGCTGATGTGCCGGGGGGAGATCGAGCTGGAGGGTGGCGGCGCGCTGCCCCTGAGCACGGGGGAGGCGCCCTGGACGGCCGGGGCGGACGCCTCCTTTTCCCTGGACAGCACGGGCGCATTTTACGTGGGGGCGACCGAGCGCTTTGCGGCGGCGCGCTGCCTGCCCTGGCGGCGCAACGCGCCCCTGGGCCTAGCGCGCGCGGAGGAGTACTTCGCCTCGGGCATCAATTCCTACGGCGAGTTTTCGCCCTTGCAGCTCAAGGCGCGCGCCATTCCCAACATGGCGGAGGAGCGGATGGACTTTGCCGGGCAGCTGCCCAACCTGGAGGGCGAGGGCGGCTTCCAGTTCGAAGGGGGCGTGGCCGTAATCCCCGCGCACACGGCCAAGGCGGTGGAGCTGGACGCGGGCGTGCTGCGCACGGCGTATCTGCGCCTGGCGGCAAAGGGCGAAGGCGGCAGGGTGCGCATCGTCTACGCCGAGCGCTACTTCCCCAAGGACGCGGGCGCAAAGAAGGGGCCCATGCGCCGCGACGACCGGGAAAACGGGCGCATCACCGGCTTTTTTGACGAGATTGAAACCGCGCGGGAGGAGACCGTTTTTGAAAACTTCTGGTTCCGCACCTTCCGCTATGTGCGCATTGAGGTCGCGGCGGGGGAGGAGCCCGTCCTCCTTCGCATGCCGGACTTCATTCAGACGGGCTATCCGCTGGCGGTTGCGGCGGACCTGCGCTTCCCGGACGCGCGCATGCAGCGCCTGTGGGAGATCTCCTTGCATACGCTGCGCTGCTGCATGCACGAGACGCACGAGGACTGCCCCTATTACGAGCAGCTCCAATATACGCTGGATACGCGGCTGCAAATGCTCTTTACCTATGCCGTCTCCGGGGATACGCGCATGGCGGAGAACGTGCTGTGGGACTACCACTGTTCCAGGCTGCCGGACGGGATGCTGCAATCGCGCACGCCCTGCACGCACACCCAGGTCATCCCGGACTTTGCCATCTATTGGATCTTCATGCTTGAGGAGCACTACGTGCAGACGGGCGACGACCGCCTCCTGCGCTTCTACCGGCCCACGATGGACGGGGTGCTGGACTATTTCGATCGCCACATCGGCGCGCAGGGCCTGGTGGAGAACCTGGGCTACTGGGAGTTTGGCGACTGGGTGGAACAATGGGACGGCAACGAAGGCACGCCCGACGCCACCTACCGCGGCCCCGCTGCGCTGCACAACCTGACCTACGCCCTGGGCCTGCGCGCGGCGGCGCGCCTGATGCGCGTGCTGTCAAGGGAGGCGCAGGCCCAGGAGTACGACGCGCGGGCGGACGCGATCTGCCGGCAGGTGAAGGCGCTCTGCTTTGACCAGGAGCGGGGCGTGCTGCGCGAGGGGCCGGGGTTTGACCAGTACACCCAGCATGCGCAGGCGCTGGCCGTGCTTTGCGGCGCGCTCCAAGGCGAGGAGGCGCGGGAGGCGATGCGCCGCGCCATGGGCGATGAAGACATGCTCGCCTGCACGTTCCCCTGGCAATACACGCTGCTGCGCGCGCTGGAAAAGACGGACCTTTACGACCTGACCCAGCCGCTGTGGGAGCAGTATTTCTCCATGCTGGACCGGCGCTTGACCACCGTGCCCGAGCGGCCGGGCGAGACGCGCAGCGACTGCCATGCCTGGAGCGCGCTGCCGCTTTACGAATACCCGCGCATGCTGCTGGGCGTGCAGCCCGCCGCCCCCGGCTGGGCGCGCATCCGCGTGCGGCCGCACGCGGTGGGCATCGACCGGCTGAGCGGAACGGTGCCCACGGCCAAGGGGGATGTGCGCGTGAGCTGGCGCAAAGAGGGCGGCCGGATGCATGTGGAAGTGGAGGGGCCGGACGTTCCCCTGACCGTTGAGGCCAACGCGAGGACCTACGAGGCGGAGCATGGGCGGCTCTCCATCTAAGGGGCGGCGCTGCGCATGCGGGAGAATCCCATCCAAAGGTGAACGAGGAGGAGAGAGCATGAAACTATCCATTTCAACCCTGGGCTGCCCGGACTGGGACTTTGCGCGCGTGGTGCGCGAATTTGCGGCCCTGAAGGTGGATATTGAGGTGCGCGGCATTGACGGCGAGATGGAGGCGGAGCGCATCGCCCGCTTCGCGCCCGGCAGGGCGGAGGAGACCAAGGCCCTCCTTGCGCGGCATGGACTGAGCCTGGTGGGGTTTGGCACCTCCTGCCGCTTCCACGACCCGCTTCAGATGGAGGAGAACGTCCGCGCGGCCGAACGCGCCATCGACGTTTGCGCGCGCATGGGCATCCCGTGGATTCGCGTCTTTGGCAACGACATCCCCGATCCCTCGCGCATGGCGGAGACCGCCGCAGCGGTCTGCCAGGGCCTCAAGCGGGCATGCGCATACGGCGCATCGCGGGGCGTGGGCGTAAACCTGGAGGTCCACGGCGACTTCAACACCCGTCAAGCCCTCAAGCTGGTGGCGGACGAAATGGCGGATGTGCCGGGCTTTGGCATCGTTTGGGACATCGAGCACAGCGATAAGACCTGCGGCGACGACTTTCTGCCCTTTTATGAGGTCATCCGCCCGCTGGTGCGCCACGTTCACGTAAAGGACTACCTCCGCGGGGAGGGGGGCGCGTTCACCCTCTGCCCGGTGGGCCAAGGCGATATCCCGATTCGGGCCATCCTCGCTAAGCTCCGGCAGGACGGTTACGACGGGTACTTCTCCTTCGAGTGGGAGAAGAAGTGGGTGCCCAGCCTGGACGAGCCCGAGATCGCCTTTCCGGCGTTTGTAAACTACATGCGCGCGCTGTAGCGGGAGGGGAAGCGGTATGTGGAAGGGCACGGCCCTGGGAATGCCCTCCCTGCTGGAAATGGAGGACCTTGCCGCCCTGGCGGGCCTTTGCGGGGAATTGGGCCTGGACTTTGTGGAGCTCAACGCCAATTTGCCCGCCTGGGCCGACCCAAGCGGCGTTTCGCGGGCGGCGCTCCGGCGCGCTAAGCGGGACAACGGCATTGCGTTTACCCTGCATCTGGACGAGCGCATGGATGTGTGCGACTTCAATCCCCTGGTGGCACAGGCGCATCGGGAGACCGTGCGCCGCGCGCTGGAGCTGGCGGCGGAGGCGGAGATGCCCATCCTCAACCTGCACATGAATCCCGGCGTGTACTTCACCCTGCCGCAGGGCAGGGTCTACCTCTACGAGCGGGAGGGGAAGCGATATGAGGACCGCCTTTGCGCGCTGCGCGACCTGGTGGAGCGCGAGGCGCCGGACGGCCTGACGGTGTGCGTGGAGAACACCAGCGGCTTTCGCCCCTTTGAGCGCGAGGGCGTGGAGCTCCTGCTGCAAAGCCGCCGTTTCGGCCTGACGCTGGACGTGGGGCACTGGCACGCCACCGGAGGCGCGGACCAGGCGCTGTACGAGGCGCACGCCGGCCGCATTGCGCACATGCACCTGCACGACGCCCTGGGCAGGCGCGATCACCTGCCCCTGGGCCAAGGGGAGGCGGACATAAGCGCGGCGCTAGCCCTGGCGCGGTCTTGCGGCTGCCGCGCGCTGATCGAGGTCAAAACGGCGGAGGCGCTGCGGGCGTCCGTCGCGGCGCTGCGGTCCGCGGCCCTGACCCGCTGAATGGAGCCCCCGGCGCGCGGCCCATCCCCTAAACGAAAAGGAGGCCAAACGCCGCCAAAAGAGAGGCAGGCCGAGAATGCGTGTGCGGTCCCCGGGGAATGGGAGCAAAACAGCGCGGCCTCATCCCCACGATGAAAAGGAGGCCAAACGCCGCCCAAAGGGGGCGGGCCGCGAATGTGCTTGCAGCCCCCGGGGAATGGGGGCAAAACAGCGCGGCCTCATCCCCTCAATGAAAAGGGGGGCCAAACGCCGCCCAAAGGGAGTCGGGCCGCCAATGCGCGTGGGGCTCCCGGGGAATGGGGGCAAAACAGCGCGGCCCCATCCCCTCAATGAAAAGGGGGTCAAACGCCTCCCAAAGGGGGCGGGCCGCGAATGCGCGTGGGGCTCCCGGGGAATGGGGGCAAAACAGCGTGGTCTCATCCCCGCGATGAAAAGGGGGGCAAACGCCGCCCAAAGAGGGGCAGGCCGAGAATGCGTGTGCAGCTCCCGGGGAATGGGGACAGAACAGCGCGGCCCCACCCCCTCGATGAAAAGGGGGTCAAACGCCGCCCAAAGGGGGCGGGCCGCCAATGCGCGTGCGGCCCTGGGAAGCGGAGGAAGAACGTTGGAAGCCTGCGATCCGCGCCTTTGAGCTACGGCCCAGTGCCCCGGCGCGCGGCCCCGTCCCCTCGACGAAAAGGAGCGAATCGCCGTCCGAAGAGAAGGCGAGCCGCTGATCCTTCCCCGCCCGCAAGCGTCGGCAGAAGCGAAACCGAGAACGGAATCGACGCGGCCGCAGGCGAAAACAGCGGCAATCCGGAACGGGATGACGGGGACGCGGCGCCGGCCGCCCCTGTAGCCTGCGGCGGGGCCCTGGAAGAGGGAGACGCGCCGGACGTCGAATCGGCACGGGTCGTCGGCGATCGGGCGCAAACCGCCTTTAGTCGTTCGCGGAGATCTTTGCGGCACGTCCGGCGCGAGCAGCGGGAACGAGCGCAACGCGGCCTAGCCGGGCAGGACGTGGAACGGGCAGCGTCCGCCCCCTTTGCGGAACGCATAGAGAAGCCCCGGTACCGGCCGGTACCGGGGCTTCTGTCGCCTGCGCGGCTATTTGTCGCTCCTTTCGCTGTTGATCGCGTCCATATATCCCGCGGTGATGACGCCCGCGGGAAGGGCCACGATCGCTATTCCGAAAACGGAAGAGATCATCGTGATGACCTTGCCCGTAGTGGTTACGGGGTAAATATCCCCGTATCCAACGGTGGTTAATGAAACGGTCGCCCAATAGATCGCCTCAAAGAACGTTTCAAAAGTATCCGGCTCAACATTGAAGATCACAAGGGCCGAAATCAAAATATACGCGACGGCCAATGTGCAGACGGCCATCAAAGGCTCTTTTGACCTTTTGAAAACCCCGATGACAATTTGAACGCTTTTTGAATACCGGAAAGCCTTAAACACGCGAAAAACCCTTAGCGCGCGGATCATGCGCAGGACGCGGAGCATTTTCCAGCCGCTGTTGAGCAGCGTCACCGATGGCAGGATCGATAGCAGGTCAACGATGGCCATAAACGAAAACGGATAGCGGAGGAAGGAAGTCACGCCTTTTTTCGAAAACTTGTAATCGGCGGTGGCAAGCCGCAAGAGGTAATCAACAGAAAAGACGCACACGCATGTTTTATCGATGATTTGAAACAGCAGGTTTTCGGACTTGAAGGCAAGAGGGACGAGGCTCAAGGCGATGAGGACGAGCATGAACACGTCATATATGCTGCTGAACCGGTCGCGCCCGTTGGATAGTTCGATGATTTCGTATATGCGCTTTCGCATTAACCAAAGCCCCTTTCGCGCCATCATGACCAATCGGCCGTTACGCGGCCTGCGCACCGACCTTTAACGCGATTATACCGCAAAAAACGCGCCAAAGCAAAGAATGATGCGGATGACGGACGCGCAAGAAGAGCGAGCGGCGGGAACCCCCGCCGTTTCTGCGGATGGGGCAAGCGAGGCCGCGCCCAAGAGCGCTCTTCTGAGCAGCAAAGAGGAAATACCCCATCAACTGGAATTTAGACGCCTAAATACTCTTCGCAACGGTATCGTTTATTCTGAACGTCAAATGTCTCCATGTATGGAATGCCGTCACGGTAGAGCCACCGCTCAACAAACAACGGTTTGATAACAAACAGCCGTTCATTCTTCAGTGACGAGTAAGCATCAAATGAGCCTTTATAACACTGTTGGTATAAACTGCAAAACTCGTCATGGTCCAATGGATGGCATTTTTCTTCACATATGCCTTCTATTTGGATATTATCGATACACAAGGCAACGTTTTGATTGACGGTAAGCTGGCGGTATTTTCTCAGCTGTGTATCGGTCTGGAAAAAGAATTCGTCGTTGATGCGGATCACGCTCATCATTCTTGACGATACTATGTTATTTTCGGATGTGGAAAGAACCATTTTTCTGCCTTGTCCAAATTCCGTTAGAAATTCATTGTATTTTTCAAGAAACGAATTCATTTTAACACTCCTAAATGTCGATTTGCCGTATGATTATGGACAGAGTATATCACGATTGGATTCGGAATTCAACACGCCTTGATCGGCGCTGATCGTAGCTATAGGCAGGGCGAAGGGACATGCCCGGCGCGGCTCGCTGCCGGCCGCGGATGGCGTGCCCCCTCGGAGAGCACACAACAAGCCCGCACGGAGACATGGGCCGCCCATGCGACTGTGACGATGGCCCAAAGGGCGATGAGTCCCAGCGCCGACAAAGTGGCGGACTGGGTTCGCTTAACGCGCGTTTGCAGCATCACTCGGCCCAATTAGAATGCCTCTCCCCCAAAGACTACGGCTTTGCCCGCGCTTTAAGGCCGCTTGACAGGGCGAGGAGCGCTCCTGTATACTGTGACGAAACGACGGCGCGATTGCGGTTAAGGAGGAAAGTGGAGTGAAGAGAAGCGCGGCGGTTCTCGCGGCGGTCCTGGCGCTGGTCTTCGGCCTGACCGGCTGCCTCAACAAGGGGAAGGCGGGCGGAATCCAAACCATCACCGCCCAGGAGGGCAAGCGGATGCTGGAGGAGGAAACGGACATCCTCCTTCTGGATGTGCGGCGCGCGGACGAGTTTGCCGCGGAGCACATCGCGGGCGCCCTCAACGTGCCCAACGAGAGCATTGGCGACGCGCGCCCGGATCAGCTGCCCAGCCTGGACGCCGGCATCATCGTCTACTGCCGCACCGGCGTGCGCAGCAAAGAAGCCGCGCAAAAGCTGAAGGACCTGGGCTACAGCCGCGTCTATGACATGGGCGGCATTGTGGATTGGCCCTACGATACGGTCAAGCCCGGGGAATCGCCCGCCCCGTCTTCGCCGCCGGAGGACGGCATTCTCAGCGCGTTTGAGACCACATCGCTCAGTGGCGAGGCAGCGGACGCATCCATCTTTGCGGACTATGCGGTGACGATGATCAACGTCTGGGCGACGTTTTGCGGCCCGTGCATCCAGGAAATGCCCTCCCTTAAGGAGCTTTCGGAGGAGTATGCGCCAAAGGGCGTGCGCGTGGTGGGCCTGGTGTCCGACGCGCTCAACTACGATGGCTCCATCAGCGATGAACAGGTGGAGGCGGCCAAGGAGATCGTGGACAAGACGGGCGCGGACTACCTGCACCTGCTGCCCTCCAAGGACTTGACGGGCCTGCTCTCGCAAATTCGAGGGGTGCCCACCACGTTCTTTGTCGATCACGCGGGGCGCCAGGTGGGCAAGACGTACCTGGGCGCCAAGAGCCAGGCGGATTGGGGCAAAATTCTGGATCAAATCCTGGAGGAGGCGGCAAAGTGAGGTTTTGGCGCAGGTATGGCGCGGCCGTGCTGCTGCTGGCCCTGGGCGCGTGCTTCCTGCTGCTGGGCGTGCGGCGGGGGGAGGCGGAGACGGTGCTGCGCAAGGCCGTCAACATCTGCATGGAGTGCATCGGCCTTGGGTAAATTGTTTTCCCGGCTGAGGCGCAACGCGCGCACCGCCATCCAGATGGTCTTTTTCGCCCTCTCCAACGGTTACGCCGCCGGTTTTTGGAGAGGGAATATTTACAAGGGGCCGGGGAAGTTCGTCTGCGTGCCGGGACTGAACTGCTATTCCTGCCCCGGCGCGCTGGGCGCCTGCCCCATCGGCGCCCTTCAGGCCGTGCTGAGCAGCCGGGAGTACAAATTCGCCTTCTATGTGACGGGATTCTTCCTGCTCTTCGGCGCGTTGCTGGGCCGCCTGGTATGCGGGTTTTTATGCCCGTTCGGCCTTGTGCAGGATCTTTTGTACAAAATTCCCTTTGCGCGCAAGGTTGCGCGCGTGCCCGGCGACCGGTTTCTCCGGTACGTCAAGTACTTCATCCTGGCGGGGTTTGTCATCCTGCTGCCGCTGTTTGCGGTGGATATCATTGGCCAGGGACAGCCGTGGTTCTGCAAGTATGTCTGCCCGTCGGGCACGCTGTTTGCCGGCGTCCCCCTTCTTGCCGCGAATCCGCCGCTGCGGGAGGCGCTGGGCTGGCTCTTTACCTGGAAGGCGGCGATCCTGGCGTCTCTTTTGCTGCTCTCGGCGTTCGTCTACCGGCCGTTCTGCCGCTATCTGTGCCCGCTGGGCGCGATTTACGGGCTGTTCAACCCTGTGGCGATCTACCGGTTCCAGGTTGATCAGGACAAGTGCGTTGCCTGTGGCAAGTGCCGGCAAGCCTGCAAGCTCAACCTGGCCGTGAACAAGACGCCCAACAGCGCCGAGTGCATCCGCTGCGGCGACTGCCTGCGCGCCTGCCCGACGGGCGCTGTGCGCTGGGGGAAACGACGCTAAAAGGAGGACATCATGGCAAAAGGCAATGCGTCTGTCAGGAGAATGGAAGAGGCGGAGATCAAGTCCCGTTTTGCTAAGGACGTTTTAGAAAAACTGCCCGAATGGTTCGGCGACAAAGAAGCGCTGGACGCCTATGTTAGGGAGGTTGCCGGCCTGCCCTTCTGGGCCGCGTTGAGCGATGGGAAGTGCTTGGGCTTTTTCGCGGTATCAACGCATTACGCCCATACCGGGGAGATTGTGGTCTGCGGCGTGTTGCCCGAAGCCCAGCATGCCGGCATCGGCAAGGCGCTCTATTATGAGGCGGAGAGCTATTTTCGGGAAACCGGCTGTAAATACGCCGTCGTCAAGACGCTGAGCGACCGCGTCGATTTTCAGCCGTATGCGCAGACCAGGCGATTCTATCGCAGCGTGGGCTTTGAACCGCTCATGACGTTGACGGAGATGTGGGACAGCGAAAATCCCTGCCTCATCATGCTCAAAACGCTGGTCTGACCGCGCATTTTGGCGCCCCGCGGGGACTGGGATGCAAAGGGGGCGCGCCTTGCCGGGGCGCGCCCTAGTTTTTTTGGTGTAATTTTAGGTATTATTTGTGAAGTAACGCGCATGAATCCACATTTGGAGTATATTGGAACCGAAGGAAACAGAGGAAGATGTTTCCTTCGGTTTGTGTTTAGGTTGCACGATATGCGATGGGACAGCGATTGGATGAAGGGCAAAACTGCCGCGCGTGCGCAACTTCGCATCGCTCGTTGGATAGACTTGGACGGGAGAGAGATAGAAATGGAACAAAGGCTTAGGAAGTTTAAGGGTTGGGCGCCGCGCGCCATGATTGCTGCGGCTGTTCTTTTGATGGTGGCGGTGGAGTGGTTGTTCCACGCGCCGGACATGCTGTTTCGCCATCCCTTTGGAGATTCGCCGCTGTTCCCGTTGTGGTCGCTCTGGTTAGAGGACTGGGCGACCTACGGCTTTCAATTCGCGCTGTTCATCCCCATTGGCGTGCTGCTGTGGCGCTTTTGCGCGCATGACCGGCAGTGGTTTGCGATGGTGATGGGCGCGATGCTCCTATGGGAGATCTTCCAGCCGGTGTTGGAAATCGACTACTTTCGCCTCTACAATCTGCTGGCCGCGGCTTTGGGGCTGCTTGCGGGGCTGATGTGGAACGCGGCGCTGAACTGGGCGTCGGGGAGAAGGGCCGCGCTGTGGGCGATGCTGGTCGTGGGCGCGGGCGTGGCGCTGGCGGCGGAAAACATGCGCGTTCACGGCTATACGCCTTATGAGGCGGTGACGCTTCCCTACCGCGAATACGGGTACGTAGTACAGGTCATCCTGTGGTACGGCGTGCTGGCGGGCAAGGCGGTGTGCCTGTCCAGCATTGCCGCGGGGCTCGGCGAGAAAAAGTGGAGGGTTTGGCTCTGCGCGGCTTTGTTGTGCTTGACCGCGCCCAGGGACCTGTGGCTGCGCGGAATGATCGCCCCTTTGCGCTTTTTGCCCTACGGACTTTGCGCGGCGGGCTTCGCGCTCTTTGACACGGCCTTCCTTTTTTCCGGTTCCGGGGCGCGGCAAGGGCAGGAGCCCGCGAAGGAAACTGCGGTATGAAGTCGCCGCTGCTCCTGAAAACGGCGAAGAGATGGGAGAGCGGCGAGAGCGCGGCCGGGGACATTGCGCCGCGGGACGGCGGCGCTCAGGAAGGCGAGATCCCTGGAGGCATTTGGGCTGCTTCGACTTAGAGGCCCCCTGCCGCGAGCGCCTGGCGGACGTGCCCTAAAGGCCGTGGCATCCCGCCCGCCAAACGCTAATGGAGGACGCCAGGATTCCTATTTGTGCTTTTTCTTGCGTCCTTTGTGAAAAGGATTGCGTGGAGGCGTATTTGCAGTATTATGTAAATCAGATGGAATGAGAGAGGGCGCTTCCGATGGTTTAAGTTCTTTGGTCTATTCCTCACATTTGGATGTCGGTTCAAGGGGTGAGGGGAAAGAATATGAAACGCACACTTACCAGTATGGTGCTAGCCGTTTTGCTCGTTGCGATGTGGGTAACCCCAATTTTGCAAAGGCAAGTCAGCCCACGACCGAGAGAATTGGTGAGAGCCAAATAGGTGCGGCGGTAGTGTCTTATGATTACGCATTTGAAGTCTTTTACAATCTATTGTTATGAATGGAATGACAATGGTGGGGTTTCATTGGCAACTTCTTATTATGTGAGTGGGCCGACAGATAGCGTTGGCATGATTGAGAGTGGGAAAATCGCATTCAAGAACCTAGACAAAAACAAGAAGTATTACTTCCAATTTATGAAGACGCAAGATGATGTCCCTGCTTTTTTGTACGCAAAGATCTCTAATAGCTGACGAACCTAATTTAATCTATGGGAGCGTTTAAAACGCTTCCATAGATTAAATGTTTAAGGAGTTGTTCGATTTGAAATATAGATCCTCAAATTCCCGCCGGCGAGTCGCTGAAATGATCATTTTGGTTTATCTTGTCATGCTCGTTACAGTTGAATGGGTATTCCATATCCCGAAAAATGAGCAGATGTATCCTTTGTTAAAATCGCCGGTGTTTATGATGCGGGAACTTTGGATGGAGGACTGGGCAACATATTGCGTACTCTTTGGGTTGGCGGTTCCCGTGGGTGTAATCCTTTGGCGTTTCTGTGCGCAAGGGTGGCGCTGGTTCGCGATGATGCTGGGTGTGCTCTTGGTTTGGGAAATTGCGCAGCCGTTTTTAAGCGTGGACTATTTTCGTTTGTACGATCTGGTAGCAGTGGGCTTGGGGTTGCTCACGGGCAAGCTATGGAATGCGATCTTAAACATCAGTACGGAGTATAAATGGGTGTTGTATGTCCTCCTGCTGGTTGGCGTAGTCGTTGCGCTCGCGGCAGAAAACATGACTTACTACAGCTACTCCGCATATGAGGCGATGACGCACCGTTATATTGAGCGGCAAAAAATTGTACAAGCCATCCTCTGGTACGGCGTGCTGGCGGGCAAGGCGGTGTGCCTGTCCAGTGTTGCCTCTGCGATCAGCGATAAGAGGTGGACGATATGGCTGTGTGCACTGCTGCTGTGCATGACCATGCCAAGAGATGTATGGCTGCCCGCCATGAGCGCCCCTTGGCACCTGATATCCTATATGCTTTGCGCGGCAGTCTTCGCCATCCTGGGAAACGTTCTTCTGCTCGGGAGGGCTGGACAGTCGCAGGTGAAGCGCTCTGCGTAGGAGGCCCCAGGGTTGGAAGATATTGAGAGTTCATCCATTGCGTTAATCGCTTTCCGGGAGAAGGCAACAGAGTAAGAGGAGCGTTCCTACGCGGAACGCTCCTCTTATTTATTTGGTCGTGGCGGTGAGATTGCCGCCATCGCAGTCGATCTGGATGACGCTGCCATGGTGCAGGTCCTCGGCAATGATCTTGCGGGCGATGAGGGTTTCGACCTTGGATTGCAGGAAGCGCTTGAGCGGCCGCGCGCCGTAGACGGGGTCAAAGCCCGCCTCCACGATGTAGTCCTTGGCGCGGTCGGTCAGCTGCACGTCCAGCTGCTTGTCCTTGAGCCGGCGCTTCAGGTCCGCAAGCAGCAGGTCCACAATGCCGAAGATCTCCTCCTTGAGCAGGGGCTTGTAGAAGACGATCTCGTCGATGCGGTTGAGGAACTCGGGCCGGAACTGCGATTTGAGCAGGTCCTCCACGCGCGCCTTGGCCGAGGCGGAAATGCGGCCGTCCTCAATGCCCTCCAGGATGAACTGGGAGCCCAGGTTGGAGGTTAGGATGATGATGGTGTTCTTAAAGTCCACCGTGCGGCCCTGCGAGTCGGTGATGCGGCCGTCGTCGAGCACCTGCAAAAGGATGTTGAACACATCCGGGTGCGCCTTTTCGATCTCGTCAAAGAGCACCACGGAATAGGGCTTCTTGCGCACCGCCTCGGTCAGCTGGCCGCCCTCCTCGTAGCCCACGTACCCCGGAGGCGCGCCGATCAAGCGGGAGACGGAGTACTTTTCCATGTACTCGGTCATGTCGATGCGCACCAGGTTGCGCTCGTCGTCAAAGAGCACCTGCGCCAGGGCCTTGGCAAGCTCGGTCTTGCCCACGCCCGTGGGGCCCAGGAACAGGAAGGAGCCGATGGGCCGGTCGGGGTCCTGAATTCCCGCGCGCGAGCGCAGGATCGCCTCGCTGACCTTGAGCACGGCCTCGTCCTGGCCGATGACGCGCTCATGCAGGATGCTCTCCATGGAAAGCAGCTTTTCGCGCTCGCCCTCCATCAGCTTGGAGACGGGGATGCCCGTCCAGCGGCCGATGATCTTGGCGATCTCCTCCTCGGTCACGCGGTCGCGCAGCAGCGTGCGCTTGCCGCCCTCGGCGTTTCGCTCCTCTTCCTCCAGCTCCTTTTGCAGCTTGGGCAGGCGGCCGTACTTGATCTCCGCGGCGCGGTTTAGGTCGTATTCGCGCTCCGCCTTCTCCATTTCGGCGTTGAGCTGCTCGATCTCCTCGCGAATCCTCTGCACCTTGCCGATGTCGCTCTTCTCGTTTTCCCACCTGGCCTTCATGGAGCGGAATTGCGCCCGCATGTCGGCCAGCTCCTTTTGAATGTCGTTTAGGTGCTCCTGGGAGAGGGTGTCCGTCTCCTTTTTGAGCGCCGCCTCCTCAATCTCGTGCCGCATGATCTTGCGGTTGAGCTCGTCCATTTCCGCGGGCATGGAGTCCATTTCGCTGCGGATCATGGCGCAGGCCTCGTCGACCAGGTCGATGGCCTTATCCGGCAGGAAGCGATCCGTGATATAGCGGTTGGAGAGCGTCGCCGCCGCAATGAGCGCCTGGTCCTGAATCTTGACGCCGTGGAACACCTCGTAGCGCTCCTTGAGGCCGCGCAGGATGGATACGGTGTCCTCCACCGTGGGCTCGGCCACCATCACCGGCTGGAAGCGGCGCTCCAGCGCGGCGTCCTTTTCGATGTATTTGGCGTATTCGTTCAGCGTCGTGGCGCCGATGCAGTGCAGCTCGCCCCTGGCCAGCATGGGCTTTAACAGGTTGCCCGCGTCCATGCTGCCCTCGGTCTTGCCCGCGCCCACAATGGTGTGCAGCTCGTCGATAAAGAGGATGATCTCGCCGTTGGACTTCTTGACCTCGGAGAGCACGGCCTTTAGGCGCTCTTCAAACTCCCCGCGGAACTTTGCGCCCGCAATCAGCGCGCCCATGTCCAGCGAGAAGAGCTTGCGGTCCTTTAGCGACGAGGGCACGTCCCCGCGCACGATGCGCTGGGCCAGGCCCTCGGCAATGGCCGTCTTGCCCACGCCGGGCTCGCCGATGAGGCAGGGGTTGTTCTTGGTCTTTCTGGACAGGATGCGTATGACGTTGCGGATCTCCTCGTCGCGGCCGATGACGGGGTCGAGCTTATGGCTCCTGGCCAGCGCCACCAGGTCCTGGCCATACTTGACCAGCGCGTCGTAGGTATCCTCCGGGGTATCGGAGGTCACGCGCGTGTTGCCGCGCACCGCCTTGAGCGCCTCCAGGAACTTTTCCCGGGTGATGGAATGGGTCTTAAAAATGTCCTTTACGTCTCTGTCCGGATTCTCCATCAGGCCCAGCAGCAGGTGCTCGACCGAGACGTACTCATCCGCCATGCGGTCGGCCTGCTTCTGCGCGGCGTTCAGGGCGCGGTCCACATCCGGGGAGATGTAGACCTTGTCCGGCTCGCGGCCGGGGCCGGTGACCTTGGGCAGCTTGGATACCGCCGCCTGCGCCGCGGCCTTGACCGCCTCGGGCTCTGCGCCCATCTTGGTCAAAAGCTGCGGGATCAGCCCGCTTTCCTGCGCCAGCAGCGCATAGATTAGGTGCGCCTGCTCGATCTGCATGTTGCCGTATTCAATGGTCAGGGCCTGCGCGTCCTGAACGGCCTCCCTGGATTTTTGCGTCAGTTTGTTGATGTCCATAAGCTCTCTCCTTTCTAAAAGAGGTTCTATTGGCTGCGCCGCGGCCCGCTACAGGAGCAGCTGCGCGGACTTTATATAGTTGCGGTAGATGGACTCCATCTGGGGGAAGGCGGCTGCGGGGTCGCCGCCCAGGGAGAAATAGCTCTTGATCGCCGCGTCGAACATGCGGATGTATCCGCTCATGCCGTCGGCCAGGCGCCGCTCGTCCAGCTCCTCCTCGCCCTGCGGCGCGAAGGCGCGAATGAACTTCCCTTCCTCAATGGCGTATTCGCACGGGGCAAGGTTGAGCTTGGCGCGATAGTGCGCCTCCAGCTTTACCCAGAGCTGGAAAAAACCCGTGAGCATATCGATCAGCGGCTGGCTCTGCGTGCGGAAGGAGACCTTCAGCGCCCCCACGGTGCGCGTTTTCTCGCGGTAGAGCTCCACGCTGTAGCGGATGGTGGGCTTGTACTTGTAACGCAGGGCCGAGCGGATGGTGAGCATCGCCTCGGAGGGCTGCGGCTGAATTTGGAAGCTCTCCACGCCCTGCATCAGCCGCTCCATTTCCTCAAAGACGGCGCGCATGCGCATCTCCGGCGTGGTATAGCGGACGTATTGCGCCAAAATTTGGTTGATTAGATTGGACCGGGAGGTGCCCATCTCATAGGCCAGTTTGTCCACCTCGCCGACCACATTATCCATCAGCACCAGGGAATAAACGCTCTTGTTCATGCGTCCGCCTCCTTTCTTCATTTGACTTCGAATACTATTGTAACACGTTTAAATAATTTGTCAATAGAGTTATATAATATTCTTTGCAAAATTATCGCGGCGAAGGGACGTACGCGCGAATTTTATCCTATTTTGGCGTATACAAAAACTTTTAACATACATAATGCCTTGTTAACAAAACCTGTTTATTTTGTTTATAAGCAAAAAAGATGAAGGGGAGATGGACGGAAAATGAGAAGAGTTTACGGACTGGTTCGGTGGATACTGCTTCAAATTTTGCAGAGCTATTTATCCGGCAGCGGATGGCGGGTCGATGGTGTCGCCCTGTACCTTTCAAGGTTGATCGACCGCTTGGACGCCGGCCACTACTGCGCCTGCAAATACTGCGCAAGTGCGCGGTGCGGCGAGCCGTATTTCTCGTGTCGGAACCAGTAGGCCGCCCCCTGGCGCGCGGAGGGAAGCGCCGCGCGCTTTACCGCTTTAGCGCTTGAATACGCGAATTGGTTTTTTGCATCGCACCGCGTTTTTTTGCGCGTGCGCGCGCGCAATAATTCGGTTTAGGGCCCCGCGTGCGTTGTTTTTGAAAAGATAATGTGGTAAAATAGCAAAAAATGAATGGACCGGCAAAGCTGACAATTTCAGCCTTCAGGCGGGATGCGGCTATACAAAGCGGCGCAAATGGTGTATAATGCGTGCGTAGATTGCCCGGCCCCTTGGACCGGTGAGGAGCTAGAATTTTAGTGAAAAAAATTTTGATTGCCGTGCTGGCGCTGTTGGCGGCAGGGGTAATGATGATTGCGATCCCGCTGTCGGGCCGGTTTGCGGTGATTCAATACAAGAGAAGAGTGGAGATGGACGCGCTGGCGGCGGAGGGCGAAGACGGCTGGCTGCGCGCGGAGCGCGGCGGGGTCGTGACCTTGCTGGAGGGCGACAACATCCGCCGCGTCACGCGCCTGATCACCCCCATCGAGTTGACGCGCGCCTATTCTCAGCGACAGGCGCAGGAAGAGATCCGGCTCACCTATTCCAGCGGCGATACCCTGCGCCTCCTATCCGATGCCGCGCGGGAGGACCGTGTGCTGATTGAATTTACCTCCGGCGGGCAGGACGCCCTCTTTGCCCTGGAGGGAAGGCATGTGTTGGAGGCATTGGAAGAGGCCGTCTCGCCCGAGGGATTTTCCGGCGCGAACACGGTTGTGGAAGGAGAATAAAGGACGCATGAAGTTTTCCCAAATGCCCTATGAGCGGCCCGACGCCCAGGCGCTTGAGCGCCTGTATGCCGAGGAAACGCGCCGCCTAGCGGCCGCGGCCAGCTTCGCGCAGGCAAACGAGGCCTTTCTGCGCGTGCAGGAGGCGGCCAAGCACCAGGAGACGATGGACGCCATCGCATCCATCCGCCACGATGTGGACACGCTGGACCCCTTCTACAGCGCGGAGGTTGAAAACCAGGCCAAGACGGAGCCTCTGCTGAAAAAGAGTAAACATGCGTGGAACCAGGCGCTGTTGGCCAGCCCCTTCCTAAAGGATTTTGAGCGCGCATACGGCCCGGTGCCCTTTGAAAACCTGCGCATGGAGTTTCGCGCTTTCTCGCCCGAGATTGTGGAGGACTTGCAGGAGGAAAACCGCCTCAGGATCGCCTACACCGACCTGATCGCCTCGGCGCAGATCGCGTTTGCGGGCGGAACCTACACCATCGCCCAGATGGGGCCCTTTAAGCAGGACCGCAACGACGAAACGCGCCGCGCGGCCTGGGAGGCCGAGGGCGGCTGGTACGCGGCCCATGGAGAAGAGCTGGACGCCATCTACGATGATCTTGTCCGCGTGCGCACGCGCATGGCGCGCAAGCTGGGCTTTGAAAACTACATCCCCCTGGGGTACCTGAGGATGCAGCGCAACGGCTACGGTCGGGCGGAGGTGGAGGCGTTCCGCGCGGCGGTCCTGCGGCACCTCACGCCGGTGGCGGAGGAGGTCTGCCGCAGGCAGGCGGCGCGCATCGGCGCGGCCTACCCCCTCTCCTTCCCGGACGAGGCGCTCTTCTTCCGGGCGGGGAACGCGCAGCCCATCGGCAAACCCGAGGAGATCCTCTCCATGGGAAGGACCTTCTACCACGAGCTGTCCGAGGAAACCAAGGCGTTTATCGACGTGATGCTGGACGGCGAGCTGATGGATGTCAAGGCGAAAAAGGGCAAGGCGGGCGGCGGCTACTGCACCAGCCTGCCCGATTACAAGGTGCCCTTCATCTTTGCCAACTTCAACGGCACCCAGCACGACGTGGAGGTCATCACCCACGAGGCGGGGCATGCCTTTGCCGCCTACACGGCCCGGGACGTCGTTCCCTTTGAAAGCCAGTGGCCGTCGCTGGAGAGCTGCGAGATTCACTCCATGAGCATGGAGTTCTTCTCCTGGCCCTGGGCGGAGGGATTCTTCGGCGCGCAGGCGGATCGGTTCCGCTACAAGCACCTGTCGGACGCCCTGACCTTCATTCCCTACGGCTGCATGGTGGACCACTTTCAGCATGTCGTCTACGAAAAGCCGGAGCTCGGGCCCGAGGGCCGGCACGAGGTATGGCGCCAGCTGCTTAAGCAGTACATGCCCTGGATGCGGCTGGACGGCACGCCCTTTTACGGGGAGGGCAAGGGCTGGCAGCGCCAGCAGCACATCTACCGCACCCCGTTTTACTACATCGACTACTGCCTGGCGCAGACCGTGGCGCTGCAATTCTGGGTGCGAATGCAGCAGGATCGCGGCGATGCCTGGGCGCGGTACATGGACCTGATGCGCTTGGCGGGCACGCAGCCCTTCCGCGCGCTGGTCCAGGCGGCGGGGCTTGAGGTTCCCTTTGTGCAGAGCGCGCTTGCCCAGGTCGCGTCCGCCGCCCGCGCGTATCTGGACGCCTTCCCCAAGGACGCGCTGCAATGACGGGGAACACGCGCTTTGGCCGGGGCCGGTACAACGCCGATTACGCCCCCGACGCCTCCGGGCGGTACCGCTATGTGGGCTCCCTGTTTGCGGTGGACCTGCCCGCCGGCAAGGCGCGCGGGCGAAAGGCGCAGCTTGCGGCGCTCTGGGCGCTGTCCGCCGCGTCGTTCGCGCTGGGCGGGGCCGGCAATGGGGTCACGGCGCGCACCTTCTATGCGCTGCTGCCCCTGGTGTGCTGCCTTATGCCCGTCTTCTACTTCGCCCTGGGGCTGTCAAAATGGCTGCTGACCAAGGGAGAAATGACGCGCAAGGGCGTGGATGAGAGCTTTGTCCGCATGAGGCACAGCGCCGCCGGCCTGATCCTTTGCGCGGGGCTGGCGCTTGCGGGCGGAATCGCCGCCTGCGCGGCGCGCGGCGCGCTTGCGACGGAGCTGCCCTTTCTGCTTGCCGCCGGCGCGATGCTCGCCCTGTCGCTGACGGAGTACCTCGTGCTAAAACGCATTCCCCTGCGCGAAATACCGCGATCCCAGTGGGAACAAAACCCATAGAGCGCGCGATTTTGTCCCGCGCGCTACGCCCGCGGGACAAAATAAACCCGCGCAGCAGACCTACGGCCTGCTGCGCGGGCCGGAATCCTGCAAAACGCAAGTCTCGGCCGCAAGGCCGGACGCCGCCTTTGCGCGGCGATTCCCCGGGGAGTTAGTCCCCGCAGTCGGTTTGTAAAGCGCCAAAGCGGCGCTATACAATAAATGAAAAGGAAAAAAGGAGGAATACCCATGAAAAACCGTACCTTTGCGCGTGCTATTGCGCTGGTGCTGGTGCTGGGCATGGCCGTGATGATGTTATCCGCCTGCCAGAAAGCGCCGGTCGAGCCGTCCGCCGCGCCCAACGAGAGCACGGCGCCCACGGAATCCACGGAGCCGTCCGCTCAGCCGGATGGCGCGCAGACGCCCCTTGTGGTGGGCTACAGCCCCTTCTCTGAGAAATTCAGCACGTTCTACGCGGACACCGCCTATGACCAGGACGTGGTGGACATCACGCAGGTGAGCCTGCTGACCACCGACCGCACCGGCGGCATTATTTATAACGCCATTGAGGGCGAAACCGTGCCCTACAACGGCACGGACTACACCTACTACGGCCCGGCCGACATCACCGTCGAGCAGATCGAGGACGGGACCACGACCTACACCGCCAAGCTTAGGCAGGACATCACCTTCTCCGACGGCACGCCCATGACCGCGGACGACGTGATCTTCACCTATTACGTGTTCTGCGATCCGGCCTATGTCGGCTCCGCGACGCTGAATTCCTACGGCATCGTGGGCCTTAAGGACTACCAGACCCAGACCACCAGCGAGGTCTACGACAAGTACAACGCGATCTTTGACGCGCTGCTTGCGCTGCCCGCGGATGGCGACGCGACCGCTGCCGGCGGCACGGCCGAGCAGCTTCAGTGGCTCACCACCAAGATGGAGGAGCTGTGGCGCGCCGACGTGCAGGGCATTTCGGACTACGTGCTCAACAACTACGCCGCGGACTACGCCGAGGCGCAGATCGGCAAGACGGCCGACGAGGTCAAGGCGGACGCGGGACTCCAGGCGGGCCTGGCCATGTCCATGTGGGGCTTTGGCGCCTATGAAGAGGGCACGCTGACCGGCGCCTCCGGCGCGACGTGGGATATTGCCGGCGGCACCTACCCCACCTTTGACGATCTTTACAACGAAGTCGTCAAAAAGTACAACGGCGATGCGGCCGCTTATGTTGCGGCGGGCGAATCCGCGGTGGAGGCGGACATCGTCTCCGACGCGCGCGGCGCCTTCATCCGCGAGTTCGGCGCCAAGGACGAGTCCATGACCGGCGGCGGCGTGGCCAACATCGCGGGCATCAAGAAGGTGGACGATTACACCGTCAGCGTCACCACCGAGGGCTACGAGGCCCCCGCCATCTACAGCATCATGAGCATTCAGGTCGCCTCCCTGGATTACTACGGCGACCGCGCCCAGTACGACTACGAGAACAATCAGTTCGGCCACCCCTTCGGCGACCTGAGCATGATTGAGAGCAAGACCACCCAGCCCATGGGCGCCGGCCCCTACAAGTTCGTCAAGTACGAAAACAAGGTCGTCTACTTTGAGGCCAACGAGAACTACTACCTCGGCGCGCCCAAGACCAAGTACCTCCAGTTCAAGGAGGGCGACGACAAGGACAAGATCCCCGGCGTTGGCACCGGCACCCTGGACATTGCCGATCCCTCCTTCTCCAGCGAGGCTGTGGAGGAGATCTCCTCCTACAACAGCAACGGCGAGCTGACGGGCGATACCATCGCCACCGTCACCGTGGATAACCTGGGCTACGGCTACATCGGCCTGAACGCCGATACCATGAACGTGGGCGGCGATCCCGATTCCGAAGAGTCCAAGAACCTGCGCCGCGCCTATGCGACGCTGATGTCCGCTTACCGTGAAGTCGCCATCGACTCCTACTACGGCGAGCGCGCCTCGGTCATCAACTACCCCATTTCCAACACCTCCTGGGCCGCGCCCCAGAAGACCGACGCGGACTACAAGCCCGCCTTCTCCGTTAAGGTGGACGGCAGCGACATCTACACCGCGGAGATGACCTCCGAGGAGAAGCAGGCGGCGGCCCTTGCGGCGGCGGTCGAGTTCTTCAAGGCCGCGGGCTTTACCTACGACGAGGCTTCCGGCAAGTTCACCGCCGCGCCCGACGGCGCCAAGATGGAGTACGAGCTGCTCATCCCCGGCGACGGCGCTGGCGATCACCCCTCCTTTATGATCGCCACCATGCTCAAGCAGGCGCTGGAGTCCATCGGCATGAACCTCATCATCAACGACCTGTCCGATTCCACCATCCTGTGGGATAAGCTGGACGCCGGCGTCCAGGAGATCTGGTGCGCGGCTTGGAACGCCACCATCGATCCGGACATGTATCAGACCTACCACTCCTCCGGCATTGTCGGCAGGAACGGCTCTGACTCCAACCACTATCACCTCGACAGCCCGGAGCTGGACCAGCTGATTGTGGACGCCAGAGCCTCTGACGACCAGGCCTACCGCAAGACGGTCTACAAGGCCTGCCTGGACGAGATCATCAGCTGGGCGGTTGAGGTTCCGGTCTATCAGCGCCAGAACTGCTACATCTACTCCGCGCAGCGCATCAACATGGATACCCTTGCCAAGGACACCACCACCTTCTACGATTTCTTCCGTGAGATCGAGAATCTGGAGATGGCCAAGTAAAACCTCCCCGCCTTACGTTTAAGGCGCAATTGGCGAACATGAGCCTATCTTGAAAAACGAAGATGGGCTCATGTCTGCAATTGCGCGCTTGCACTCAATGGGAAAACATGGTCGCAAAGGAAAGAAAAAAGCACCCTGCCCCTTGCAGAGGCTTGCCCCTTCCGTATTCGCCTTGGGCTCAGGCACGGAAAGGGCAGGTCTCTGGGGATAGATCATCATGCAAAAGGGACTGATCGAATGTCAAAATACATCATCAAGCGTCTGCTCATCAGCGTAGTGATTCTCTTTTTCGTTACGCTCATCCTTTACTCCGTCATGCGCTGCATCCCCACCAGCTATGTCGAGTCCGTGGCCCGGGAGCGCGCATCCATCCCCGGCGGAAAGAGCTACCAGGAGTGGCTCACGCAGCTCAACGCCGCCTACGGCTTTGACCGCGGCATCCTCGCCGGCTACTTTACCAATTGGCTGCCCACCGCCATCCGCGGCGACTTTGGCGACAGCTGGTATTTCAACATCCCGGTTGTGGAGAAGTTCAACAACGTCATTTGGAACAGCTTTGCCCTGGGCGCGCTCTCCTTTGTGCTGGAGCTGCTCATCGCCATTCCGCTGGGCATCCTGGCGGCGCGCAAGCAGTACTCCAAGACCGATTACGCCGTAACCGTCTTTGCCCTGATCGGCATCTCGCTGCCCACCTTCTTCTTTGCCACGATCCTAAAGTACGTGCTGTCGGTTAAGCTGGGCTGGCTGGACCTGTTCGGCCAGGTGGGCCGCTACTATGAGCAACTGGATACCTGGGGCAAGATTTTGGACGTGGCCAAGCACTACATCATGCCGGTGATCACCCTGGTCATCGTCTCCATCGGCAGTCTGATGCGCTACACGCGCACCAACATGCTGGAGGTGTTAAACGCCGATTACATCCGCACCGCCCGGGCCAAGGGCGTTTCGGAGAACAAGGTGATCAATTATCACGCCTTCCGCAACACGCTCATTCCCATCGTCACCATTGTCGGCGGCACCATCCCCAGCCTCTTTGCCGGCGCGCTCATCACCGAGACGCTGTTCCAAATCGAGGGCATCGGCTGGACGTCGTATCAGGCCATGATCGCCGGCGACATTCCGTTTTCCATGTTCTACATGACGTTTTCCGCAATACTGACGCTCCTGGGCACGCTGATTGCCGACATCCTGTATGCGGTGGTCGATCCCCGGGTGCGCGTGGCATAAGGAAGGAGGAGCAGCTTTGGCAGAGGACAAAAAGAACAACGCTTCCCGCGCCGGCACGCTGGACGACGAACAGCGCGTCAAGGTGCTCTCGCCTTCCATGCTGGTGTTCAAGCGGTTCATCCGCAACCGCCTGGCCATTGTGGGCGTGATATTCATCCTGTTTATGTTCCTGTTCTCCTTTGTGGGCGGCTGGATCTCGCCCTATGGAGAGGACGAGGTCTTTACCCATTATCAAGGTCTGGAAAAGGACTACGCCTCGGTGACCGTCAGCAGCGACTACCGCTACACGCCTTTCGAGGGCGCGCAGTTTCCCTCCATCGCCCAGTCCAAGTTCATTCTCGCCCTCAACACCGGCAAGACGGACTTTGAGGCGCAGAATCAGAACTACTCCATTGAGGAGCGGGGCGAGGATCTTTATGTGATCAACGGCCTTACGCAGGTGCTCAAGGGCATCTCCAACAAGATGAACACCAAGCTACAGCCCGTTTCGGACGCCAGCCTGCCCGAGGGGCTTTTGGAGGCCGCCAATCAAGCCGTGGGCGAGGGGCTGGAGCGCTTTACGCACCAGGACGTGGAGTACGTCGTCAGCAAGGAGGGCAAGGAGGTGCGCGTGGGCAGCGCGGCGCCGGTGGCCCTGGCATCCAAGAAGGTCTACGACGCCAAGGACGGCGCGGCGCAGATGAGCTTTGCCTTCCGCCTGGCGGCCGAGACCGCCATAAACGAAGGCCGCCTAAGCTTTGAGGCGGACGGGAGGACCTACCAACTGGAAATCGATCCGGAGGTGGGCGCCACCGTGACCCTTGACGGCGAGATCTACGCCCTGATTTCGAACATGGTGGTCAACTCCTACATCTCCGGCCAGAACCTGACGCTGGAATTCAAGGACGCCGCCAAGGAGGCCATCGCCGCGGACGCGACGGAGTTTACCCACGAGGGCCAGGAGTACGCCGTCTACCGCAACAACAACGTCTGGGACATCAAGGCCGAGACGCAGACGCTGGTGGTCAACGCCTATGAGGCGCCGTCCGGCGCGCACTGGCTGGGCACCGACGGCAACGGCATGGACCTGCTCACGCGCATCATGTACGGCGGCCGCGTATCGCTCATCATCGGCTTTATCGTGGTGTTCATCGCCGCGCTTCTGGGCGTGGTGCTGGGCGGCATGGCGGGGTATTTCTCCGGCTGGGTGGACGGCCTGATCATGCGCATTGTGGATATTTTCAACTGCATCCCCTCAACGCCGCTGATCATCATTCTGGGCTCCATCATGGACGCCCAGCGCGTCAACCCGCAGATCCGCATGATCTACCTGATGCTCATCCTGGGCTTCCTGTCCTGGCCGGGCGTGGCGCGCATAGTGCGCGGGCAGATCCTCTCCCTGCGCGAGCAGGAGTTCATGACCGCGACCGAGGCTTGCGGCCTGTCCATCTCGCACCGGATCTTCCGCCACTTGGTGCCCAACGTCATTCCCCAGCTCATCGTCATCTGCACGATGGACCTGGGCTCCACCATCATCACCGAGTCCACGCTCTCCTTCCTGGGCCTGGGCGTCAAATTCCCCTTCGCGTCCTGGGGCAACATCATCAGCGCGGTCAGCACCGTTCACGTCATGACCAATTACTGGTTTGTCTGGATTCCGGCTGGCCTGTGCATCCTTTTGACCGTGCTGGGCTTTAACTTCATCGGCGACGGCCTGCGGGATGCGTTTGACCCGAAGATGAAGCGATAAGGAGGGGGAACCATGAGCGAAAACACCAAGAAGGCAAAGGGCGGCAATTACCTCTCCGCCAAGGAATCGCGCCGCATCTCCAAGCAGAACCGCAAGATCACCACGGCCATGGAAAAGAAGTACCGCCGCAAGCGCGTGCCCGAGGCCGAGTACCTGACCAAGATGCGCGACGAGAAAAACGTGGTGGAGTTTGACAACCTGCATACCTATTTCTTTACCGATACCGGCACGGTCAAGGCCGTGGACGGCGTTTCCTTTGCGGTGCCGCAGGGCAAGACCGTGGGCGTGGTGGGCGAGTCCGGCTGCGGAAAGTCGGTTACGTCCCTGTCGCTGATGCAGCTGCTCCAGCGGCCGCAGGGGCAGATCGTCTCGGGCGAAATCCGGCTGAACCTGGGCGGCAAGGCCTATGACGTGGCCAAGATGCCCATGGAGGCGATGGAAAAGATCCGCGGCAACCAGGTCTCCATGATCTTCCAGGAGCCCATGACCTCGCTCAACCCCGTGTTCCGCATCGGCGCGCAGGTGGATGAGGTCATCGCCCTGCACAACCCCACCTGGACCAAAAAGCAGGTCAAGGAGCACACCATTGAGATGCTCAAGCTGGTGGGCATCGCCAACAGCGAGGGCGTTTACAGCATGTATCCCCACGAGCTTTCCGGCGGCATGCGCCAGCGCGTGATGATCTCCATCGCCCTGTCGTGCAATCCGCGCCTCATCATCGCCGACGAGCCCACAACGGCGCTGGACGTGACCATCCAGGCGCAGATTCTGGACCTGCTGCGCGGGCTGAAGGACAAGATCAATTCCTCCATCATGCTCATCACCCACGACCTGGGCGTGATTGCGGAGATGGCGGACTACGTGGTGGTGATGTACGCCGGCCGCGTGGTGGAAAAGGGCACGGTGGAGGAGATCTTCACCCATCCCTCTCACCCCTATACCATTGGCCTGATGGCCTCCAAGCCCGTCATCAACAAGCGCGTGGAGCGGCTATACTCCATCCCGGGCAAGGTTCCCAACCCCATTGACATGCCCGACTACTGCTATTTCCGCGACCGCTGCGAAATGTGCGTGGAAAAGTGCGCCGGCGCGTACCCGCCGGTTATCCGCCTTTCGGACACGCATGAGGTGAGCTGTTACCGGTATGAGGATAAGGAGGGCAAGTGAGCATGGCAAAGATGACCGTAGAGAATACCTTTGAGCCTCTTGTCCACGATCCGCAAAACGTGCTGGAGGTCAACAAGCTCAAAAAGTACTTTCCCATCAAGGAAGGATTGCTGCAAAGGACGGTAGGCTATGTGCGCGCGGTGGACGGCATCAGCTTCAACATCAAGCGCGGCACCACCATGGGCCTGGTGGGCGAATCGGGCTGCGGTAAGACCACCGTGGGCCGCACCATCCTGCGCCTGACCGATAAGACCGGGGGCGAAGTGCTCTTTGACGGCCGCGAGGTGCATAAGCTCACCAAGGCGGAGCTGCGCGCCCTGCGCCCCAAGATGCAGATCATCTTCCAGGACCCCTACTCCAGCCTTTCGCCCCGCCTGCCCATCGGCGAGATCGTGGGCGAGGCGGTCCGCGAGCACGGCATCGTGCCCAAGGAGGAGTTCAACGACTACATTGACCACATCATGAGCGAGTGCGGCTTGCAGCCCTATCACCGCGACCGCTACCCGCATGAGTTTTCCGGCGGCCAGCGCCAGCGCATCTGCATTGCGCGCGCTCTGGCGCTGGGACCGGAGTTCGTCGTCTGCGACGAGCCGGTTTCCGCCCTGGATGTCTCCATCCAGGCGCAGATCATCAACCTCCTGCGCGACTTGCAGCAGGAGCACAACCTGACGTACCTGTTCATCTCGCACGACCTTTCGGTGGTGGAGCACATCTCCGACACCATCGGCGTGATGTACCTGGGCAGCCTGGTGGAGTTCGGCGCCAAGGAGGACATCTTCCGGCAGCCCCTGCACCCCTATACCCAGGCGCTGTTCTCCGCCATCCCGGTGCCGGACCCCTCAAGCAAGATGAACCGCATCGTGCTGGAGGGGAGCATCCCCTCGCCCGCCAATCCGCCCAGCGGTTGCAAGTTCCACACCCGGTGCAAGCACTGCATGGAGAAGTGCAAGACCGAGGCGCCGGAACCCAGGGAGATCGAGCCGGGACACTTTGTGGTGTGCCATCTGTACGACAGCGAGCCCGAGCGCAAGGCGGAATCCGCCAAGGCCGAATAGAAAGGAAGCTCCATGCCAAAGAAGAAGCCCCGCTTTGAGGACCTGGACGATGGCCGCCCCATCGCCAACATGAACGTAGAGGGCATGCCCTGGTACGCCCGGGAGGAGGATGCCGACGGCCAGGAGAGCCCTCCGCCCCTGGGCAGGCGCGAGACGCGGCGCTTTATCGCGAACGCGCTGCTGGCGACGCTGGCGGTAGCCGGCGTGTTCCTCTTGGCGGCGGCGCTGTTCATCCTCTTTTGTACAAAGGTGTGGTTTCGGTAAGTGAAGTAAAAGAGCAAAGCAAGGCGCTTTGCTCTTTTATTTTTGAATAAATCATTGACAATTTGTAAAAAATACGTTAATATTAAATAAACTGAAATAAGGAAGATGATACCAATGGTTGTGTTTAATGACCGCATGGTAGCTATGAACAGAAAAAGGAGTAAGCAACATGAAAAAAACAGTTACAATCGTGCTTGTTGTTTTCCTGTTCCTTCTAAGTTTACAAGTTACCGCGCTTGCAAGTGAGGAATCAGCGGCTTATCCAACAAAAGACGCCGCGTACATGGCCGCCCCGATTACGAACGATGCGCTGCTGAGGCAGCGTGCACTCGCTGGAATCGATGAGCGCAGCGCTGCCGCAAAGGAAGCGGGGGATATCCAGGCGGTGATATTGCTATCCGAGGGAAGCGATTTCCTGCCATCCGCCGCGCACTGCACGACGCAGCTGCTGGAAAGAAGCATAGAAAATGGAGTGGTCAAAGAGAGCTATGTCACGACGGCAGTGGCAAGCACCCGGTCGAGCAAAACGAACCACGAGGAAATGGGCAACGTACTGGATGTGTTTGTGACCATCAATTGGAGATGGTATTATGATGATGGCGTGGGGCAGATTCGGCAGTATCAGTTTATCAATTCCACACATCGTTATGCGCTGAGCGGAAGCACGACGGTGTATAGCATGACGGCAGAAAATAGAGTATATCAACCGGGAAATCTACCATATGACAATAGCCAGTATATCTCTTCCCCAATTTCCGATCGCGTTTATTCGCTTGATGGCGCGGATTATTCGGTTTATCCCGGCGGTGACGGCCATGGGTATGCGGCCAAAACGACGGTGAATACTGCGGCGGGGAGCATCGCTGCGGAAGTTAGCTTCGCATCTGCACCGTAGTCCTGGCGCGAATGGAGGATAAAGGATGAGCAGAAAGGTCGTTTTGCAGAGTGCGGGCGCGCTGTGCGTGGTCGGCGCGCTGATGGTCAGCGGGCTGTGGGCGCGGGCGCTGAACGCGTGGATGGACGAACTGCTGGTGTGTCTGCTGACGGGCCTTGTGCTGGCCGGGGGACTATGGCTCCTGGGCGCGGTGGATCAGGAGGCGCTGGGCAGCTTCGGCGAGGCGCTGGCCGGCGCCGTGCTGGGCGTGCTGCTGCTGCTCTTCGGGCGCGTGATGCAGGGCGGGAACCTCGCCGCGCCGCCGTGGCATGACGCGGAGTGGACGCCCGCCGTCCCGCCGGCCACGACGCTGGCCGCCGCCCTCATCGCCCTGCTGCTGGCGCGCTGCGCCGAGCGCGCGGCGCATGGGAAGATGGGCGGATTCTCCGCCCGGCGGTTCGCCGTGATCGCGTTGGCGGTGCTGGTCGTCTGCTTCCATCTGAAGATAGATGATTGGCTGAGGGAGATCCCGCGCGACCTTGTCTGGCGCATGGAAAATATGCGCGGGGAGGCGGGGTTCTGGAACGCCGTGCGGCTGGGGGTTCTGCTGCTCTTTGGCCTCGCCCTGCTGCCGTTTGCGCGGCGCGGCAAGCCACACGGCGCGTATCTGACGGCGGTGGGCGGCGCGTATCTGGCGTTGTTTGCCATCGGGTACTTTGCGACCCCGGCCGCGCTCCCCGCGCTGCGGTGGCTGGGCGTTACCTACGGGGACGCGCCGCTGTACGCGGGGCTGCTCTTTATGGGGTTGTTCGCGCTGTGCGGCGGCAAGCGGGCGGCTCCGGCGGAACGGACTTAAGACACGAGGAGGCGCCGGTGAAAACCGACGCCTCCTTTGCGCGCAATGGGATTATTTTGCCGCGGGGCGCTCCTGCGCCTTGTCGGCCTCGCCGGCGTTCTTGCGGGCGGCAGCCTTGTCGCGGGCCATTTCCTCGACGGTCTTTTCGTGCAGGCGCGCCGCGCCCTCGGTGATGATGGGCGGGATGAGCGTGCCCTCTTGCTCGGCCTTGGCCCAGCGGGCCTTGGCGCGCTGGATTTCCTCTTTGTACTGGGGCAGCCA
This sequence comes from uncultured Christensenella sp., assembly GCA_948468595.1. Lineage (GTDB taxonomy): Bacteria > Bacillota > Clostridia > Christensenellales > UBA1750 > Spyradocola. Next base: position 42,813 of record CAOKIU010000006.1, read on the forward strand.
CTGCTCCTGGGCGATGAGCATCTCGTCCACCATCTGCCAGATCTCGTCCGTGGAGCACACCGCGCCCACCAGCGGGTCCATCATCATGGCCTGGCGCAGCAGGTTGATATCCGCGTGCACGGCCGCCTCCACGGCCAGGCGCTGCACCGTGATGTTGGACAGGCAGCAGGCCGCGCAGCCCAGGGGCAAATCACCCAGGCGCGGGATGTTGATGCCGTGGGTATCGACATAGCCCGGCACCTCCACAACCGCGTCATCGGGCAGGTTGGCGATGCAGCCGTTGTTGACCACGTTGAAGTGGCCGCGGTAGAGGCGCCCCGTCTCCAGCGACTCGATGATGTAGCCGCCGTGCTCGCGGGAGCGCTTGTTGTAGTCGTAGACCTTGGGCGGCTCCTTCATCCAGTTGGGGAAGTCGGTCTCAAACCAGTTGCGGCCCTCCTTGCACACGCGCAGGTAGCCGCCCGTCTCGCCGTTGATCCACACGCCCAGGTCGATCCACTTGCGGATCTCGCCGGTGCGCTTGCGGTACCAAGGCACGTACTCGGAGAGATGGCCGTTGGACTCGGTGGAGAAGTAGCCAAAGCGCTTCATCATGTCGATGCGCACCTTTTCGGTCTTGGCGATCTCCGGGTCCGCCTCCAGCGCCGCCAGCAGCTTGTCCTTGAGCTCCACGCCGTTGTGCTTGATGGAGGTATACCACGTCATGTGGTTGATGCCCGCGCAGATGATGTCGATGTCCTTGGTCTCATACCCCAGGGCCTTGGCGATCAGCTCGTGGCCGCCCTGCACGCCGTGACAAAGGCCCACGGTGGGCACCCCGCCATACTTGTTGCAGAACCAAGTCACCATCGCGTTGGGGTTGGAGTAGTTCAGCAGCAGGCAGCCGGGCTTTGCCACCTCGCGGATGTCCTTGCAAAAGTCCGCCATGGCGGCAATATCGCGCTGGGCGTACATAATGCCGCCCGCGCAGAGCGTATCGCCCACGCACTGGTCCACGCCGTATTTGAGCGGGATCTCCACATCCAGCGTGAACGCCTCCAGCATGCCGATGCGCACGCAGCAGATCACGTAGTCCGCGTCGCGGAACGCCTCGCGGCGGTCCAGCGTCGCCTGGATCTGAATGGACAGGCCGTTGGCTTCGATGTCGCGCTGGCAGAGCTGCGTGACCATGGATAGGTTGTGCTCGTTGATGTCGGTAAAGGCCACCTCAATGCCGCGGAACTCGGGAACCGAGAGAATGTCGGTGAGCAGGCCGCGCGTAAAGCCGATGGAACCGGCGCCGATGAACGCGATTTTCATAATAGAGGGCCACTCCTTCTCTTGCTTGATGCCCTCATTGTACCATGCGGCCCCGCCCGTGGCCACAGGGCGGGCAAAACTTTGGTTGCAATCCGCGTCACCGGGCGCTATACTGGTTGCAATCTGCAACATTGGGAGGGGAGAGCATGCCCGCGTTTAGCCTTTACGATCCCGCGCTCTATGAGCGGCGCTATGCCCCGCACGCGGTGTTCTACTACGACCGGGTCTGGGATGGGTACAGGATGGAGACCCACACGCATCCCCAGGTGGAGATCATGTACCTGGTGGCCGGCCGCTGCCAGGTCTATTGGACGCAGGAGGGGCAGGAGCGGCGGTGCGACCTTGCCCCCGGCACCTACATTCTGCTCGATACCGGCGTGCCGCACCGCCTGTTTGTGCAGGAGGGTCAGCCCTGCCGCATGAAGAACATTGAGTTCGCCTTCACCCTCTCCACGCCCGCGCAAATGGCCATGGCGCAGCTCTACCAGGGCTCGGAGGACCTGCGCAACCTGCTCAAGGGCCGCAGCCCCGTCCTCTTTGGCGCGGACCCCCAGGGGGACCTGCTGCGCGCGTTCGACTCCCTGCTCACCTTCTATCTTTATTCGCTGGAAAAGCCCCACGCCAAGACCGTGACCGATCACGCCTTCTGCATGCTGCTGCTCACCATTGCCTACTTGCAGGGCCAGGCGGGCGGCGGGCAGGTGATCTACCTGCGCCGGGCCCTGGGCTACATCGAGGCGCACATCGGGGAGCGGGTGACGGCGGCGGACACGGCCCGGGCCGCGGGCGTGCATCCCGTCTATTTGCAGCGGCTGTTCAAGGCGGCGCTGGGCATGACGATGGTGCAATATGTTACCTCCAAGCGCGTGGACCGCGCCGCGTATCTGCTGCGCCACACCGCAAAGCCCGCCGCCCAGATCGCCCGCGAGGTGGGCTTTGGCAGCCGCCAGCAGTTCTACCGCAGCTTTGTCCGGGAAAAGGGCGAGGCCCCGCAAGCGTACCGCCTGCGGCATCGGGGGGAAATGCGCGCCGGATGAATTATGGCTTGTTCAGGGGTCAGAGCAGAAAAGTCAGGAGCCGCTATGGGGCGTTAACCAAAAGCAGTGCGGTACGGCGGCTTTGTCCTGGAAAAGGGCGAGGCCACGCGCGCATCGCCCGCGCTATCGGGAGTAAACGCACAACCGGGACGCATCGCGTTTGCGATGCGTCCCGGTGAATTTTTATCCGTTCAGCGGTCCAATCCCTGACCGGCGGGAGCCCAGAGCAGCCCGAGCAGTAAGGGCGGGAGCACGCGATAGGGCATCACACAGAGGAACAACAGCGGGAGCCAGCGGGTTTCCAGCGCCATGGCCGCCTGCGGGGGGAACAGCGTAAGGAGGTACGGAACGTAGCGCGCCGTATCCATAGGGTTGACATAGTAGGGGCCCAGAAACAGCCCCGACCCCAGCAGAAACAGCGCGACGCAGGCGGCGCTGAGTCCAACGCGAGCCCATCGCCGCAAGGCGGGAAGCCTGCCCGCCCAAAGCCCCAGCCCCAGCGAAAGCAGAGGCGTGGCCAGCAGCGCGGCAAGGCACAGCCCGGAGTACAGGCCGAGCCTTCCCTGACCCGATTGCATCGTGACGCCAAACCAATTGTCCGCATACGTCCGCGTGGCCGCCCAGGAGATCAGCCCGTCCGCCGCCAGCGCGGCGCAAGCGGCAAGGCACAGCGCGAGGCAGGGCCGCCACGCAAAGCGCCGCTCCCGCCAGTGCGGCAGGCCGCCCAGCGCCGCTCCGGCCGTCAGGCCCAGCAACAGCTGGGAGAGCAAGCCGTACAGCGTTGCGTGGTCGTCGCGCACAAACAGGTAGATCAGCGGACTGCGGCCCGGGAGCATGCGCAGCGCGCCCAGGCCCTCCCGGCTGCCCTCAACATAACCGGAAGACGTCCAGGCAAGGTAATCCATGGGCGCGCGCAGCCGGATCGAGGCCAGGAGCAGCAGCGCCGCGCAGGGAAGGAAGGCCAGCGGGTGCAGCCGGCGGCGCAGGCTGCCGGAGCCCTCCAGACACAAGCCCACGGCGAGCGCCAGCACCTCCAGCGGCACGATCGGCCGGGCAAAGCTCGCACTTTCCCCCATTTGGCGCGCCACGAGGAAGAATGGCGCGAGGAGGCAGAGCAGCGGCGTCAGCGCGATGAGCGGTTTCCTCTTCACAGGGCAGACCTCCTTATTGGACCGGCGGTAGGGATGAAAGTCCAAAAGAATCACAAAGACCTGGGTTACAGCTGGAGATGGCATGCGTTCGGCCGTTCGGATTCCCTGCGGGCTGGTCCGCTAACGGCGCGAACTCTCTATTCAATTGTCTTATTCTGGGACCAGCATAGCGCAATGGATAGAAAAAAGCAAGCGGCAAATCCCGCTTGCTTATGGGTTTTACTGCATCTGCCTGACGCCCAAGCGCCGGTAGCGGAAGATAAAGATCGTCAGCGCAACGGAGCGCAGGCACAGCACGATGAGGTTGAAGAACAGGAACGCGCGGTAGTCGGCGCCCAGCGCGTTGTACAGCTTCACGCCCAGGAAAGGCATGACGCCGTTGGAGAGGGTGACAAAGGCCATGTTGAGGGAGACGATGAGAGAGCGATTCTTCTCGGGCGTCACGTCCAGCAGCATCTGTACCAAGCACAGGTTGCTGGCGCTCTGGGGAATGCAGATGAGCGTGCCGACGACGATGAAGACGAAGGGCCGCAGCGCAACCGGGGACACGCCGGAGATGAGCATGGTCACCGGGCAGAGCACCAGCGACAGCACGCAGAAGATGAAGGAGAACTGCACGCCCTTTTTCTCGTTGAGCTTGACGAAGATGCCCATGGTCACCAGCTGCAAAATGGCGGTTGACGCGGAGAAAAAGGAGAGCTGCGCCTCGGTCATGCCCACGTACTGCGTCTGGCCGATGTACCACATGCTCCAGTCCAGATGCCAGCCCATGTAAAAGAACATGATGCACACAAAGTAGGACAGAAAGCGCCTGTCCCTCGCCAGCGTCTTGAACACCACGGAGAATTCCCGAAGGGTGAACTTGGGAATGGCCTTGAGCATTTCGGGCGTGCGCTGCCCGCCCTTGATGCGCGAGAGCACGAAGGCGTTGACGAGGCACAGCGCGCCGCACAGATAGAAGAAGACGCGCAGCACCTGGAGCTTGGCCTCGCTGTCCGGCATGGCGGTCAGGATCGTGCCGCAGAGAATGGGCGCGATGGTGCTGATGAGAAAGACAAAGCGGTTGCGGAAGGCGTAGACCCGGTTGCGGTCGCCAATGGGGGTCACATCGCCGAAAAACGCCTGCCAAATGGCGTTGTAGATGGCCAGCACCCCAGCGGTGAGGGAGACAAAGATGAAAAAGAAGATCATGCGCATCTCGCCCATGGCCGGCACCGTGCCATAGAAAAAGTACATCACGCCAAGGAAGAGCAGCGTGAGCATGGGCATGGTCTTGGAGTTCTTTAGCCGGTCGCCGATGATGCCCGCCGGCAGCAGCAGCACCACGGCCGTGAGGTTGGCCACGAGCTGCACCATGCCGATTTGGCTGTCGGTGGCGCCCAAATTTGTGGCGTAGAGGTTGGTGCCAAACCCGCTGACACCCGACAGAGACATCACGAATTGGAAGAGCAGCCCCTCGATGCCGAACAGGATCATCATGCGGTTGCGGTCTCCGGCCAGGAAGCCTGAAAAGTTGTTCTTGATCTTTTTGAACTGGTTCATGTTCCGCCCCTCAAACTATTTATATTCCACAGGACATTATACAGAAAACGCGCGCCATACACAAATGAAGATTTAGTTAGCGGCGGGGTTCAGAACCATGAATGGGAATCATTTCCAAGAGGGGCGCATAAAAGCGCTGCTCCTGCCCGGGCGGATCATCTCCATGTACGAGAGGGGTATTGCAAGGTGGGCAAAAGGGTGCTCCTCGCCACCGCAATGGCTTGCAGGGAGCGCGCGGCAAAATTGGTGGCGGAGACCAGGATACCGACCGATTCGACCATGATGCCCTCGTGCGCGCACGCACCCCGGAAGACTACGCCTTGCGGCGCGCGAGTCACTCCCATGGGTGAGGGCCTGCATAGTCAAGGTGGGTAAAGGCGGCTGATGGCGCCGGCCGATGCGGTCGTGATGCCATCATGCGTGCCGCGCCTCGGGAGACTACACTTTCCAAGGCGAAGAGTGGCATTGCCAGGGTGGGTAAAAAAGCGCTCCCCGCAGCCCTTATGGCTTGCGGGGAGCGCGCGGGCTTCACTTGCCCAGGCGGTTGATGGCGGAGACCAGGGCGTTGACCGAGGCGGCCATGATGTCGTCATGCGTGCCCGCGCCCCAGGACACCACGCCCTCCGGCGTGCGAATGCCCACGTAGGCGATGGCTTTGGCGTTGGAGCCTTGGTCGATGGCGTGTTCCTGGTATTTGATGATGGAATACTGATAGCCCAGGTTTTCCTTCAGCGCGTTGGAAACCGCGTCCAGGCGGCCATTGCCCCGGGCGGTGAAGGTCATTTCCTCCTTGCCGCGGTAGACGGTGACGAGCGCCACGATGCCGTCCTCCTGCTTAAAGTGCGCCTCCACCACATCCAGCGGATCAAAGCAGTTGACGTAGTTTTCCATGAACACGGCCAGAATCTCGTCCGCTTGCATCTCCTTGTGCAGCCGGTCGGAGATGCGCTTGACCGTGTAGCCAAAGTCCTCGCGCATGGCCGCGGGCAGGTCGTAGCCATACCGGCTCTCCAGCACGTGGCTGATGCCGCCCTTGCCCGACTGGCTGTTGATGCGGATGACGTCGCTGTCATACTCCCGGCCGATGTCCTTGGGATCGATGGAGAGGTAGGGCACCGTCCAGCGCCCGCAGGCGTGCTCCTTGTGCCAGCGCATTCCCTTGGTGATGGCGTCCTGATGGCCGCCGGAGAAGGCCGCAAAGACCAATTGGCCCGCGTAGGGCTGCCGCTCGGGCACGCGCATCCCCGTCACGCGCTCGTATGTCGAGACCAATTCCGGCACGTTGGAAAGCTCCAGGCCCGGGTCCACGCCCTGGGCGTACATATTCAGCGCCAGGGTCAAGATGTCCGCGTTGCCGGTGCGCTCGCCGTTGCCAAAGAGCGTCCCCTCCACGCGGTCCGCGCCCGCAAGCAGGCCCATCTCCGTATCGGCCACGGCGCAGCCCCGGTCGTTGTGCGGGTGCAGCGAGACGATCACATGCGCGCGGTGATGCAGATGGTCGCACATGTACTCGATCTGGTTGGCGTAGACGTGGGGCATGGACAGCGATACCGTCGCCGGCAGGTTGAGGATGACGGGGCGCTCCTTGGTGGGCTGCCACACGTCCAGCACGTCGTTGCACACCTCCAGCGCGAAATCCAGCTCAGTGCCGGTAAACGACTCGGGTGAGTACTCAAAGAGGATCTGACTGCCCTCCATCATCTCTTCCTTCAGGCGCAGGCACTCCCTGGCGCCGGTGAGGGCGATCTCCTTGATCTGCTGGCGCGACATGTGAAATACCTGCTCCCGCTGCGCCAGGGATGTGGGGTTGTACAGGTGAACAATGGCGCGCTTTACGCCCTTGAGCGCTTCAAACGCCTTGCGGATGAGGTGGCTGCGCGACTGCGTGAGCACCTGAATGGTCACATCCTCCGGGATGAGGCCGCGCTCGATCAGCGTGCGGGTGAACAAGTACTCCGTATCGGACGCCCCGGGGAACCCCACTTCAATCTCCTTAAAGCCCGCCTTGACCAGGGCGGTGAAGAAATCGATCTTCTCTTCCAGGCTCATGGGCACCACCAGCGCCTGGTTGCCGTCCCTTAGGTCCACCGAGCACCAAATTGGCGCGCGCTCGATGTGGTCGCGCTGGGCCCAACGCATGGGCGGCCGTTCCGGCGCGAAGTACTGAATGCCGTATTTGCTCACGTTTTCCATCCCAATGATCCCCTTTCCCCGTTGCGTTCCGCGCGGCCGCCGCGCATGGCGCGCACAGCCGCGCCGATGAAAAAACGCCCTCGTCCCCCACAAGTTGCAGGAGACGAAGGCGCTTGTCATTCCTCCGCGGTACCACTCTGCTTGACGCGCGTCGCGCGTCCGGCTCGCTTCGCATCGGCGGCGTTGCCGCGAATGCGCGTCCCTTTTAACGGCGGGAACCCGGCCTTGCCTAGTCGCTCTTGGGTGGCGGTTCAGCAGGCTGCTCAAGGGAGAGTGCGCGTCCCCTCCGCGTGCCGCCTCGCACCTTAACGGCGGCTCTCTTGGACGGCGGAAAAAGTGCGCTTTTGCCCTGTCAAAGCATTTACTGCCCTAAAGTATACGTTCCCCGCGCGGATTTGTCAAGGGTGCGGCGGAGACAGCCCCGGATTTCCGCAAAGGATGGGCGCCTGAGTTAGAGCATTTGCCCGCGCAGGACCACGCGCTCGACGCGCACGGCCTTTAGGTCCGGCGCGGTTAAGGGGTCCTGGGACAGGAGCAGCATGTCCGCGCGCTTGCCCGCCTCCAGCGAGCCCTTTTCCCCCTCCTGGAAGTACTGATGGGCGGCGTTGAGGGTGAGGGCGCGCAGTCCCTGGGCGGGCGTTATGCGCTCGCTGGGGTCCAGCGGCACGCCCGAGGCGGTGACGCGGCGGCAGGCGGAGGAGAGCGCGTCCATCAGGTTCGGCGGCAGCACGGGCGTATCCATGTGCAGGGTGAAGGGCAGGGAAAGGCGCTGCGCCGTGCCGCAGGGGCTGATGCGCTGCGCGCGGTCTCCCAGGTTGCGCAGGTGCGTGTCCCCAAAGTGCTCGATGTGCGACGCGAAAAAGGAGGGAATGATGCCCAGCTCCTTCATGCGGGCGAGCTGGTCGGCCGTCACGGTTTGGGCGTGGATCATCACGGTGCGGGCGTCGTTGCCCTTGGGATAGACCTGCCCCACCGCCCAGATCAGCTGCTCGGCGGCTGCGTCGCCGTTGCAGTGCGCCAGCACCTGCGCGCCCGCCTCCTTGGCCGAGCGCAGAAGGTCCAAAAGCTGCCCGTCCCGCAGGGCGGGGTAGCCGCGGTCCGTCCCGCCCGCATAGGGCTGGGTCATATACGCCGTGCGGTTTTGGGGAGAGCCGTCCAGCATCAGCTTGGCCCCGCCCATGCGCAGGCGGCCGCCCGGGGAAGCGGCGCGCCGCCCCGAAGCATATAGGCCGGCGGACCCGTTCCAATCCACATAGGCCACCACGTCCATCTTCAGCCGGCCCCGGCGCTCCGCCTCGGTCAGGATGTCCCACTCGCCTTGGCGCGTGAGCCCCTCCTGCGCGGTGGTGATGCCGTTGGCAAGATAGATCTCCTGCGCCTGGTCCAGCAGGCGCAGGTTTTCCTCCAAGTCGACCGGCGGGATCTTGGTTCCCGCAAGGGTGAAGGCGCGCTCCTCCAAGTAGCCGTTGGGCGTCGCGCCGTCGTCCTGGCGGCCGATCCTGCCGCCCTCCGGGTCGGGCGTGCCGGCGTCAAGCCCCAGCAGGCGCAGCGCCAGGGAGTTGACCGCGCCCATGTGACCGGACATCTGCGTGACCATCACCGGATGCGTCGTGGAGACGCGGTCCAAGACCTCGCGCGTGGGGTGCCGCTTTTCCCGCATGTCGTTTTGCTCGTAGCCAAAGCCCAGCACCCACTCCCCTTCGGGGATGCGGTTCTTCTCAATGTGCGCCTTCATGCGGCTGATGACCTGGTCAAGGTCGCGCGCGCCTTGCAGCGGCGCCAGCCGCAGGGTTTGCGCAAAGGCGGTCAAATGGCTGTGCGCGTCGGGGAAGGCGGGCGCCAGCGTGCGGCCGTCCAGGTGCACGACCTCCGCATTGGCGGAGGCCTGGGCGCGCGCCTCCTTGAGCGCGCCCGCGTAGACGATGCGCTCGCCGCGCGTGAGAACCGCCTCTGCTGGCGCGCCCGCCATGGTGTAAATCCTGCCGCCGGTATAAAGCGTATCCATAAATCAAAATCCCTCCGATGTGACGATTTGCCCTTAGTGTGCGTCAAAGCGCGCTTTTACAGCCGCCCAGGGTCCGCATGGTGGAAACCCCGCGCGAGAAACGCGCATTTTTGCTTGTCCTTGGGCGGGGAGTATGTTATGATGAATAAGACCTATGCATATACAGCAAAAGGGGGAGTCTCGCATGTTTTTCTACACGAAAGAAGATGTCATCAAGCTCACGCCCCAGTGGAAGGGCGAGCGCATGGAGGACGGCCGGCCCAAGGTTCCCGCCTCTGTTCTGGAGCGCATGCGCAAGCTGACGCTGGAAGAAGTTTGGGGCCTTTCCTATTCCCTGGGCTATGAGTTCCAGGCCGAGGGCCACTTCATGACCACGCATTCCACCGAGGATCACCGCCTGGTGGGCCGCGCGCTGACCTGCGTCTGCGTGCCGCTGCGTCAGGACCTGCACGAGGTCGCCACCGCCGAGTCCCGTGAGTTCGGCTTCAAGGGCGGCTACAACAAGTCCGCCGTCGACCGCCTGGTGGAGGATGACGTCATGGTCGTGGACCTGTTTGACAAGGTCTACTACGGCACCTTCTTTGGCGGCAACCTGTCCACCCAGCTCAAGAACAAGACCAAGCGCGGCGGCGCGGTGGTCTGGGGCGGCATCCGCGATTTGGACCAGGTCAAGAAGATCGAGGGCATCCAGATCTATCACCGCGGCACCCATCCCACGCCCATCCGCGATTACGTCATGACCGGCTACAACGCGCCCTGCCGCATCGGCGAGGCCATCTGCATGCCGGGCGACGTGGTCTTCGGCAGCAACGAGGGCGTCATCTTTGTTCCCGCCCACCTGGCGGAAAAGACCGCTGACAACGCGGAAAAGTCCCACCTGAAGGACGATTTCGGCTTCGAGCGCCTCAAGCAGGGCGTCTACACCGCCACCGAGATCGACGCCAACTGGTCCGACGAGATGTGGAAGGACTTCATGGGCTGGTTCAAGGAGAGCGAAATCGCCGCCAAGTTCCAGTACCTCAACTGGGAGGAAGATATCGAGCGCTCCCGCAAGATGCGTGAGGACCCCGGCTCCATCGTGCGCACCGGTCCCCGCACCGATAATCCCCCCATCCGCTCCACCATCTAATCCATTGGAACGGGCAAAGGCCGCCGAACATTCGGCGGCCTTTTTTGCGCGCCTCAGGGGTCGAACGGCACGGTGTGTCCGTATTTTTCGCGGTTGAGCGCCTCCTTATAGGGAATCCAGCGCTCCAGGTCGATTTGGAGCGCGTTGGCCACGGTCAGGGCGTAATAGATCACGTCCCAAATCTCCTCCTCGGCGCTGCCCTTGAAGTTTTCCACGGTCGCGGGCCCCTGCCGCTTGCGCAGGGCCTCGGAAAGCTCGCCCACCTCCTCGATCATTTTGAGGAAATAGCCGTTGGCGTCCTTGCCAGGGTCCTTGGCCGCAAGGTATTCCTGTAGGTAGCCGATGGTGATGCCGCCGGTCTTCATTTGCGCGCGCTCCTTTCCCTTGTTATAAAAACTCCTGCTTGAGGCTGCGCAGGAACAGGGCGGAGAGGGCCTCCTCGGGATCGCGGCCCTGGTGCAGCACCGCGTCCACTGCCCGGGAAATGGGCAGATCCACATGGTATTTTTCGGATAGGTGAATCAGCGCGCGGCAAGTGGCCGCGCCCTCGGCCAGTTCCCCATAGGGCTCCCCGCGCACAAAGGCCTCGCCAAAGGCGCGGTTGTGGCTGTAAGGGGAGAACACCGTGGCCTCGTAGTCCCCCAGGTGCGCCAGACCGTAGGCCGCCATGGGGTTGCCGCCCATGGCGCCGATCAGCCGCCCGATCTCCCGCGTGCCCCGGGACATCAGCGCGCCCTTGAGCGAGGTCAGGCCGTAGCCGTCCAGCATGCCCGCGGCAATGCCCACCACGTTCTTGGCCGCCGCGCCGATCTCGTTGCCAATGAGGTCGCTGCCGTAGTAAAAGCGGATCAGGTCGGAGGAGAAGTCCCCCACCAGCGCCTGCTTGAGCGCTTCGTCCTGGGAGTCGATGACCATGCAGTTGGGCACGCCGCGCACAAAGTCCTGCACATGCCCCGGCCCCACCCAGACGGCGCAGGGCACGGGCCCCAGCGCTTGCTCCGCCACTTGGCTCAGCCGGTCGCCCGTGCGCTCCTCCAGCCCCTTCATGCAAAGCACCAGCGCCTTGCCCTCAAGCGGGAGGGGCGACAGCTCCGCAAGGAAGGCGCGCAGCGCCTGCGCGCCCACGGAGACGACCAGCACCTGAGCCTCCGCCACGGCCGCGCGAAGGTCGCTCGTCAGGCGCACGCTTTCCGGCAGCGCGAGCAGGCCGTTGTCCCGCGTGGCCATCAGCCGGTCCATGCGCGCCGACCCCGGCCGGCCGTAAAGCCGCACGCCGTGCCCAACGCGGTCCAGGTACCAGGCCAAAAACGCGCCCCACCGGCCGCAGCCCAGCACGGCAATGTTTCTTAGCGCCAATGCGCAGCCCTCCTTTGCGCTTCTCTTGCCGCCAGTATACCCCAGTTGGAGGGAAATGTAAAGAATGCGCGTTCGATCCGCGTCCTGGCCGCGGAAAAAGCAGGATTCCTTTCAAAAGGCGCGACAAAACGTGCTTTGAGGCGGAACAACGCGCCGATACAACATCTTGCGAATGGGCGTTCATCCATCCATTTAACAATTCGTGGATTTGCACACACGGCGTTCACAACTTATCCCCATGGTTGTCCGAAAGATATCCACAAAGTTATGCACAGGCTGTGCATAACTTGTGGGGAAATGGCGTTCATCCCCCAAGATATTGTGGTGAACAAAGCATGACCTTACAAATTATGGTGGGGGTTCTGTAAACCCTGCGCCCAAGGCGGTTTTGCAGGCGGCGCCGCGCCAAGATGCAGATTTTTGAAGCGACGGTTGACAACCCTTCGCCGTTGCAGTATCGTTAAGGAAACAGGGGACGGGACGAGCCCCGCCCCCGCAATATAAAGATAGGAGGGGCTCTTAAGTATGAAGATCATCGATCTCAAGAGCGCGATCATCGGCAACAATATTTGCCTGCGCGTCAAGACGGACAAGGGAATCGACGGCTACTCCCAGGTGGAGGAGTTCAAGGATTTTGTCAACGTCAACGTGCCCTACTTCCGGGAAATGATTTTGGGCTGCGACCCCACCAACGTCGAGGACGTCATGCGCCGCATCCGCCGGCTGGGCGCGTTCAAGCCCTGGGGCAAGCTCGTCAGCTCCATCGAAATGGCGCTGTGGGATATCGCCGGCAAGGAGGCGGGCCTGCCCGTCTACAAGCTGCTGGGCGGCAAGGTGCGCGACAAGGTGCGGGTTTACTGCACGATGTACTCCCCGGATAAGCTGCCGCACCCCGACTCCCGCACGGCGGAGGAGCGCGCGGAGAACATCCTTTACCTCAACGAGGTGGAGGGCTTTACCATCGTCAAGTCCCCGGTCGCCTTCCACAACCCGGATTTCCGCGCCATGGCCGAGCAGGGAGGCTTCACCTATACCTCCTATCCGCTCGATCCGCCGGTGCGCTATCCCGACAACGCCAACGGCAGCCTGCTTACGGATAAGGGCCTGAACTACCTCATCGAGTACGTGGGCAAGATCAAGGAGGTCGTGGGCGACAAGGTGGGCATCGCCTTTGACTGCGGCCCCGGCCTGACCGCCATTGACGCGCTGAAGTTCGCCAAGGGCGTGGAGCCCTTCAACGTCCTGTGGCTGGAGGACATGGTCACCGGCGACTACACGCCCTACAATTTGGCCCAGGTCTATCGGGACATCACCAGCAACACCACCACCAACATCCACACCGGCGAGCAGATCTACCTGCGCCAGAACTTCCGCGAGCTCATCGAGACGCACGCGGTCAACGTCGTGGGCCCCGACCCCGCGGATGTGGGCGGCATTGCCGAGCTGAAGTGGATCGCGGAGTACGCCAACCTCCACGGCATTATGATGGCCCCGCACGGCGTGTTTGACGGCGTGTTCGGCATGGCGGCGCTGACCCATGTGGCCGCCACGATGCCGCAGAACTACATCGCCTACGAGTACCCCCAGGCGCATCCCGAGTGGTGGTACGACATTGTGGAGGGCCTGCCGGAGGGATTCTTCAAGGATGGCCATGTCACCGTTTGGGACAAGCCCGGCATCGGCGTGGAGTTCAACATCCCCAAGGCGCAGAAGTACCTGCGGCCCGAGGACAAGGAGTTCTTCGACTAAACCGCGTCGCCTTTGCGCTTGAGCGCGGCGCCGGGACTGCGTCCCGTAAAACAGTTGAGGGCAAGACAGACCGCAACGGTCTGCCTTGCCCTTTTCGCGCCGCGCGGCCCTTTGAAGGAAAGCGCCATGGCGGGACAGAGCGCGTGATTAAATCACAATAGCTCCATATTGATGGACTTGTTGGTGAATCCATAATTGGTATAGAATTTATAGGCGGCCTCATTTTTCGCGTTTACCTGCAATTCAATTCCATCATAGCCCCCTTGGCGCTTTAAATCCTTGAGGAAATCGAAAAAAGCGTGCCCGATCCCCTTCCCGCGGTATTTTTCATCAACGGCCATAGAATCCACAAAAATAATATTGCGCGTCACCTGATTTGGACTCTCGATGTGACGGTAGGCGATAAAGAGAATTCCCGCCGCGCACCCCTCATATTCCGCAAGGAAGAAGGTTCCGGCTGCCACGGCCTGTTCGTATACCGCTAAAGGCAGTGCGGTTTCACTGGATTTATAAATATCCGGCCGCCAGCCGACATGCATTTGCTGAACCTGTTTCATGATGGCCTCTACGGTTTGATATTCGTCCCGTCTTGAATTTCTGATCTGTATCTTCATAGCCACTCCTACTCAGCCTCCGCTCTTCCGCTTTGGGGTCGATTTGATCCAAACATTTGCCGGTTCATCCATTATAGGGCAACAAGCGTCCAAAAGCAATTTCTTTTCGGCGGAGGCATCCCGATGCCGGGCGCAGGGCTTGATGCAATTGCGTCCGGCCCCTTTGGGTGCTATAATGGGCGCAGATTGTGTGCAGTCAAAGAGGAGGAGAGTTTTATGACCGAGACGAGGCTGGCCGCCCTGCGCGCGGGAATGGCGAGGGAGGGGATAGACGCCTATCTCATCCCCACGGCGGACGACCATGAATCGGAGTATGTGGGCGCGCACTTCAAGGCGCGCGCGTATTTGACGGGCTTTACCGGGTCGGCGGGCCTATGCGCGGTCACGGCGGGGGACGCGGCGCTCTGGACGGACGGCCGGTACTTCATCCAGGCGGCCAACCAGCTCAAGGGCAGCGGCGTGCGCCTGATGCGCGACGGCGAGCCGGGCGTGCCCACCCTGGCGGAGTTTCTGCAAAGCGCGCTGCCCGACGGCGGCCGCCTGGGCTTTGACGGCCGCGTGGTCAACGCGCGCATGGCCCTGCGCCTGGAGGAACAGCTCAAGGGCAAGCGCGTGAGCCTGGCCGCCGGCCAGGACCTTGTGGGCGAGATCTGGCCGGACCGGCCGCCCCGCTCCGCCCGGCCCGCCTTTTTGCTCACGCAGGCACAGGCGGGAAGGAGCGCCCGGGATAAAATCGAGGATCTGCGGCGGGACATGCGGCAAGAGGGCGCGGACGCCGCCCTGCTCACGGGCCTGGACGACATCGCCTGGCTGCTCAACCTGCGCGGCGACGACATCCCCTATAACCCCTATCTGCTCGCCTTTGCCGCGGTGACGCGGGAAGAGGTGCTGCTCTTTGCCCAGGGCGAGGCGGTGCCCCAGGACGTTCGGCGCGGCCTGGGCGAAAGCGGGGTGGAGCTGCGGCCCTACGAGGGCGTTTACGATTGGGCGGCCGCCCTTGCAGCGGGCAGCAGTGTGTGGCTGGACGCGGCAAGGGTCAACTACGCCCTCTTCTCCCGCGTTCCCCGCGGCGTGCGCATCCTCGATAAGCCCACCTCCATCCTGCACCGCAAGGCGGTCAAAAACCAGGTGGAGATCCAAAACCTTCGGCGCGCGCACGTCCTGGACGGCGTGGCGTTTGTGCGGTTCATGCGCGCCGTCAAGGAAAACGTGGAGAAGGCGCCCATGGACGAATACACGGCGGGAAAAATGCTGGAGGACCTGCGCAGACAGCAGGAGGGCTTCCTGGAGCTCTCCTTTGACACGATCTGCGCCTACAACGCCAACGCCGCCATGATGCACTACAGCGCCGCGCCCGGCAGCGCCGCGCGCCTTGCGCCCGAGGGCCTGCTGCTGGTGGATAGCGGCGGGCAATACACGTGCGGCACCACCGACATCACCCGCACCTTGGCCCTGGGTCCGGTGCCCCTGCTGTGGAAAAAGCACTATACCGCCGTGCTGCGCGGCATGATCAACCTCGCCCGCGCGCGCTTTCTGCGCGGCTGCCGCGGCCTCAACTTGGACATCCTGGCGCGCGGCCCCATTTGGGACCTCGGCCTGGACTACCGCTGCGGCACGGGCCACGGCGTGGCCTACCTTGGCGGCGTGCACGAACCCCCCAATGGGTTTAGGTGGCGCATCGTGCCCGAGCGCAACGACAGCTGCGTCCTGGAGCCCGGCATGGTCACCACCGACGAGCCGGGGATCTATATCGAGGGCAGCCACGGCATCCGCATCGAAAACGAGCTGCTGTGCGTTGCCGGCGAGGAGAACGAGTACGGCCAGTTCCTCCGCTTTGAGACCCTGACCCTGGCGCCCATCGACCTGGACTCCGTCCTTCCCGAGGAAATGACCGGGCAGGAGCGCGCGTTCCTCAACGACTACCACCGCAGGGTCTACGCCGAGCTGGCGCCCCACCTGGACGCGGCGGAGCGCGCCTACCTTGCGGCCTGCACTCGCGCCATATAGGGGGAGAAGCATGAATGCATTGACACAGTTGGCGCTCCTTGCCGCGATCTGCTTTGCGGGCGAGGTCGTCGCAAAGGCGCTGCCCTTTGCCTTCCCCGCCAGCGTCGTGAGCATGGTGCTGCTCCTGCTGCTGCTCCTTACCGGCGCGCTGAAGCTGCGCCATGTGGAGCAGGCGGCCTCCTTTCTCACGCGCAACATGGCGTTTTTCTTCCTCCCGGCGGCCGTGGAGATCATGGCCAGCTATCAAACGGTGAAAGGCAGCCTGCTGCCGCTGCTCGCGGTGCTGGTGCTGACCACGGTGATCACCTTCGGCGTCACGGCGGGAACCGTGAGCCTCTGCCTGCGCGTGCAGCGCAGGCGGGGAAAGGAGCGCGCGGCATGAGCCTGACCGATACGCCGATCTTCGGCCTCGCCCTGTCCCTGGCGGCGTTCGCCCTGGGCGCCTTTCTCAACCGCAAGACCGGGCTGCCGCTGGTCAACCCGCTGCTTGTGGCGGTGACGGTGGTGATGCTCACCCTATCGCTGCTGCGCATTCCCCTGGACCATTACCGCAAGGGCGCGCAGCTCGTCTCCGTCTTCCTGGCGCCCGCAACGGCTGCGCTGGCCGTGGGCATTTACAACCAAAGGAAGGTTCTAAAGCAGTATTTTCTGCCGGTGCTGCTGGGGTGCCTGGCGGGCTCGCTGGCGTCCATGATCAGCGCGTATCTGCTGTGCCGGGCCTTTGGCCTGGAGGACGCCCTGGTGCGCGCCATGGTTCCCAAGTCCGTCACCACGCCCATCGCCATGGCGATTTCCGAAAGCCTTGGGGGCGTCGTGCCGGTGACGGTGGCGGCGGTGATTCTCACCGGCATTCTGGGCGCCGTGACCGCGCCCCTGCTCATTCGCCTGTTTCACGTCACCGACCCCATTGCCCAGGGCGTGGCCATTGGCACCAGCGCCCACGCCATTGGCACGACCAAGGCCAACGAGCTTGGGCCGGTGCAGGGGGCCATGAGCTCCATCGCCATTGGCGTGGCGGGGCTGATCACCGTGCTTCTCTCGCTCGCGCTGTAAAGGGAACCCGTCCGGGCTGTGGTTCGTTTTTTGCTTCAATAGGCGCTGCGCCGGAAGACAAGGAGGAATTGAGAATGATCTGCGTTCGTCATGCCTTGGGGGCGCTGCCCTCACCCAAGTTTGTCGTGGTGATTTCCAGCTATGCGGGCGGGCTGTTGCTCAGCCGTCACCGCGACCGGCAAACCTGGGAGACCCAGGGCGGCCATATTGAACCCGGCGAGGCGCCCCTGGAGGCGGCGCGGCGCGAGCTCTTTGAGGAGTCCGGCGCGCTTGCGTTTGACCTTGTCCCGCTGTTTGACTACGCGGCGGGCCAGGAGGGAGAACCCCTCGCCGCCGGCGTCGTCTTTGCCGCGCGCATTGGCGAGCTCGGGCCTCTGCCGCCCAGCGAAATGGCGGAAGTCCGCCTCTTTGACCGCCTGCCCAAGGAGATGACCTATCCGGACATCACCCCGCATTTGTACGCATGGGCCAGGGAGATGGGGGCGATTTGATGGGCTTGGCGCTGAAAATCGCGGCGGTGCTGGCGGGGTTGTATGCGGCGTTTTTGCTCTGCGGGGGCGTGTACTTTTACGTGTCCGTGTTGCACCGCACGCGCAAGCAGCACCACGCCGAGACGCCCGAGAGCACCGATCCCTTCAACTGGCTCAGCTACCAGCCTGAGGCGCAGGAGGGGCTCGACCAGTTGGCGCGCCTTGACCACGAGGAGGTTTCCGTTCGCTCCTTTGACGGTCTGACGCTGCGCGGGCACCTCTACCCCGTCAAGGGCGCGCGGCGCACCTTTCTGCTGGCCCACGGCTACCGGTCCACCGGCTATAACGACTTCAACGCCCAGGCGGTCTACTACCTCACGGGGCTGCGCGCCAACGTGCTCATCATCGACCAGCGCGCCCACGGCTCTTCGGAGGGCAAGCGCATGGACTTTGGCCTGTCGGAGCGGTTTGACGTGCGCACCTGGGCGGAATTCCTCGTTGAGCGCTTCGGTCCGGAGCAGGACCTGTTTTTAAACGGCATTTCCATGGGCTGCGCCTCCGTTTTGTTGGCCGCGGAGCTGCCCTTGCCCGCCGCCGTGCGCGGCGTCATCGCCGATTGCGGCTATACCTCCCCCTGGGATGAGTTCGCCTACCTCATCAAGTGGGACGCGCACCTGCCCGTGCGGCCGCTCCTTTACGTGGCCGAGGGCATCACGCGCTGCCTCGCCCACTGGGACTTCCGCTCCGTCACCCCCAAAAAGGCCGTCGCGCGCACCGGGCTTCCGATTCTCTTCCTGCATGGCGGCGCCGATACCTTTGTGCCCCCTTGGATGACGCGGGAGAACTACGCGGCCTGCGCCTCGGAAAAGGAGCTCCTCATCGTGCCCGGCGCGATACACGCCCAGAGCTATTTTGGCGATACGCCCGGCGTACAAGAAAAAATCGCCCGCTTTGTGGAGAAGCACGAGCGCTGGGGCGACGCGGAGCATGAGCGCGCCGCCGCACGGGAAGAGCCATCCCGCGCGGCCGAGGACGGCACTTCGCGCCTCCCTGGATGACGCACGGGAGATGCGTGGGCCGCGCCTCGGAAGAGGGGCTGCGCGCCGTGCGATGAACCGTTCGTATTGTGGAAAAACCTAAACGCCGGCGTTGCGGGAAGGAGCTATGCCGCGCGGCTGTCGACGGCAAATTGCGCTCCCTGGATGGCGCGCGGGAGATAAGGTAAATACCCGAAATGGCGTTGCCAAAGTCTTCGCGCCCTTGACAGACGCGGAAAACTCCGCAATTCGTGCCTTGGAAAAGGAGTGCGCGCGCGGAGCGACGGATCATTTGTATTTGTGGTAAAACCCGAACGCGGAGTTATGCCGCGCGGCTGACGACGGCACTTCACGCGGCCCCTGGATGGCGCACGAGAGATGCGCGCGGAGATAGGGTAAAAACCCCCATAGGGCGTTGCCAAAGCCTTCGCGCCCTTGACAGGCGCGGAAAAACTCCGCAATTCGTGCTTTGGAAAAAGGGTGTGTGCCGCACGCAGCGCGATGGACTCTTCATATTGTGAAAAACCCGAACGCACTGCGTCGCGAAAAGGAACTATGCCACGCGGCCGCCGATGGCACATTGCGCTCCCTGGATGGCGCACGGGAGATAGGGTAAATCCCCGAGAGGGCGTTGCCAGAGCCTTTGCGCTCTCAACAGGCGCGGAAAAATTGCGCAATTCGTGTCTGGGAAGAGGAGTGCGCGCCGCACGCAGCGCGATGGACTATTCGTAATGTGAAAAACCCGAACGCACCGCGTTGCGGGAAGGAGCTTTGCCGCGCGACCCGACGGCACATTGCGCCCCCTGGATGACGCACGGGAGATGCGTGGGCCGCGCTTGGCAAGGAGGAGTCGCGCACGGCGGAATGCCCGGGCAGCGCCACGGATCGCCCACGTTGCGGAGAAACACGAGCCGTGGAGCGACGCGGAGCATGCGCGCGCCGCCCCCGCAAAAACCGCCCCCGCAGAATCGTTTCTGCGGGGGCGGTTTTTTGCGGGGGGCTAGAGCTTGACCATGCGGTAGCCCACGCCCACATGCGTTTGGATGAACTGCGCGTCCTGCGCGCGGGGCTGAATCTTCTTGCGCAGCGTGGCCATGAACACGCGCAGGGAGGCGATGTCGCTGTCAAAGGCGGTCCCCCAGATCTCGCGCGTGAGGTAGGTGTGCGTGAGCACCTTGCCCACGTTGCGGCACAGCAGGCAGAGCAGTTTGTACTCAATGGGCGTAAGGTGCAGCTCCTCGCCGCGCAGGGTGGCGAATCCCGAGGCATAGTCCACCGTCAGGTCCCCGTTGACAAAGACGGAATCCGCGCTCGCCGCGCCCTCCAGGGACTTGAGCCGCCGCAGCGTCACGCGCAGGCGCGCCAGCAGCTCCTCCACGGAAAAGGGCTTGGTCAGGTAGTCGTCCGCGCCCGCGTCCAGCGCGTCGATCTTGTCCGAATCCTCGCTGCGGGCGGAGATGACGATGATGGGCAGCGCCGACCAGGTGCGTATCTTGGCAATGACCTCCACTCCGTCCATATCGGGCAGGCCCAAATCCAGCAGCAGGATGTCCGGCCGGTGCGTCGCGCAGCAGAGCACGGCCTGCGCGCCGTTTGCGGCGGTCAGATAGCGGTAGCTCTGCGTCTCCAGCGCCGTGACGATGAGGTTTTTCACCGCGTTGTCATCCTCTACGACCAAAATCAGCGGTTTATCCATGGCATTTGATCCTCTCTTCCTGCAAGGTGAAGGTAAAGACCGCGCCGTGCGGGGCGTTGTCCGCAACGCGGATGCTCCCGCCATGGGCGCTGATGATGGACCGGCAAAGCGCCAGGCCCAGGCCCAGGCCGCGCCGGCCGTCGCTGGTCCCCTTGGCGGTGGTATAGAACATCTCAAAGACGCGCTGTTTGGCCTCCTGCGGGATGCCGGGGCCGTCGTCCGCGACGCTGACGATGACCTGCCCGCCCTCGGCGCGCGCGCACACGCGGATGGTTGTCCCCTCGGGCGTGTATTTGATGGCGTTATCGATGAGGTTTACGATCACCTGCACGATGAGCCGCGCGTCGATGCGCGCCATGAGCAGGTCGTCCTCCTGCTGGGCGGTGATCTGCCGGCCGCCGGCGTATTTTTCCGTGCGCTCCATCGCCTCGGAAATCACCTCGCTCATCAGCTCCGGCCTCAGGTGCAGCGTCATGCGCCCATCCTCCATGCGCGTGACGGCCAATAGATTCTCCACCGTTCCCAGCAGCCAAAGCGCGTCGTCCCGAATGTCGAGAATGAGCTGGGCCTTTTGCTCGGGGCTCAGGCGCCCGTCCTGGTCGTGGAGCAGACCCGCGCTGCCCGAAATGCTCGTCAGCGGCGTGCGCAAATCGTGCGAGATGGAGCGCAGCAGGTCAGCGCGCAGCTTTTCGTCGCGCATTTGCGCCGCCGCCTCCCGCCGCTTCTGATCGTAAAAGTCGCGCTCCAACGTCAGGGCGCATTCGCTGAGCAGGGAGCGCACCAGGCTGCCCTCCATTTCCGTCAGGGGCCGCTCTCCCGCCGCCACGCCCAGCACGCCGTAGAGGCTCTCCTCGGTTGCCACCGGCCAATACAGGTACTCTGCCTGCGCAAAGCGCGCGGTCCTGGCCCCGGCGGCGGTGCGGTTTTCCCGCGTCCACGCGGCGGCCTTCTCATCCAGCGCACCGCCCGGCGCGCCGTGGAAGCACCGGGGAGCGGAGAGACCCTCGCCCTGCGGCGCGTAGAAGACCACCGGCCGGTCCAGCAGCTGGTTGAGCTGCCCGGCGGTGATGGAGACGATCTCCTCCATGCCCGTGGCCTTCAAAAAGAGCTGATCGGTCTCCAGCAGGATGTTGGTGCGGTAGGCCATGCGCTCGCTGTTGCTGGCCAGGGAGCTGACCAACAGCGATACGCCGATGAGGATGATGAAATCCATGGGATAGCCGAAGTTATACGCCTCAACCGAATAGCGCGGCGACGCGAATAGAAAATTGAAGATCAGCAGGCCCACGGCCGAGGAGGCCATGCTCAGCGTGCGGCTGGCGGTCACAACCGCCGTCAGAAGGATGCCCAGAATGAACAGCGTATAGACGTTGATCTCCTCCAGGCCCATCAGCTCGAACAGGAAGCCGATGGCCGTCGTGCCCGTGAGGATCATCAGGGTGATGAAGATGTTCTTGCTGGTGAGGCTGCGCCGGGATCTCTTGCGCATGGCGGCTCCTCCTTCCCCGCCGCAGGCCCTGCGGCGTATAGGTGCATTATGCCACAAACAGAGCCCCGGCGCAATCTGCCGCCGTTATCCCTTGAGGCCAAAGATGCGCCCCAGCGCGGCGGTGACCAGGATGATGATGCCGATGACCACGAAGATGCCCAGCATCCCCAGGCCCATATAGGTCAGGTTGTCAACAAAGTTCATGGGTGTAAACTGCACTTGCTTCTCCCTCCCCTCAGCCAAAGAAGGTCAGAATCAGGCCGCCCGCGATGACCGAGGCGATCTGACCGGAAACGTTGACGCCAATGGAGTGCATCAGAAGGAAGTTCTGCGGGTCCTCCTTCAGCCCCATCTTGTGCACGATGCGCCCCGACATGGGGAAGGCGGAGATGCCCGCCGCGCCGATCATGGGGTTGATTTTCTTCTTCAAAAAGAGGTTGAGGAACTTGGCAAAGAGCACGCCGCCCGCCGTGTCAAAGATAAAGGCCACGAGCCCCAGCCCCAGGATGAGCAGCGTTTCCGGCCTTAAGAAATTGGCCGCCTGCATCTGGGAGGCGATGGTCAGCCCCAGGAAGATGGTCACAAGGTTGGCAAGGACCTTTTGCGCGGTCTCCGACAGGGAGGAGAGCACCCCGCACTCCCGGATGAGGTTGCCGAACATGAGAAAGCCGATCAGCGAGGCGGAGGAGGGCGCAATCAGCGATGCGATGAGCGCGATGACGATGGGAAAGAGGATGCGCGTGGCCTTGGGCACCTCCCTGCCCTGAACGGGCATGCGGATGAGGCGCTCCTTGCGCGTGGTGAGCAGGCGGATGATGGGCGGCTGGATGATGGGCACCAGCGCCATGTAGGAATAGGCCGCCACCATGATGGCGCCCAGGTACTTGGACCCCAGTGCGCCACCACGATGGAGGTCGGGCCGTCCGCCGCGCCGATGACGGCGATGGAGGCCGCGTCGTTGAGATCGAAGAACATGGACGCCGCGCACAGCGTGAAGAAAATGCCGAACTGCGCAGCCGCGCCGAAGATCATGAGCTTGGGATTGGAGAGCAGCGGCCCAAAGTCGATCATCGCCCCGATGCCGATGAATAGAATCAGCGGGAACAGCTCGTTGGCAATGCCCGCGTCAAACAGCGTCAGCAGCGCGCCCTTGCCGCCCATTGCGCTTTGGGCGACTAGGTCCGCGTTGGGGATGTTGACCAGCAGCGTGCCAAAGCCGATGGGCAGCAGCAGGGTCGGCTCCATATCCTTTTGGATCGCCAGGTAGATCAGCAGCCCGCCGATCCCCCACATCACCAGGTGCTGCCAGGTGACACAGCCCAGGTTCCCAAACAGAAAATCCAATTTTGATCGCTCCATTTCCTTTTTCTTTTGGTTCCAGTATCCATTTTATCAGCGGCTGCATAAGGGTGTGATTAAGTCCCGCCAAAGATGCGTTAAGATGGGATAAAGGATCGATGCATCTTTATGGAATCTTTATGTTCTTGATGAGATTTTTACGCCGTATTACCGCACGGCTTGTTATATTTTAAGCAAAGATGACGGCGATTGCCCAAGGCCGAAGGACCGACCAAAGAAGAGAGGAGAGGAACATGACATCGGTTTGGAAAGAGATCAAGTGGACCAACTTCATCATGCTGACGGTGGCCGGCATTGTCAACGCCATTGGCGTTACGATGTTCCTGGCGCCCGTTAACCTCTATGACAGCGGCATTTCCGGCACTTCCATGCTGCTTTGGCAGATCACGCCCGAGTGGCTGTCCCTGTCGTTTTTCCTGGTGGTGCTCAACGTTCCGCTGTTTATCTTCGGCACGCGCAAGCTGGGGTGGGAGTTCACCCTCTATTCCGTCTATGCGGTGCTGATCTACTCGGGGGCCTCGTACCTAATCATCCATGTGCTGCCTGTGGATGTCTCCATCGCCTCGCCCTTGGCCGAGCAGGACCTCTTCCTCTGCGCGCTCTTTGGCGGCCTGATCTCCGGCGTGGGCAGCGGGCTGACCATCCGCTATGGCGGCGCCATCGACGGCGTAGAGGTGCTCTCGGTGATCTTTGCCAAGCGCTTGGGCGTGACCGTGGGCACGTTTGTCATGATCTACAACGTCGCGCTCTACACCCTCATCGGCCTCATTCGCCAAAGCTGGATTCTGCCGCTTTATTCCATCGTCACCTACGCCGCGGGGCTTAAGACCGTCGACTTTATCGTAGAGGGCCTGGATAAGGGCAAGGCAGCCATGATCATCACCGCCAAGCCGCGGCAGGTGGGGGCCGCGCTTTCCGCCGCGTTTTCCATGGGCGTGACGCTGATGGACGCCCACGGCTTTTACTCCGATTCCAAGCGCACGGTGGTCTATTTCGTGGTCAATCGCTTTCAGATTGCCAAGATGAAGGAGATCATCCGGCGAGTGGACCCGGGCGCCTTTGTCACCATCACCGAGGTGGCCGAGACGCTGGGGCAGGGCGCCCTGCCCATGGATGCCCTTCCGGGCGGCAAGAGCGCGCCCCTGCTGCCGCGGCAGAGGGTGCGCCGCAAGCGGCGCGAATCCGCTAAGCGCGCGTCCGGCGAGGCGCCCTTGCCCTTGCCCGATTCCGTAGAAGAGGCTTCGCTGCGCGCGTAAGGGCGGAAGGGAGAGCGGACAGACCCTTTAGGCGCGATGCTTCAGGCGGCGCGTTTAAAGCGGCCCGCCACTGTCACGTGAAATAAGCTGCGGAAAGTCCTTGGAAAGCAGGCCGCCTCTGCGCAAGCTCTCCTAT
>CAOKIU010000007.1 GCA_948468595.1 uncultured Christensenella sp.
GTACGGCAGATGCCACACTTCCTACCCACATTTTATTTGAAACATCATGGGGGTTTAAAACACTCATCGCTTCTTTATATAATCTTTCCCATTCTTTGTCCATCGTTGCACCCTCCTTAATAAATACCGATTGATAGACTTGATTATAAAATATTTGCCCGTTGCTTGCAATGTATAATTTATAAGCCCGTTTCTAACGGATACACAATTCCGAAAAGGGAGTATTTTTATATACCCTGTGTACGATAGAAGGCCCAACGAAAAAACAGCACTCAAGATGCAAGGCATGGAGGAAGCAAAGATCCTTAGAGTATTTGTTTTCGAACAATTAGTAGTTTTTTGTCATAAATTTCCTGCGAAAAAATTAGGCGACATTTTGTTTTGAGGAGGAAAACGCTTCCTGGTGGAGAATATATAGTGTCAAGTGGCGCGTTGTGGCAAACAGTGGGTCACACGCCCTGGAAAGTGGCAGAAAGATGGACGGAAGGGAGGGATGCGTCGATGGCGGACCGCTACTCAGGATACTATGAACACAGCCTTGACCCCAAGGGCCGCATCACCATTCCCTCCAAGTTCCGCGACCAGCTGGGAAAGACCATCGCCATGATGCGGGGCAAGGGCGGCTGCATCGAGCTCTACTCGCTCACCGAGTGGAACGCCGTCTATGAAAAATTCGAGAAGATCGACGAAAACGACGAGGAAGCCTACAACCGCATGCGCAAGCTGCTGGCCACCAGCGTGGACGACAACGAGATGGACAAGCAGGGAAGACTGCTCATGCCCACGTCCATGCGCCAGTTCGCCAAGCTGGAAAAGGACGTCGTCGTCTCGGGCGCGGGCCGCCATGTGGAGGTTTGGAACCGCGATGATTTCTTCCGCTTTATTGAGGAGAGTTAGATGGAATTCAAGCACATACCCGTGATGCTGGAGGCGTGCATGGATCTAATGCAGGTGGACGGCAGGGCGGAGGGCGTCTTTGTGGACGGCACGCTGGGCGGCGGCGGACATACGGGCGAGATCCTGCGCCGCACGCGCGGCAGGGTTGTGGGCATTGACCGCGACTGGGAGGCGCTTGGGGCCGCGGGGGAGAGGCTGAAGGAATTTGGGGACCGTTTTTTGCCCATCCACGGCAACTACGCGGATGTGGAAACCCTCCTAGACGGCGCGGGCATCGATAAAGTGGACGGAATGCTGATGGATTTGGGCGTTTCCTCCTATCAACTGGACAACCCCTTACGGGGATTTTCCTTTCACCAGGACGCGCCGTTGGACATGCGCATGGATCAGGAGGCGGAGCTCACCGCCGAAAAGGTGCTCAACACCTATCCTTTGGAGGAGCTGATCCGCATCATCTCGCAGTACGGCGAGGAGAAGTGGGCCGTGCGCATCGCCAAGTTCATCGTCGAGTCAAGGCCGCTGCACACCACCATGGATTTGGTGCGCGTCATCGACGCGGCGGTGCCCGCCGCGGAGCGGCGCAAGGTTTCCCACCCCGCCAGGCGGACCTTTCAGGCGATTCGCATTGAGGTAAACTCCGAGCTCTCGCTGCTGGAGCCGGCGCTGGAGGCGGCGGTGTGCCGTTTGAAGCCCGGCGCGCGCCTGGTGGTCATCACCTTTCACTCCCTGGAGGACCGCATTGTCAAGCGCGCGTTTTTGAGAATGCAGAATCCCTGCACCTGCCCGCCCAAGGCGCCTGTCTGCATTTGCGGCAAGAAGCCGCTGGGGCGCGTGATTACCCGCAAGCCCGTGCTGCCCACGCCGCAGGAATGCCAGGACAACCAGCGCGCGCACAGCGCCAAGGTGCGCGCCTTTGAAAGGGCATAGAGAATATCCCGCCGGTGCGGGGAAACAAAACCGAAACATCATCGTTAGAGTAAGGAGGGCGCCGCGATGCCGGTACGCAAACGTACCCTTGGGTTGGATGATAGCTACTATGTCAGCGGGACCGCGGTGCGCCGCAAGGCGGAGCCTCGTTGGGAAGAACCCGCGACCAGGCGCGTGTCAAGCAACCGGGAGGAACTCTTGTCCTCCCGCGTAGAGCAGTCTTACCGGCGCAGGACCCCTGCGCGCGGCGCCGGGCCGCAGCGCGACCTGCGCAGCCAGCAGGAGCGCCGCCGCGCCGATCCGACGCGGGCGCACTATGCGCCGGAGCCGGAGACCCATCGCCTCACGCATGAGGAGGTCAACCGCCGCACCTACGAACAGCACGCCCGCCGGCGCGAGGAAGAGGCGCGCAGAAGGCGCGCGCTCGCGGCGCAGGAGCGCGCGGACGCGGAAAAGGAGGCCGTGCGCCGGCGGCAGCACCGCGTGCAGATGATGTTCGCCATTTTGGGCATCTTCGTGGTGGTGCTCATCGCCGGGGGCATCTTCTCCCTGCTGATGCGCTACATTCAAATCGAACAAATGATCGTAACCCAGCGCAAGCTGACCGCGGAAATTGAGGATCAGCAAAAGCGGCTGGAAGAACTGCATGTGGAGATCAACATGCGGGGAAACATCAGCCAAATCCAGGACTATGCGCGGGAAAACCTGAATATGGATTATGCACAGAAGGATAAGACGCGCGTGATCGCTCTGCCATAGCGCGTGACCCGTTGAATTCGCCCATCAACAAATAGAAAGAGGTGCGAGCATCCCGTCGAAAGGAGAACGATCCATGCCCAATAATCCCCCCTCTGACAAGACAAAGAACCGCATCGGCTGGCTTTTTTGTCTTGTTATTGTTTGTTTTGCGATCATGGTGGGGCGTCTCTTTTACATTCAGATCATCGATGGGAGCAATTTGCAAAGCCGCGCTCTCTCCCAATGGACCCGCTCTTTCACCGTTACGGCCAAGCGCGGGGAAATTGTGGACCGCAACGGCAAGGTGCTGGCGCAATCGGCCAGCGCGGTGACCATCTCCGCCACGCCGGGCCAGGTCATGGGCCTGGACACCGAGGATGCCGAGACCAAGAAGGAGCGCATCCGCATGACGGCCCAGAAGCTGGCCGAGGTGCTGGAGATGGACTACCAGACGGTCTATGACAAGATCACCGACACCACCAAGAGCAATGTGCGCCTGGCGCGCCAGGTGAAGCTGGAGGTGGGCGACAGCATCCGCGCGGCAAAGCTTACGGGCATATCGGTGACGGAGGATACGGTAAGGGCGTATCCCATGGGCGCGTTTTTGACGCAGGTACTGGGCTTTTGCACGGTATCGGGCGAGGGACAGGAGGGGCTTGAAAAGAGCCTGGATAAGTATTTAAAGGGGACGGACGGCCGCATCGTCTCGGAAATTGACGCGCGCAACCGCAAGATGGAGACGGGCGAAGAGGAGTACATCGTCCCGGAAAACGGGTATACGGTCAAGCTGACGGTGGACTACGTCATCCAGGCCATCATGGAGAAGGTGGCGCAGCGGGCGCTGGAGGAGAACGGCGCCAAGGCCGTGCAGTGCGTGATGATGAACGTCAAGACCGGGGAGATCCTGGGCATGGTCAACAAGCCGGACTTTGACCTAAACAACCCGCCAAGAGGCGACCTGACCCAGCTTTCCGCGCTGATGCGCAACTCCTGCGTGCAGGACGCCTACGAGCCGGGGTCCACCTTCAAGATCCTGACCACCGCCCTGGCGCTGGAAAACGGCGTGACGAGCGTGAGCGACAACTTCTACTGTAAGGGATACGAGATCGTGGATGGAGACAAGATCTCCTGCTGGCGGTCCGGCAATCCGCATGGGGCGGAGACGCTGGTGGAGGGCGTGGCCAATTCCTGCAACCCGGTGTTCATCAATCTGGCCCTGCGCATGGGCATTGACACCTTCTACGACGGGCTGCACAGCTTTGGCATCGGCAAGGAAGTGCCCATCGACATGCCCGGCGCGACCAGCGGCCAGATGATCGCCTATAAATATGTAAAGAACGTGGACATCGCCCGCGTGGGCTTTGGCCAGAGCGTCTCGGTCTCCCCGGTGCAGCTGCTCACCGCGGCGGCCGCTGCGGTCAACGGCGGGGAGCTGCTCAAGCCGCACATCGTGGGCGAGATCTTGACCGACAGCGGAGAGCTTGTCGAGAGCTTTGGCAAGGAGGTCGTGGGCACGCCCATCTCCGCCCAAACGTCTGAAACCGTGCGCAGTTTGCTGGAGAACGCCGTGGAAAACGGCGGCGGCCGCAACGCCTACATTCCCGGCTATCGCATCGGCGGCAAGACGGGCACCGCGCAAAAATACATCAACGGCAAGGTTTCCAGGGACGTGCACATTTGCTCCTTTATGGGCTTTGCGCCGATGGACGATCCGGAGATCGGCCTGCTGTTCATCGTGGATGAACCCAGCGTGCGGCCGGACTACGGCTCCACCGTTGCCGCGCCCTTTGCCCGCCAGGTGCTGGAGGAAACGCTGAAGTATTTGGGCGTGCAGCCGGAATATGAGGACGGCGAAGAAGAGATCGTGGGCAAAAACGTGGAGGTGCCCTCCGTGACGGGCTACACGATTGCCGACGCCAGCAGCGCCATGACGGAGGCCAAGCTGCGCGTGATGGTGGACGGCATTGGCGACACCATCACCGACCAATTGCCCGCGGCGGGCGCGCAGGTGCCCGAGGGATCGCTGGTGGTGCTCTATACCGAATACGTCGAGCCGCAGGATGATGGACTGGTGGACGTTCCCGACCTTACGGGCATGTCGCTGGTGCCGGCAAACCGCGCGCTGCGCGCCGTTGGGCTGAGCATGAAGATCGACGGCAGCGGCATATGCACCGGGCAGAATCCCAAGGCGGGGGAGCGCGTGCCGGCGGGAACCATCGTAAAAGTGACCTTTGATTAGAGAGGATCTCACATAAAAGGAGTGGACAGCACTTGAAACTGACGTTATTGGCCAGTAGCCTCCCCGATGGGGCGGAGGTTCTTCAGGAAGCGGAGGTCACGGGCCTTGCCTGCGACTCCCGAAAGGTAAAAAAAGGGGATTTATACTTCTGCCTGCCGGGCCTGCGCGTAGACGGGCACAGCTTTGCCCAGCAGGTGGCGGACGCGGGAGCGGCCGCGCTGGTGGTTGAGCGCAAGCTGGACGTTGAGATACCGCAGGTGGTGGTAAGCGACGCGCGGGCAGCCATGTCCTACATGGCGCAGTGCTTCTACGGCTACCCGGCCAAGGACATGCGCGGGGTGGGCATCACCGGCACCAAGGGAAAGACCACGACCTCCTTCCTGGTGCGCGCCATTGCGCGGCAGGCGGGATACAAGGTGGGGCTGATGGGGACGGTCTGCACCTATATCGGCGAGCAGGAGGAGCCCGCGAACCTGACCACGCCCGACCCCATCGACGTACAGGCGCTGCTGAGCAGGATGCGGGACGCGGGGTGCGACTTCTACGTCATGGAGGTCTCGGCGCATGCGCTGGACCTGAGAAAACTGGTGGGAATGAAGTTCGACCAGGGAGTATTTACCAATTTTTCGCAGGATCATCTGGACTATTTCGGGTCGATGGAGACGTATCGCAAGGCAAAGGCGAAGTATTTTGATCCGTTCTACATCCAACATGCGGTGGTCAATGCCGACGACGAGGCGAGCAAGGCGATGCTGGGCCGCGTGGGAGCGACCACCTTTGGCGTGTCCATGCCGGCGGACGCCTATGCAAACGAAATCGAGATTCACGAAAGCGGCGTGAGTTACCTGCTCAACTGGCGGGACACGCGCTTGGAGCTGCATTTGCAGATCTCAGGGATTTTTAACGTCTACAACAGCATGGCCGCCGCGGTGGCGTGCTTGGAAATGGGCATGAAGCCGGAGGACGTCAAGGCGGGGCTGGAGGGCGTTAAGGTGGTGCCCGGCCGCATCGAGCCGCTGCCCACGCACACGCCCTACCGCGTGATTTTGGACTACGCCCACAGCCCGGCCTCGCTGGAGAGCATCCTCAAGACCATAAGGGAGTTTACCAAGGGAAGGCTGATCTGCGTCTTTGGCTGCGGAGGCGGCAGAGACAAGGCAAAGCGCCCCATCATGGGGGAGATCAGCGGAAGATTGGCGGATTTTTCGGTGCTGACCAGCGACAATCCCAGGATGGAGGACCCCATGGAGATCCTTCGCGCCGTGGAGGAGGGCATACGCCCAACAGGTGGAGAATATGTTGTCATTGAAAATCGGCGCGAGGCGATTCGCTATGCCATGCAGATGGGGGAGCCGGGAGACGTGATCGTGCTGGCGGGCAAGGGACACGAGACCTACCAGGACGTGGGAGGCCAGAAGCATCCCTTTGACGAGAAGGTGGTCGTGCGCGAGCTGCTCAAAGAGATGGAGGAGTAACGCCAAGGCCCACCCCTCCGCCGCCCAAGGCGGCACCTCCCCTCCAAAGGGGAGGCAGGAAACGAGGAAGAGTTCTCAATAACACATAAAGGATGAGGATTTATGCAGAGGATGCTCTTTGCCCTACTGATCGCCTTTGCGGCGGTGCTGGCGATGGGACCGTTCGTCATTCCGATGCTGCGCCGGCTCAACTTCGGCGCGGTGGAGCGCAATTACGGCCTGGAATCGCACAACAAAAAGACGGGTACGCCCATCATGGGCGGCATCATGATGATGCTCTCGCTGGGCGCTGTGGCCGTCATCTTTGCGCCCGAGGCGACGCGCTGGACGCTGATGCTGCCGGTGGTGCTCTTTACCCTGGGCTTTAGCTTGATCGGGTTTTTGGATGATTTCATCAAGGCTGTGCTCAAGAGGTCGGACGGACTATCGGTTTGGCAGAAGATCGTCTTACAGGTGGCCCTATCGCTGGGGGCGGCGCTATTTTTGTACTACAGTCCGTTCGTAGGGCCGGTGATTTACGTGCCCTTTACCAGCGTGCAGTGGGACTTGGGATGGTGGTATGTGCCGATGGCGATGTTTGTCATCATTGCGACCACCAATTCGCTCAACCTCATGGACGGGGTGGACGGCCTGCTCTCGTCGGTGACGACGGTGGTGATGCTCACGCTGGGGCTGATCGGGCTATTTACCCAGAGCGCGGGCATGGACGTGGAGGCCGCGTCTAATATGATGGTGCTGTGCATGGCGACCGCGGGCGCCTGCATGGGCTTTTTGCGGTTCAACACGTATCCGGCGCGCATCTTTATGGGGGATACGGGGTCCTTTGCGCTGGGCGGGGCGTATGTGATGGCCTCGCTCGTGCTGCGCCAGCCGCTGCTCATTCTCATCATGGGTGTGATGTACGTGCTGGAGAGCCTTTCCGACATCATACAGATCGCGTCCTACAAGATCCGCCACAAGCGCGTGTTCCGCATGGCGCCGCTGCACCACCACTTTGAGTTGGGGGGCATGCCGGAGACGAGGATCGTGGCGATGTTCACCCTGGTTACGGCGGTGATGTGCGTAGTGGCGCTGCTGTCGCTGACGATATAACGGACAAGAGAAAGAAATGCGGGGAAACAACATGGGTTATGAGGGGAAAAAGATCTTGGTGTGCGGCATGGCGCGCTCGGGCGTGGCGGCGGCACAGTGCTTATACGAATGCGGCGCGCGCGTGACCATCTCCGACGGAAAAACGGAGGAACAGCTGGGCGAGGCGCTGCGACCGCTGGAGGAAATGGACATTCGCCGCTGCTTGGGCAAGGACGCGATTCCGCAGGACCTTGCGGGCTATGATTTGGCGGTGACCAGCCCCGGCATTCCGCTTGGCGCGCCCATCCTTGCGGCGGCGAAGGCGGCGGGCGTGCCGGTAATCGGGGAGCTGGAGGCGGGAGCGCGCATTTCGCGCGCGCCCCTTTACGCCATAACCGGCACCAACGGCAAGACCACCACCACCACGCTGATTGGCGAAATCTTCAAGAACATGGGGAAGCGGGCCTTCGTGGTGGGCAACATCGGCACGCCCATCACCACCTGCGCGCTGGAGGCGAAGGAAGAGGATGCGATGGTGGCGGAGGTCTCCTCGTTCCAGCTGGAGACCATTGAGACCTTCCACCCGCGGGTTGCGGTGATGTGCAACATCACGGAGGACCACTTGAACCGCCACGGGACCATGGAAGAATACATCCGCGTCAAGGAGCGTATTTTTGAGAACATGGGGCAGGACGATTGGGCGGTGCTCAATTTGGATGATCCCATTGTGCGCGACATGGCGCGGCGCGTCTCCTGCCGGGTGGCGCACTTCTCCCGCAGGCAGGAGGTGGCCACGGGCGCCTACGTCGAGGGCGGAGAGGTGATCTTTGCGCTGGATGGGAAGAAGAAAAAAATCGTGCGTGCGGACGAGATCCGCATTCCCGGCGCGCACAACCTGGAAAACGCCCTGGCGGCAACGGCGCTGGCATTGCTGGCGGGCGTGCCGGCGGCGGTGGTGCGGCACACGCTCAAGACCTTTGCGGGCGTGGAGCACCGCATTGAGACGGTGCGCACGGTGGACGGCGTGACCTACATCAACGACTCAAAGGGCACGAATGTGGACGCCTCCATTCAGGCGGTGCGCACGATGAATCGAGGGACGGTGCTGCTGGCCGGCGGATACGACAAGCACACGGACTTCGCGCCCTTTGCGCGGGAGATCAAGAAAAGCCGCATCCACACGGTGGTGGTGCTAGGGGACACGATGGAACAGATCGCCGAGGCGCTTGCCGCCGAGGGATTTGAGGGAATCGTGCGGGCAGAGGGCTTCGAGGAGGCGGTGCTCAAGGCGAGGTCCCTTGCCAAAGAGGGAGAGAACGTGCTCCTTTCTCCCGCGTGCGCATCCTTTGACATGTTCAAGGACTACGAGGAGCGCGGCAGGGTGTTTAAGCAAATCGTAAACGCGCTGTAGGAAGGAAATGGGCGGCGGAAAGAGGAGGGTGGAGAGCATGAGCGATTTTGTGGACAGAGAAGTGCGCAAGCGCGACACGCAGCGCAGGCGGCAGATGGAGCGGCGCCGCTCCCACATCAATGATCCGGCGCCCAAGAAGTGGACGCTGGTCAATATGTGGGTCTTTGGCAAGCATCTGCCGCTGGACTGGGGCGTGGTGATCTGCACGGTGATTTTGACGCTGATCGGATCGCTGATGGTGCTCTCGGCCTCGTCCTACACGATGGGTGTGACGGGCAGCGGCAACGCCATGAGCGAGTTCATGACCCAGGTGCAGGGCATGGTGCTGGGCGGCGCGGGCTTCCTGCTGATGGCGAGCCTGGATTACCGCTGGCTGAACCAGCGGTGGATCGTCATGGCGCTGTGCGGCGCTTCCTTTGTCATGCTCTTCCTGGTCAAGGGCTTGCCAACCTTGGCCAAGGTGGCGCCCTTTGTCAACAGCGGCGCGCTGTTCATCCGCTCGCCCTACCTCAACGATGCATACCGGTGGCTGCACATCGGCCCTCCGGGCAAGACGCTGCTCTCCATTCAGCCTTCCGAGATCCTCAAGGTGGCCATTGTCATCTACCTTGCGTACTACATGAACCTCAAACAGGGTTCCATGCACCTGTTTTGGCGGAACAACTTTGGATGCCTGATGGTGGTGGGCGTGATGGTGCTGCTGCTCCTGTGGCAGCCCAACCTTTCCACCGCGTGCCTGATCGCGTTTGTGACGCTGTTTATGCTGGTGGCGGGTGGGATGCGCCTGAGCACGCTATCCCTGCTGCTGGTCATGGCCCTGGCCGCGTTTTACGTGCTGGCCAGGTATTTGATCGACGACCGGTGGATTCGCATCACCTCCTTTCTTAATCCCTGGGACGAATCGGTGAGCCAGGGCTCCGGCTACCAGCTCATCCAGAGCTATTACGCGCTGGGCAACGGCGGGTGGTTCGGCACGGGACTGGGGCTCTCTAAGCAGAAACACCTGTTCTTGCCTTACGCCTATTCCGACTTCATTTTCGCCGTTGTGGGGGAGGAGCTGGGCTTTTTCGGGTGCGTGGGCATCCTGTCGGTCTTCCTCTCCCTGATCTTCTTCGGCCTGCGCATCGCCATCAACGCGGTGGACCGGTTTGGGACCTATCTTGCGCTGGGCACAACGTCGCTGATCGCCTTGCAGGTGATCATAAACGTGCTGGTGGTCACGGGCTTTGCACCCACGACGGGCATCCCGCTGCCCTTTTTCACCTCCGGCGGCACGACCATGGCCATTTTCCTATCCACAATGGGATTGCTGGTCTCCGTCTCCCGGCGCCCGGCGGCCATCAAGGAAAGGCTGGCCCCGCCCGCGCTGCGGCGGCTGCGGGAGAGACTGCGCGGGGCGGAAGCGTAATTTATTCGGGGATATGCACCTCTGCGGCCCCTCCTACATATTCTGCCAGGGACAGGAGGGGTTGTAATGGAGGCGTATTCCATTTTTGGAGGAAAGCCGCTCAGCGGCGAGGCCAGCGCCTTTGGGGCCAAGAACGCGGTGCTCCCGTTGCTGGCTGCGAGCGTACTGCTCAAGGAACCTGTGCGCTTGACCGGATGTCCCGACCTTGCGGATGTGCGCAACATGCTCAAGCTGCTAGAGAGCCTGGGTTGCCGCACCGCGCGGGAGGGAATGGATTTGACCATAGAGGCGGGCGGCGCGCAGGAGCACGTGATGCCAGAGTCGCTCTCCAAGCAAATGCGCTCGTCGATCTTCATGCTGGGGCCGGTGCTCTCCCGGTTCGGAAGGGCGGATTTCACTTACCCCGGCGGGTGCGAGATCGGGCTGAGGCCCATTGATTTGCACTTGCAGGGCCTGCGCGCCCTGGGCGCGCAGATTGAAGAGAAGCACGGGCACATCATCTGCCAGGGAAAGCTCCGCGGCGCCGCCATACATATGGATTACCCTTCGGTGGGCGCAACGGAAAACGTGATGATGGCCGCGGTCTGCGCAAGCGGAGATACGGTGATCCATAACGCGGCGCGCGAGCCGGAGATTGTGGATCTGGCCAACTTCCTAAACACCTGTGGCGCCAAGGTTCGCGGCGCGGGAACGGGAACCATCATCATCCAGGGCGGCGCAAAGCTGCACGGATGCAGCTACGCCCCCTTGACCGACCGCATCTGCGCGGGTACACTGCTGGTAGCGGGGGCGGCCACCAAGGGCGACGTGTACGTGCGCGATGCCAGGGCGCAGGATATGCAGGCGCTGCTGGCGAAGCTAAAGGAAGCGGGATGCGGCATCACCGTCTATTCCGAGGGCATCCGCGTGCGCATGAGCCGCCGGCTCAAGGCGGTGCGCAGGCTGGAAACGGCGCCCTTCCCCGGCTTTCCCACCGACATGCAGGCCCAAATGATGGCGCTGCTGACCCTGGCAAAGGGAACCTCGGTGGTGGCGGAGAACGTGTTTGAAAACCGCATGTCGCACGCGGCGGAGCTGACGCGCATGGGCGCGGATATCCAGGTGAGCGGCCGCATCGCGGTGGTGCGCGGGGTGGAGATGCTCACCGGCGCCAGAGTCACCACCCGGGACCTGCGCGCGGGCGCGGCGCTATGCGTGGCGGCCCTGGCAGCCCAAGGGGAGAGCGTCATTGAGAACATCTCCCTAATCGACCGGGGACACGATCACCTGGAGAGGACGCTTTCCGCCCTGGGCGGGCAGATTAAGCGGATTGAATTGAACGAATGAGGGAATAAGGAGGAGTGGAGCGTGCGCGCACGGATCTATCTTGTGCTGTTTTTGCTGTTGGTGGTGATCGCGGGCAGCGCGTATGCCTGCGGCGAGGCCATGCGCGTGCGCGAGGTCGTGGTGCTGGGATGCGAGGTGAAGGACCCCGCGGTGGTTGCGGACCTGGCCAGCATTGCCAACGAGGAGAGCATCTTCAAAATCAAATTCAAAGAGGTGCGCCGCAAGATCAACGCGGACCCCTACTTTGAGGTGCAGTCCATCCGCTATGTCTTTCCCGACAAGCTGCGCATCAGCGTCAACGAGCGCAGGGCGAGCGCGGTGATCAACCACCTTGGCAGCATCATCGTGGTGGATGAGACGGGGTACATCCTGGAGGTGCTGGGGCGTCTGGACAACCTGACCCTCCCCGTCATCAGCGGTCTGCGCCTAACGGATGGATATGAGGTGGGGCAGAAGGTGACCTCCTCCCAGGAGAACCAGCTGGACGCCCTGTACGCGATTCTGGCCCAGCTGCGCGCACAGAATGCCACCCAGCTGATTTCGGAGATCAACCTGGACGCGATTTCCGACCTGTGGATGACCACGGTCAGCGGCTATGAGGTGCGCCTGGGAAATTTTGAGAACATGGAGAACAAGGTCCGCTGGCTGCGCGCCGTGGAGCCCATCCTCGTCTCCGAGGGATACCAGGGCGGCATCATCACCGTTTCCACCGGCAAGAACGCCTCCTTTCTCCCGGCAGAAGGGGGCGGCGCACAGCCCATCGATCCCATGGCTCCCGGCGTTGGCTCCGAGCCCGGCAGCCAGGAGCCTACGGATACTCCGCCCCCGCAGGATACGCCCGCGCCGGACGCGACCCCCGCGCCTTCGGACAGCCCCGAGCCCACCGATGCGCCGCAGGCGTGACGAGCGCGCAAGGGCAAACAAGGGCCGGGCAGAGAAGTGGAAGGATTTCCCGAAAATACATGGATATTGTTTCCAAATCGTAAAGACTTAAAAATTGCGCCGCAAAATTCCCTGGAAAGCGCGGCGCAGACCTTTTCAATCAACCAATTTTGAAGTATAATAGAGAAATAGAATGGGTAAGTTGTGCAGACAATAAGCCTGCACGGGTTGGGAGGTAGTACACACGTGAAGAGTATGGCCGCTGCCATTGAATTTGGAACCTCCAAAATCGTGACGCTGGTGGGAGAGGGGAACGGCGTGGGTCCGGCGCAGCTGCTGGGCTTCGGCGTGGTACCCTATGACGGCTATTGCGAAGGGCACTGGAACGCCTCGGACGAGGAAGTGGAGCAGGCCGTCATGAAATCCGTGCGCGAGGCGGAGCTTTCCTCGGGCAGGGAGATTAAGGAAATCTATGTCGGCGTGCCCGGCGACTTCATACATTTGGAACAAAACGAGGTTGCGCTGGACCTGGAAAACGAGCGCCGCATCACGCCTGAGGACGTGGATGATGTGATGAACCTGGCGCTGGACTACAAAAACCAAGGGGAAGGCGTGATCATCCACCGCAGCCCCGCCTGGTTTACGGTGGACGAGCGCCGCACCATGGAGCCGGCGGGCCTGAAGGGCCGCTCCATCCGCTGCATGGCCAGCTTTGTGGTGGCCGACGCCACCTTCCTGGAGGACATGCAGGCGCGCATGGAGCAGCAGGATATTCACATCAACGGCTACCTGGCCCCGGCCCTGGGGGAGGCGCTCCTGCTCATCCCGCCCGAGGAGCGCGACAAGGTGGCGGTGCTGGTGGACGTGGGATACCTTTCCACCGAGGTCATGTTCGTGCAGGGCGACGCGCTCATCAGCCACAAGGTGCTGCCCCTGGGCGGCGGGCATCTGGCCGCGGACCTGGCGCTGGACCTGGATGTGACGATGGACATGGCGGAAGAGCTCAAGCGCAAGTACACCTTCGGCATTGGCCAAGACCAGCTCTCCGTGCAGGACCCGGACGGTCAAACCGTCTCCTTCCCGCGGGAGACGGTGCTGGCGATTATCGAGCCGCGCGTGGCCGAGCTTTCCGACATGGTGCACGACGCCATTGAGGAGCACGCGGACAAGCTGTCCCCGCGATCGGCCTTCTACATCACCGGCGGCGGACTCATCCTGATGCGCGGGGGCCGGGAGACCATCTCCTCGGTGGTGGAGCGGACCTTCCGCTCGCCGACGCCGCCCGCGGTCAAGCTCAACTCACCGGTCTATTCCTCGGCCATTGGGCTGCTGGAGCTGGTCTATGAATCGGTGAGCCAAATGGAAACCAAACCCCAGGAGGGCGGCGGCAAGATCGGGGGGTTCATCAAGGCGTTCTTTACCAAGTAAGCGAAACCATTTTATGTTGAACGGATAGGGGGATTTTCAGTGCTGGAATTCGAACAGGAAGTCGTGGCTGGAGCGAGCATCAAGGTCGTGGGCTGCGGCGGCGCGGGCAATAACGCCGTAAACCGCATGGTGGAATACGGCCTGCGCGGCGTGGAATTTGTTTCCATCAACACCGACCGCCAGGCGCTTGCGCAGTCTAAGGCGGAAAATAAGATCCAGATCGGCGAAAAGCTGACCAAGGGCCTGGGCGCGGGCGCGAAGCCCGAAATCGGCAAGGCTGCGGCCGACGAGAGCAAGGATGAGATTTCCAAGATGCTCAAGGGCAGCGACCTGGTCTTCATTACCGCCGGCATGGGCGGCGGAACCGGCACGGGCGCGGCCCCCGTGGTGGCGCAGATCGCCCGCGAGATGGGCATCCTCACCATTGGCGTTGTGACCAAACCCTTCCTGTTTGAGGGCCGCCAGAGAATGCTCAACGCGGAAAAGGGCATCATGGAGCTCAAGGCGCAGGTGGATACGCTGGTGGTCATCCCCAACGACAAGCTGTTGCAGATCGTGGGCAAGAACACCTCCCTGCCCGACGCCTTCCGCATGGCGGACGACGTGCTGCGCCAAGGCATCCAGGGCATTTCCGATCTGATCGCCGTGCCGGCGCTGATCAACCTGGACTTTGCCGATGTCAAGACCATTATGCAGTCCCGCGGAATGGCGCACATGGGCATCGGCCTTGGCAAGGGCGAAAACCGCATGGTGGAGGCCGCCAAGCAGGCGATCTCCAGCCCGCTGCTGGAGACCAGCATCGACGGGGCCAAGGCGGTGCTCATCAACATCACCGGCGGAAACGCCATCGGCATCCTGGAGGTCAACGAGGCGGCCTCGCTCATCGCGCAGGCGGCCGATCCCGAGGCCAATATCATCTTTGGCGCGGGCATTGACGAGACCTTTGACGACGAGGTGCGCATCACCGTCATTGCGACCGGCTTTGAGGGCGCGGAGTACAACGTGCCCAAGACCCCGGCACAGACCGCCGCCGCCACAAGGCCCGCGCAGTCCCCGCAGAACGACGGCGTGACCGAGCGCATCCCCATGTGGGTGCGCGATGAGCGCAGCGCCCAGCAGCCCCGGGCTAACCGCCTGCGCGATCTCAGCCAGCAGGAGCAGGACGCGGCGCCCGCCGCCCCGGCAGAGCCCCGCTACGAAGAGAGCGAGCCGGCCTCCGCGTTCGACGATTATCAGACGCCCCAGCCGGTGCGCCCGATGCGCGGCCAGCGCGTCTTTGGCGAGGAGGAGGACATCCCCGATGCGCCCGCCCAGCCCGCGCGCCGCGGCTACAACAACGACGTCCCCGCTTTCCTGCGCCGCACCCCCAAGAAATAAGCGCTTTGCGCCTCATCCCTCGCGCGTTTGACGCGCGGGGGATTTTTTTGCGTCAGACGTTGACAAGATTGTCAATGCTTGGTATACTGATTGCGGTGGACAAATTGTTAATGGAGGCGCGCCATGGAAGAGAGACGGTCGGTAACAGACAGCGAGTGGAAGATCATGGAGCTGCTGTGGCAAGAGGAGAGCATGACCATGCCCCAGATCACCAAGGCGCTCGCCCGGGAGACGGGATGGAGCAAGTACACGGTGATCTCCCTGCTCAAGCGCATGTGCCAAAAGGGCAGCGCGGCGGTGATTCCGGGCACCAGCCCAATGGCGTATCGCGCCCTGATCCCGCGGGGCGAGGCGGTGCTCTCGGAGACGCGGCAGGTGGTGCGCAAGGTGTTCGGCGGGCGGAGCGCGCTGCTCATCAGCCAATTGGTGGAGCAGAACGACCTGACGGATGAGGAGATCGACGATTTGATGCACCTGTTGGAAGAGCACCGAAAGTAAAGGGGAACGGCGATGAAGACAATACTGACGATGAGCCTTGCGGGCAGCCTGCTGCTCGTGCTGGTGATGGCGGTGCGCCTGGCGCTGGGCAACCGCCTGCACCCGCGCGTGCTGTACATGCTGTGGCTGCCGGTGGCGCTGAGCTTGCTGCTGCCCGTGCGGGCGCCCAGCGCGGTGAGCGTGTGGAACGCGCCCGCTGCGCGCCGCATCGACCGGGAGATCACCCAGCGCATCGCAGTGGTGCGGCAGGTCCCCTCACAGCCGGCCGGCGCGCCCGTCGCCCCTGCGCATCAACCATCACAGGCGCAGGGCGCGGCGACGCCCGCGGAAAAAGAGGCGGCCGCGCCCCGGAAAACGGGATGGAGGATCAATGCCTGGGACGCCGCGTGCATGGCTTGGGGAGTGGGCGCGGCTGGGGTGGCGGTCTACATCCTGGCGGTGAACCTGCGCTTTGCCGCGCGGGTGAGGAGATCGCGCGTGCCCGTGGACCTGCCCCGCGCGCTGGGGCGCAGGCTGGGACGGGTGCGGGTGTGCTGCTCGCGCGCGGTGCCCTCGCCCTGCCTGGTGGGGCTGATCAGGCCGTGGATCGTCGTGACGCCCGCCGCGTTGGAGAGCAGGGAGCGCCTGGAGCATGTGCTGGTGCACGAGCTCTCCCACTGGCGGCAGGGAGACCAGGCGTTTGCGCTCCTGCGCTTTGCGGCGCTGATCGTGCATTGGTTCAATCCCCTGGTGTGGATTGCCGCCGCCATGAGCAAGACGGATGGAGAAAACGCCTGCGATGCGCTGGCCATCCGCACCCTGGGCGAGGACAAGCGCATGGACTACGGCAAGACCTTGCTATCCTTTTTGCGGGCAAGACCCGCGGCTGCGAGCCTGATGAGCGCCACCACCGCGATGACTCAGGGCCGCAAACAGATCAGAAGGAGGATTACTTTGATTGCGAAGAGACGGAAATACACCGGACTGCTGGCGGCGCTCGTCGTCGCGGCCGTGCTGACGGGATGCGCCGTGACCATCACCGGCGCCAAGCCCGAAGAGACGCCGGAGGCGCTGCTGCCCAGCGCCTCGCCCACGGGCAGCGCGCAGCCCACCCAAGCGCCGGAAGACGCGGCGGAACCGGATTGGTATCCGGAAAAGGTCCGCGCGCGGATGGAGGAATACGAGGCGTCGCTTGACGGCAAGGTGGGCGCCTTTGAGGACATGACCGCGGAGGAGGCGCTGTCCGCCCTGCCCGAGCTGGAGGCTGACTTCCTGTGCTTCGGCCGGAAAAACGCGGCGGGAGACGCATACATAGTGGCCTACCTGCGGCCGCGCCCCATGAGCCAGCCCATCGCGGAGACGCACACGAGAACGGCGGAGATCTATTCGGACACGCGGTATTTGCAGATTGAGGAGTACGGACTGGACGAGAACGGGGAATTTGTGACGCTGAGAACCTATGAGCTCAGCGGCGAGGTGGCCCTGAGCCAACTGGAAGACCACTACTTCCTCATCGTGCTCTCCCACCAGGATGAAATCATGATCGATGCGCTGGATCAAAACCTGATGGCGCGCATGCGCTTTGGTCAGACCTTGGGCCTGACGGCCAAGCGGCCCGAGCAGGCGCCCTATCTGGCGCTGGAATGCTTCCTCAACGACGCCTCCATCGCGGCGACGGGATACCATGAGCCGGTGCCCTACTACATGCCGCTGGAGGGCGATCTGTGGCAGAATATGCAGCTGCGCTTGAGCGCGGCGCAGGTGCAAAAGATCGATAAGAATCAGAATTGGGAGAAATTCTGGCGCGGAATCGTGCGGACGGGAATCGTGCTGTACCTCAGCGAAGAGGAGAGCTACGTACTGTGTACGGACAGGTTGTTGGTCCAAGAGGGACAGGATATGACCGGCGTGATTGAGGATGAAGAGCTGGTGAAGCTGCTGCACGATACCATCCGCGACAGAACGGGCATGGACCCGACGGGATTTTCTCTCCGTTGGTTTGGCAAGGGGCTGTCCCAGGCCACGCTGGAGTTCCCCGACTACATGGCCGATGGCGTTGTTGTTCGCACCCAGACGTTGCAGGACGTGGATGCGCTGGCCGACTTGTGCGCGCTGTTCCTAGAGAAGAGCCGCCCGATGAACGGTGGATCGGCTTGCCCGTTCGGGGCGCGGCTGGAGGCCACGCGGTTGGACGGCAAGAAGATGACGCTGCACTTTGCCTCGGACTCTTGCGATACCTTTTTCAAGGATGGGATTTATTACGAGTATTCCGGAAGCCAAGAGGACCTCTTCAAGCTTTTCCCGGAATGCGCCCCGCGTTCGGCGGAGGAACCTGCGCAATAGGCGTTGCGCGCGGCAAAAGAAGGGACCGCCGGAGGGTAAGGCTTCATAAAGGAGTTAAGGGCAAGGCAGGCCGCAACGGTCTGTCTTGCCCTTTTATACTGTGTAACCCACTATGGCGCTTTCGGGGAAAGTGCCCGTGGGGGAGAGCAATAAGCTGGAATTTGTTAAGCGCTTTTATTTGCGGCAATACCGCATAAAAATCCTCTCATTAAAACCTTTTTGCTTACCGTGTTTTTCTGGAATACGCTTAAATTCCTCAAACCCGATACTCATATAACATTTAATGGCGTCATTATTTATATCAGTAACATCGAGCACAAAATCTCGATAATTTGTTAGAGACATACTTTCTTTAAGCATAGTTGCGGCAATGCCTTGCCTGCGGTATTTTTTTCGCACTGTTACAAATTCTATATATCCGGCTGTAACGGGAAACGCAAGTTGTCTTTCAAATTCTTCTTTCAAAACGAGCGTGCCAATAATCCCATTAAAGAATCCAAAATATTTCTTTAAAGATGCTTTTTCCACTCTTGCGGCTCTGCCATTGCAATCGGAAATTGCCATCACTCCCGCAATATTTCCTTTTATATCTGCCACATAAAATCGTTCCATATTTAATCCCGGTTCGATAGCATTTGCCACTTTTTGATGATCTTTGCATAACATGGAAAAGTCTTTTTCAAAACCTTCCGCAATACATAAAGCTATATCATAACGGTCTGCTTCTTTCGCTTTCCTTATATGTACCATTTTCGTATATCCTCCATAATTAAAAAATTTGCTGATCGAATTTCGAAATGTCGATGGGTTCATTATAAAGCACCGCCCGCTGAAAAGCAACTTCTTTCCAGCGGGTGATGGCTTCTTTACAGGAGGCGCCCCGAGGGCAGCCCCTCCTTGTGCCATGGAGGCGGGCGCAGGGAAACGGGAGATTTTTCAGCGCTCTGTGGATTTTTTTCGACGCAAGACATAAAAAACAATGGAATATGTCTGGAAAAGGACATCGCTTGCATAAGCATTTGGCAGGCGATGGCCTTTTGTGCGTTTTGGGTGACAAAGACTGCGCGCCCGATCAACAAAAAACGCAGGGCGGTGAAGGTATATTGTGATACGTAATCGCGGTGAGCAGAGGGGGGATGCGGCGTTGACGGTGAGCATCGAATGGTTCGTGGCGCAGAATCTATCCATGAACGCGCTGATTCTATTCATGGCGGCGCGCCTGTCTGGGCTGTGCAGCGGCAAGGGGCGCGTGCTGCTGGCCGCCGCGCTGGGCTGCGGGTACGCGATCTGCGCCTATCTGCCCTGGGGACGGCCGCTGCTGGGCATGGCGCCGCGCACCTTGATTTGCATGGGCATGACGCTGGTCTTGTGCGCGGGCAGGCGGCTGGTCGACTGGAAGCGCACGCTGCGGGCCTTTGCCTTTGTCTGGGTCTCCACGCTTTTGCTGGGCGGCACGGGCGCGGGGGTGATGTACATGCTGGGCGCTGCGGGCTACGGCCCCGTGGCGGCGGCGGTTACGGCGGCGGTGGGCTGCGCGCTCATGGTCCTGCTCGCCTGCCAGAGGAACCGCCGGGCGCCACAGAACACCGCCACGCTCACCGTGGTCTCCGGCAGCCGGCACGTGAGCCTGTCAGCGGTGGTGGATACGGGGAACGTGCTGGTGGAGCCGGTGAGCAACCTGCCGGTGATCGTGGTGGAGCGGGCGGCGCTGCGCGGGATGGAGGCGGGGCGGCCGCTGCGCGCGGTGCCCTTTACCTCGGTGGGCGGCAGCGGGGTGCTGGACGCCTTTGCGGCGGACGTGGTGCGCGTGGGCAGCCGCGAGGTGGAGGCCTATATCGCGGTATATGACGGCGTGCTGTGCATGGATGGGCGCGCATTGATTCCAGGGAGGTGCGTGTGAAGTGAATTGTTTTAAGAAACTGTGGGAAAAACTGCTGCGCTTGCTCTCGGGCGGGCGGCTGGACTACATCGGAGGCGGCCAGACGCTGCCGCCCCCCTTTACCAAGGAAGAGGAGGAACGGGTTATGCAGGCGCTCAGAGACGGGGACGAAAGCGTGAGGGAAGGGTTGATCGAACACAATCTGCGCCTGGTGGTGTACATTGCCCGCAAGTTCGAGAACACCGGCGTGGGGGTGGAGGACCTCATCTCCATCGGCACCATCGGGCTGATCAAGGCGGTGGGCACCTTTGACGCGCACAAGAAGATCAAGCTGGCAACCTATGCCTCG
Organism: uncultured Christensenella sp.; assembly: GCA_948468595.1. GTDB lineage: Bacteria > Bacillota > Clostridia > Christensenellales > UBA1750 > Spyradocola. Next base: position 20,228 of record CAOKIU010000007.1, read on the forward strand.
CGGTGCATCGAGAACGAGATCCTCATGTACCTTAGGCGGCACAGCCGCACGCGCATGGAGGTCTCCTTTGAGGAACCGCTCAACGTGGACTGGGACGGGAATGAGCTGCTGCTCTCCGACATCATGGGCACGGACCCGGACCTGGTGGGCCGGGAGCTGGAGATGGAGACCGACCGCAACCTGCTCTTTGACGCCATCTCCCGCCTGAGCCCCCGCGAGCAGCGCATCATGCAGATGCGCTTTGGCCTGGGCGGCGCGGCGGAGAAGACCCAGCGCGAGGTGGCGGATGAGCTAGGCATCTCCCAATCCTATATTTCCAGGCTGGAAAAGCGCATCATCAAGCGGCTGCGCGGGGAAATGAGTGCAAAAATGTAGCGGATGTATAGATTTTGTTTTCATACGCCGCATAAAAAAATGTCCGCGAGACAAAATAGAAGTGCTAGATGGCAATCGCCGCACAAAATGAAAACGGCTGGCCATTAACGATCAAGCGAGGCGGAGGGAAACCGAATGGCACTGAATAAAGTGGATATTTGCGGCGTGGATACAGCAAAACTGCCGGTACTGACCAACGCACAGATGAAGGTCCTGTTTGAGCGCATTGCCGCGGGAGACGAATCGGCCCGCGACGAATTTGTGGGCGGCAACCTGCGCCTGGTGCTGTCGGTGGTGCAGCGCTTCGCCGGCAGAGGCGAGATGATGGACGACCTTTTCCAGGTGGGGTGCATCGGCCTGATGAAATCCATCGACAACTTTGACACCACGCTGGGCGTTCGCTTTTCCACCTACGCCGTGCCCATGATCATCGGCGAGATCCGGCGCTACCTGCGCGACAACAACGCCATCCGCGTCAGCCGCTCCCTGCGCGACATTGCCTACAAGGCCATGCAGGCGCGCGAGAAGCTGGGCATCGACCTTGGACGGGAGCCCACGGTGGCCGAAATTGCCAAGGCGCTGGAGCTCAAGGAAGAGGATGTGGTGATGGCCTTGGACGCCATTCAGGAGCCGATGTCGCTCAACGAGCCCATCTACCACGACAATGGCGACGCGCTCTACGTCATGGACCAGATCCGCGACGACCACAACGGCGAGGAGGAATGGGCCCAGAACATCGCCCTAAAGGGCGCGATGGAGCGCCTGGGCGACCGGGAGCGCATGATCGTGCAGATGCGCTTTTTCGGCGGACGCACGCAGATGGAGGTGGCCGAGGAGATCGGCATCTCACAGGCGCAGGTCTCCCGCTTGGAAAAGACGGCGCTGGCCCACATGAGAAAATATGTTTGATAAAACGCGAATCATCCCCATTTTGCCCGCATACGAATTGGATGCGGGCATTCCGTTTTTTATGGGCAAAGGGCTGGCTGAGGGGAGAGATGTGCGGTGACGTATTCACAGCTCAAGCAAAAAGAGGTCATCAATACCTGCGACGGCGCGAAGCTGGGCAATGTGTGCGACTTGGACCTATCCCAGGACGGGCGCATTCTGGCGCTGATCGTGCCGGAGCCCTTCTCCATTGCGGGGATGTTTAAAAACGATGGAATCCCCATCGCGTGGAGTTCGGTGGTGATGATGGGCGAGGATGTGATCCTGGTCAGCCTGCCACAGGGCACCGTGCGCCCGCGGGAGAGCGAGTGCAAGAAGAGTTGAGCATGGACAAGGGAGAGGATCGTGAGGGGCGGCCGCTTAGCGCGGCGCCCCTTTTTTGTGAGACAGCTAAGCGGCGAGGGCGAAATTCGCACATTGCGCCCCCATTTTTCACGCTAACTTAAAAAAGTTAACAAAGTTGGCACAAAAGGGTTTACGGTGGAAGAAAAAAAGGATATAATAGTATGAGGCAGGGACTGGCCATCGCCGTCTTATGTCGCGAAAAATGGAGAGCTGCCCGCGCAGCAAGGGGTAAGTTTCATGAAGTGCATGTATTGCAACGCGACGGAGAGCCGCGTAATCGACTCCCGGCCAACGGATGAAGGATTGGCAATCCGCCGGCGCAGGGAGTGCGTCAATTGCGGCCGCCGGTTCACAACCTATGAAAAAATCGAGAACGTACAGGTGATGGTCGTCAAAAAGGACGGCTCCAGAGAGGCGTTTGACGCGGACAAGATCCGCCGCGGCCTGATCAAGGCCTGCGAAAAGCGCCCCGTGGGCGCGACCGAGGTGGATGCCCTGGTGCGCGACGTGGAGCAGCAGATTTTCAACTCCCTGGACCAGGAGATCTCCTCCTCGCGCATTGGGGAGATGGTCATGGAGCGCCTGCGCACGCTGGACGAGGTGGCCTATGTGCGCTTTGCCTCGGTCTACCGCTCCTTCTGCGACATCAACACCTTTATGGAAGAGCTCAAGAGCTTGCTGGGGAAACCCGGCGCCTGACAAACAAAAAAGCATTTTTGTGACATCATATAAGGAGGTTATCCGACATGCCCAGTGACACCATCTTGGCAGTGGATGACGAGGTCCACATTCTTGAATTGATTTCGTTCAACTTGAAAGCGGCGGGATACCATGTGGTAACGGCGCTCACGGGCGAGGAAGCCCTCAAGCGCTGTGAGGTGGAGCGGCCTTCCCTTGTGTTGTTGGACATTATGCTCCCCGGTATCGACGGCCTGGAGGTCTGCCGCAGACTCAAGGGCGACCGCATGACCAGCAACATTCCCATCATCATGCTCACCGCCAGAGGGGACGAGGTGGACAAGATCCTGGGCCTGGAGCTTGGCGCGGACGACTACATCACCAAGCCCTTCTCCGTAAGAGAGCTGGCCGCGCGCGTCAAGTCCCTGCTGCGCCGGGTCGCGCCCCAGCAGGAGAGTGAGCCGCAGACCCTGCGCTCGGGCGATATTATGATCGACATTACCAATTATGAGGCGTTCAAGGGCGGCGAGAAGCTCTCGCTGACGCTCAAGGAATTTGAATTGCTCAAGGTGCTGGTGCTCAGCCGCGGCAAGGTGCTCACCCGCGACTTCCTCTTGGACCGCATCTGGGGCTATGAATACTACGGCGAGACGCGCACGGTGGACGTTCACATCCGGCATCTGCGCCAGAAGCTGGGTGAGGAGCCCTACATCGAGACCGTGAGAGGCGTGGGCTATCGCTTTGTGGATCGGGAGCAAGAGGCGTGAAATCCATGCACCGGCGGATCGTAACCGCCGCCTCGCTATTCGTCATGGCGGTCGTTGCGGTCACGTCCTTCTTTTCCATGCGCATCACCATACAGGAGGAACAGGGCGCGATTCGGGAGCAATTGCTCAAGGCGGCGCGCTATGGAGCCAAGACCGCCTCTAGCCCCAAGGAGCTGGATCGGATCGCGGGCCTGATGGGCGTGCGGGTCACGCGCATGGCGGAAAACGGAGAAATTCTCCATGATACCAGCGGTCAGGTGGGGTATTACTTGGACCAGCCTGACGTTATTGCCGCGCTCTCCACCGGGACGGGGGAAGAGGTTTCCTTCGTGGGCAAGCTCGCGCAAATGCAGGTTGCGGTCTCGGTGCGCGAGGATGACGGCAACATTCTGCGCCTGACGAAGAACCAGGTGGTCTTCCGGCACGGGGATTGGGGCCTGTTCGCCGCGCTGATGATGCTTGTGCTCATCGTCTGCGTCTACCTCTCCTTTGATATGGCGGGGAAGGTCGTTCGGCCTATCAACCGGATTTCCACCGCGGCACAGGCCATTATCGACGGCAACTACAACGTGAACCTGCGCGTGGAAGGATATGCGGAGCTCAATCAACTGCTGCGCACTCTGCGGTCCATGGACGCGCGCTTGCAGGACACCGTAGAAAAACTACAGCACAAGAGCGCGGAGCTGGAGTCCATCATCGAGCACATGCTCAACGGCCTCATCGCCGTGGACGGCCAGCTGCATGTGGTGCAGATGAACAACGCGGCCAAGCGCATGCTGGGCGTGAGCGGCAGCGTGGAGGGCAAGCACGTGCTGGAAGCCACGGGAAATGCGCGGCTGGAGGCAGGGCTTACCGAGGCCATGGAGCATGACGAGCTCTACACGGTGGAGCTGCCCGTCCGCGCCGCACCGCGCCACCGCCTCATCCGCCTCTACATTTCGGCGCTGGAGCACGAGGATGAGAACATCGGCGCGGTCGCGCTGATGGAGGACGTCACCGAGCTGCGCAACCTCGAACAGATGCGCACGGACTTTGCCGCCAACGTCACCCACGAGCTCAAGACGCCGCTGACGTCGATACGCGGCTTTGTGGAGACGTTGCAGGCCGGCGCCATTGAGGACCCCATGATGGCCAAGCGGTTCCTGGACATCATCTCCATGGAGACCGACCGTCTTTCCCGGCTGATCAACGACGTGCTCTCCTTATCGTCCATGGAGAACGGGCGCGTGCGCGTGCCCACCGAGCGGCTGAGCCTGGGCAAGCGCGCGGGGGATGTGTGCCTGATGCTGGAAAACAGCGCCAAGCTCAAGAACATCGCCTTGACCTGCGACGAGGGCGCCGATACCTACGTTAAGGCCAACGAGGACCACGTCAAGCAGCTGCTCATCAATTTGATCGACAACGCCATTAAATACACGCTGGAGGGCGGGTCGGTCAAGGTATGGGTGCAGCGGGATGGATCGAATGTGGAGTTGCACGTGCGGGATACGGGCATCGGCATCGCGCAGGAGCACATTCCGCGCCTGTTTGAGCGGTTTTACCGCGTGGATAAGGGCCGCAGCCGCAACATGGGCGGCACGGGGCTGGGGCTTGCCATTGTCAAGCACATCGTCATGGACATGGGCGGGCTCATTCAAGTACAGTCGGAGCTCAACGTGGGCACGGAATTCACCGTCACCCTGCCCTATGCGGACAAACAGGATTGATTTTACGCCAATTTTTGAGCGGTTTCGCTATGCGGACCGCTCTTTTTCTGTCTGTTGCGTGTTGTGGACCGATTTAGCCCACTTTTAACCTTTGCCGGGTTGCTCTCACCCCGCGCTTTCTATAAAATTGAATACGGAAGAATAAGTAGTTGTTCGGACGAAGCGGGAAATGGATTGCGGAGGGTGCATGAAGAAACCTGCGGAAAATCTGATGCGCCTGGGCGCATGGATTGGCGGCGCGCTGACCGTTCTGCTGGTGGGCAGCGGGGTGGTGTTCGCCCTGGGCCTTATGCTGATGGAGGGTGCGGAGGCAGGCAGCGCGGCGAGTATGTGGCGCCTGCTGCCCAAGGGGCTGACCATGGCGGGCTTTTCGCTCTCCACCGCCCTGGCCGCGGTGGCGCTCTCCTTCCCCATGGCCTGGGCGCTGGCCGCGCTGATCTCCTATATGATGCGCCCGCGCGCCATGATGCGGATGCGCAGTGCGATCTCCGGCCTGTCCGCCATCCCGGCGGTGGTCTTTGGCTACCTGAGTCTGAACTACTTCGTGCCGGTGATTGGGTCCCCGTGGTGGGGCGTGACGGCGACGTTAATGCTCATGAGCCTGATGCGGCAGACGCTGGAAATCATCCAGGTCAATCAGCGGCACTACCCGGCCGTGGAGGCCGCGCAGGCGATGGGAATGTATATGTATGAGACCATTTTACACGTCGTGCTGCCGCGGGCGCGGAACGGGTATTTGAGCGTGGCGCTGAAGATGCTGGCGCGCTGTATGGCGGAAGGGGTGGCGATTCTGCTGGTGCTCTCGGCCTATGGCAGCGGCGAGGACACCTTGCCCACGGCGCTGATGAAGGCGGTGGGCGTCACCGGCGAGGTGGGCAGCACGCGGTTCATCCTGCTGCTGGCTCTGCTGCTGTTGCTGCTGGTGCTGCTGACCAACGCGGTGATCTCCGCCTGCTTGGAAGGAGGACGGCATGGAAAGAAGAAAGGCGCTCAATAGCGTGTTCATCGGCGCGGTGCTGCTGCTCTCGGCGCTGGCGCTGCTGACGCTGTTGATTCCGCTGTTTCACCTTGCGGCGGACGCGCTGACGGCGCTGTTGCGCTCCTGGGGCGTGCTGCCGGGCATCGGCGCGGTGTTCCTCAAGACGTTGCAATTGGTGTTGATGGTGCTGTTGATGGTGCTGCCGGTGGCGCTGCTGATCACGCTGTGGATGTTTGAATGCGTCAAGGGCGCGACGCTGGTGCGCCTTCAGCGGTTTATGAGCGGCTTTTCCCGCATTCCGGCGGTGCTCCTGGGGCTGGTGGGCAACTGGCTGATCAGCGGCAGCGACTCAATGCATGAAAGCCTTGTGACCATGGCGCTGCTGCTGGCGGTGATGTTCCTGCCGTTCATGGTTTCCAACATGGATACGGCCCTGCGCGCCGTGCCGGAGAAGTACCTCACGGCTGGGGAAGCGCTGAGCGGGCAGCGCATGGCGATTCTGCGCGTGGTGCTGCTGCCGCAGGCCATGCCCAGCATGGCGCGCGCGACGCTGCGCTTGGTGGAGCGCATCCTGTGCGAGGCCACAGCCCTGCTGGTGCTCATGGGCGCGGTCATGCCCAACCAGGTGTTGGCCACCGAGCTGTTCCGCCTGGCCTGGCTGGGGCGCAAGGACGCGGCGGTGCTGGCCTTTGCCCTGGCGGCGACGATGATCCTGATCCGCCTGAGGACGTCGCGCAGGTGGCGCAGCGAAGGGGAGGATAGCAATTGTCGATACAACTGGTGGTAGAAGATCTCAATGCGTCCTTTGACGACAAGGTGGTGCTCCACGACGTGGCGGTGACCGCTGAAAAGGGGCATGTGCTCGCCCTGATGGGCAAGACGGGCTGCGGCAAGTCCACCTTTCTGCGCGTGATCAACCGCATGGCCGAACAGCGCGGGGCCGTGGTCAGCGGGCGCATCATGTTGGACAATAACTCCATCTTCATGCAGGAGCCCAACGAGATCCGGCGCAAGGTGGGCATGGTCTTTACAGAGCCCGTGCTCTTTGCGGGCACGATCCTGCGCAACATCACCGCCGGACTGCGCTTGCAGGGGATCACCGGCAAGCAGGCGCTGGAAGAGCGCGCGGAGGAGACGCTCCGGCGCATGGAGATCTACGGCGAATTCCGCGACCTGCTCTATACCGACGCGGCGCTGCTGACCCGCGCCCAGGCGCAGCTCATCTGCATCGCCCGCGCGCTGGCGCTCCGGCCCGGTCTGCTGCTGTTGGACGAGCCCACGCGCCTGCTGGACGCGATGACCAGCAGCAAGATCGAGGACATTCTCTTTAACCTCAGAGAGGATTGCACCATGGTCATGGCCGTCCACTCCCCCCAGATGGCGGGGCGCATCGCCGAGGAGACGGCGATGATGGAAGATGGCACGATTCTGGAGTGGGGGCGCACCAGCGACCTGTTTTACCACCCTAAGCACCGGCATACCGAGCAGTTCATTAGCTCGAAATTCGCTTAAGAAATGCGATAGGAGAGACTATGCGAAGCATTTACGATCAGGAGATGCGCGACATTCAGCGCGACAGCATCCACATGTGCAACCTGGCGGCCGAGACGCTTCAGGACGCGATGGACGCGGTGCGCCGCCGGGATTTCACGGTGGTGGACCGCGTGCTGGAGCAGGATCAGCACATCCGCTCCATGCGCATGGCCATCAACGAGCGCGTCATGCGCATGATCGCCACCCAGCACCCTGTGGCCGTGGACTTGCGCAAGCTGTTTTACCTCGTGCATACGGCGGATGAGATGGAGCGCATCGGCTATCAAGCGGCGGCCATTGGGCGCGCCATTATGCGCACGGAGTCCGGCAAGGTGCTGCTGGTGGAGGACATCTACCGCATGAGCGAGCGCGCGGCGACCATGTTTGAGAAGATGCTCACCAGCGCCTTGGGTCAGGATGCGGAAAGCGTGAAACGGGTGCTGGAAATGGACGACGAGGTGGACGTGCTCTACGAGCAGATCTATCGGGAGTGCATTGCCCGGCAGGCGGACCTGCAATCGCAGGACAGCGACGTGATGACCGCCGTGAGCGTGGCGCAGTACATCGAGCATGTGGGGGACCACATCGTCAACTGGGGCCGTTGGTGGCTGTATTTTAGCAGCGAGCAGGAGCAGGAGAACGACATCATCGTCTGACAAAGCCGGGGAGAGGCCGCAGGGCCCCTCCCCTTTTTGCTGCCGCGCAGGCCGCGAATTTTTGACATTCAGGACGCTGTTTTTGACAATTTGCGCCAGGGAGGTTGACAAATCGCCCCGCCACCTTTAGATTATAAACTATTAGATGGTGAATTAGTCGTGCGTAAAGGAGAGCAAGAGATGAACGACGGCCAGATGGAATTTGAGATGGAGTTTGCGCGGGTCATACGCATGTATTACTGCCGGATGCAGGCGCAGCTGGCGGAGGTGGGCCTGTTCCGCGGCCAGCCGCCCATTTTGGGGTTGCTGCACAAGCACGATGGCATGAGCCAAAAGGAGATGGCGCGCGCGCTCAACCTTTCGCCCGCGACCATGACCGTGACCCTAAAGCGCATGGAAAAGGCGGGCCTGATCGTGCGCGAAATGGACGAGCACGACCAGCGCATCCTGCGCGTGCATCTTTCGGCGCAGGGCAAGCAGATGTGCCAAAAGGGCGAAAAGCAGGTCAACCAAGTGACCTCGGAGCTGTTGGAAGGCTTTACCGAGGAGGAGCAGGAGCGCCTGAAGGAATACCTGCGCCGCATCGCCCACAACATGGAGCGCGTCGTGCGCGAGGCGGATATGGAAATGACGGATGGGGAAGCGCGCGGTTAAAAAGTTCTGAACAATGCCCCACAGGGCTTGAAATCTCGGCGTTTCCCCATTACAATAGTATACTGACTGAATCTTCAAGGAGGACGGAGCGTTGCGGGAGCATGTGGCGGAGCGCGTAGGCGGACGCAGCGTGCTGTGCGCGGTGTCGGGCGGCGCGGATTCCGTGGCGCTGCTGCACCTGCTGGCAGCCTGCGGCGTTCCGCTTGTCGCCGCGCATGTGGAGCATGGCATCCGCGGGGCGCGTTCGCGCGCGGACTGCGCCTTTGTGGAGGCGCTGTGCGCAAAATGGGGAATCCCCCTGACCGTGGGCCGCCTGGACGTGCCGGCCGAAGCCGCGGCCAGGCGCCGGGGGATTGAGGAGACCGCCCGGGAAATGCGCTATGCGTTCCTGGAGGAGAGGCGCGCCGCTCTGGGCCTGGACGTTGTGGCCACGGCGCATCATCTCAACGACCAGGCGGAAACGCTGCTGCTGCACCTGGTGCGGGGCACGTCGCCCCAGGGGCTGGCTGGCATCAAGGAGGAAAGCGGAACCCTCATCCGACCGCTGCTGCCCTTCCCGCGCGCCGCGATTGAGGAATACGTGCGAGACCATGGCCTTGCGTACGTCGAGGATGAGACCAATGCGGATACCCGACTGACCCGCAACTACATCCGGCATGAGATCCTGCCCCGCATGGAGGCTCTCAACCCCCGCGCCGTGGAGGCGTTGGGCCGCCTGAGCGGATTGGCCCGCGCGCAGAACGACTTCATCATGGGCGAGGCCCGCCGCGTGCTGCAAGAGCGCATGCGTGGTGATGCGCTAGCGGATGTGAGCGATTTGCATCCCGGGCTGCGCGGCGCGGTGCTGCACGAATACCTGTCGCGCCAAGGCGTGACGGATGCGGACTGCGGCGATGTGACTAGATTGGAAGAGCTGCTCTGCATGGGCGTTGGCCGCAGGGTAAGTTTAGGTAAAGAATTGTTTGAACGTGACACAAAGGGCCTAAGAAGGGTTATAATGAAGCAAACGGACGGCCTGTACCCCCTTAAGATGGGGGAGAACAGGACGCCGCTGGGGCGTTTTGACCTGGAAGCCGGGCCGGTCCCTGATGACCTGGACTTGGGGCGAAACGCGCAGGTATTGGACGCGGATGCGGTGAAAGAACCGCTGTGCGTCAGATCTCGGCGGGAGGGCGACCGCGTGCGCCTTCTGGGCGGGGGAACGCGCAAACTCTCCGACGTGATGACGGATAAAAAGGTGCCGCGCGCCTTGCGGGACCGCGTTCCGCTCGTGACGGCAGGGGAGGAAATCGTTTGGATTGCGGGCATCGCGCCGTGCAGTCCCTGCCGCATCGGGCCGGGGAGCACGCGCGCATGGATCATAAAATATAGATTACCGGAGGAATGAGCATATGGAGTATGCAAAGGACGAAATTGAGCGCGTGCTGGTGAGCAACGAGGAGATTCAGCAGCGGCTGGACTGCCTGGCCGAGCGCATCAACGCGGACTACGCGGGCAAGGACCTGCTGGTGGTATGCATTTTAAAGGGCGCGGTGGCGGTCTTTGCCGATGTGCTGCGCCGCATCCGCATCCCCTGCGCCATTGACTTTATGGCCATTTCCAGCTATGGCAGCTCCACCAAGTCCTCGGGCGTGGTCAGGATTCTCAAGGACCTGGACCACGGCATCGAAGGCAAGCATGTGCTCATCGTGGAGGACATTGTGGACAGCGGCATGTCCATGAGCTATTTACTGGATAATCTCAAGACGCGCAATCCCGCGTCGGTGCGCATTTTGACGCTGCTGGATAAACCGGAGCGCCGCAGAGTGGAGCTGAAGGCGGATTACATCGGCTTTACCATTCCGGATGAATTCGTGGTGGGCTACGGTCTGGACTATGCCGAGCGCTACCGCAATCTGCCCGACGTGTGCGTGCTCAGCCCCAAGATGTACAGCTAATCTGTAAAAACCCACAGAAGGGAGGCGTTCTTTTCGTTGCAAAAAAAGAGCTTTATGCGAGGGCCCGGCCTTTGGCTATTGCTGTTGCTGCTGGTGGTGGTGATGGCGCAGATGCTGATGTGGCCCGCCAAGACCGAGAGCAAGGAGATCAGCTACAGCCAATTCCTCCAATTGGTTAAGGAGGAAAAGATCTCCAACCTCATGGTGTCGGAATACAATGCCTACGGCCTATACAAGGATACCAACATCGCCGAGTCGAGCTTCCCCACCAAGTATGATTTCACGTTGCAGATTCCCAACGACGTGACCACCTTCCACAACGACCTAAAGCAGGTCATCGCCAGCAAGACGGGCAAGGACTTAAGTCAGGTCACGGCCCTGGACTATGGCTTTACCCTGAAGAACGAGCCGGTGCCCCAGCCCGCCTGGTGGGTGGAATGGATCCCCTTTGTGGTGCTGGGCGTGATCATCGTGGCGTTTTGGATGTTCTTCATGCGCCAGCAGATGGGCGGAAACAACAAGGTGATGAACTTTGGCAAGGCCAAGGCCCGCGTGGTGACGGACGATAAGAACCGCGTCACCTTTGCCCAGGTGGCGGGCGCGGATGAAGAGAAGGAGGAAATGCGCGAGATCGTGGAGTTTTTAAAGCACTCCGACCGCTTCTTGCAGCTGGGCGCGCGCATTCCCAAGGGCGTTCTGCTCATCGGCCCTCCCGGCACCGGCAAGACGCTGCTGGCCAAGGCCGTGGCGGGTGAGGCGGGCGTGCCCTTCTTCTCCATCTCGGGCTCCGACTTTGTGGAGATGTTTGTGGGCGTGGGCGCCTCCCGCGTGCGCGACCTGTTTGAGCAGGCCAAGCGCAACGCGCCGGCCATCGTCTTTATCGACGAGATCGACGCGGTGGGCCGCCAGCGCGGCGCGGGCCTGGGCGGCGGTCACGACGAGCGCGAGCAGACCCTGAACCAGCTGTTGGTGGAAATGGACGGCTTTACCGCCAATCAGGGCGTCATCGTCCTGGCGGCCACCAACCGGCCGGATATTTTGGACCACGCGCTGCTGCGTCCCGGGCGGTTTGACCGCCAGGTGACGGTCAACTACCCCGACGTCAAGGGCCGCGAGGAGATCCTCAAGGTGCACGCCAAGGGCAAGCCGTTGGCCGGGGACGTGTCGCTATCGACCCTGGCCAAGCGCACGCCCTACATGACGGGCGCGGACCTGGAAAACGTGATGAACGAGGCGGCGATTTTGGCCGCGCGCAAGAACGCCAAGGTGATCTCCATGGCGGAACTGGAGGAGGCCATCACGCGCGTGCAGGTGGGACCGGAGAAAAAGTCCCGCGTCATCACCGAAAAGGACAAGGAACTGGTGGCCTACCACGAGGCGGGGCACGCCGTTCTGGCCTACGTGCTGCCTGGGTGCGACCCGGTGCATGAGGTTTCCATCATTCCCCGCGGCGGGGCGGGCGGATACACCATGACCATGCCCGACGAGGAGAAGCACTACGTCTCCGGCGCGCGCATCCGCGATCAGATCGTGGAGCTGCTGGGCGGACACGTGGCCGAGAAGATCGCCCTGGGCGATGTCTCCACCGGCTCCACCTCCGACCTTTCCCGCGCCAACGACCTGGCGCGCAAGATGATCACCGAGTACGGCATGAACGACGAGATCGGGCCGCTGTACTTGGGCGGGGATCAGGAGGTGTTCGTGGGCCGCGATTTTGGCCATGCGCGCAATTACTCCGAGGAGCTGGCGGCCAGGGTTGACGAGCAGATGGCCAAGATCCTGCACAACGCGCTGGATCGCGCCACCAACCTGCTCAATGAAAACCGCGCAAAGCTCAACCGCATTGCCGCGGAGCTGATCAACCGTGAAAAGCTGGATAAGGACGAGTTCGACATTCTGATGAACGGGGGCGAGTTGCCGCCGCTTGGCGGAGACAGCGCGCCGGCGAATCCCATTGAAGAGCTTCTCAACGCCTGACCGAGCAAGAAAACCCCCTCGCGCAAAACCGCGCGAGGGGGTTTTGACGGCATGCGCAATGAGGCGAACGCTGCGTTAAACTTTCGCCGGAAAGAAGGAAATTTGCCGGTTTGCGGCAAATAGTAAACCAATTGAGGTTTTGCGGAGGAATCGCTATGCTGGATCTGCATATCCATACAACGGCCTCGGACGGAACGTATACGCCCACCCAGGTCGTCAGAATGGCGAAGGAGAAGGGGTTCACCCTCGTGGCGATCACCGATCACGACACGATGGACGGCGTCGCGGAGGCCATGGAGGCGGGAAAACAATATAACGTGGAGGTGATCCCCGGCGTGGAGATCAGCTCCGGCGTCTCTTTGGAGGTGCACATGCTGGGCTACGGCATGTCGCCGCAACACCCCGTCATCAAGGCGATGCTGGAGGATATGCGCCTGGCGCGTGTGGAGCGGATGTACCGCATCATTGACAACTTAAAGGCGCTGGGCATCCCCATCACCGCGCAAGAGGTGGAGGCGCTGGCGGACGGGGCCATCGGCCGGCCGCACATCGCCCGCGTGCTGGTGGCTCACGGCGTGGCGCCGGACGTGCGCACCGCGTTTCGGGAATACATTGGGTTGGGCGCCAAGGCGTATGCCGAGCGGCGTAAAATGACCTCCGAGGAGGTTATTGGCAACATCCGCGCGGCGGGCGGCGTGCCGGTGCTGGCGCACGGCGGCCTGTTAAGGCTCACGGAGGTGGAGCTGAGCGCGTGGATTGACGCCATGTGCAAGGCGGGGCTGATGGGCCTGGAGTGCTATCACAACGCGCATACGCCGGAGATAGAGCGGTTTTTGCGCCGGGCTGCCAAGGAGCGCGGACTGCTGGTGACGGGGGGCAGCGACTTTCACGGCGAGACGCGCAAGGATGTGGACCTGGGCACCGGCTTAAACCGCTGGGACGACCGGCAGGCCTGCCGCGGGCGCTTTCTCAAAGCCGTGCGGGAAGCGCGGAAGAAGGCCGCCGGCGAGGAAACGAAATAGAGGTTCTGCTCGTGTTGAATAGGAACGCCCTTTGGGGAGCTCGCCGCGGCCTTCGCGTAAAAAAATAGCCAAGAGAGCCGGCGCACGGCGAGAATTTGCATATGGGCGGCAAAATGTGCTATAATGAAGCATTGCGATAGGATGGGCGCGTGCGCCTAATTTTCGTGGTATTGGAGCGTAGGAAAATATGACGCAGAATAGACCTCCCCATGAGGGAGACGGCAGGGAGGATCGGCCCGCACAGGATAGGCGGGAGATACGGGACCGGCCCTTGGGCGAAACGCGGCGGCCGCCCTCCGGCGCGGGTGGGGACCGCCCGGCCCAGCGCCGCGCACCCTCCCACCCGGCACAGGGCGGTACGGCGCGCCATGCCGGGGAACGGCAGGGATACGCTGCGGGTCAGGGCGGCCAGGCAAGCCCCCGGCGCGGACAGCAGGAGCGCCCTGCCCAGCGGCCCTCCCAGGGGCAGCGCAGCGGTGCGCCCGCGCGCCGGCCCGTGGAGGAGGTGCGCTACCAGCCCCGCCAGGCAAGGCCCGGGCAGCGGCAGGAGCGCATTGATCCCAACATGCGCGACCCGGACCAGGAATACGCCTTCCAGACCAAGCAGATGATGCGCCAGCGGCAGCGCCGCATGCGCCGCGTCGTCTGCATTGCCGCACTGCTGCTGGTGGTGCTGGCGGTCTTTGCCGTAAAGCTGGCCGTGGACCTTGGCGGCGGCGCGAACACGTTTTACGAGGGCGTCTCGGTGGACGGCCTGAAGCTCAACGGCTATACCAAGGAAGAGGCCAAGGGCAAGATCGAGGTGCTCAACGCCGAGCGGATCGCGGGGATGACGGTCAAGCTCACCTATGCCGACCGCGAATGGTCGATTTCGCCCGATCAAATGGGCGTGGAGCTCAACATCGACGAGATATTGGACCAGGCGTGGGAGCTGGGCCGCACGGGCAACATCTTTGCCAGGCAAAAGGAGATCGGCCGGCTCAAAAAAGAGGAGGAAAAGCTCGTCACCGCGCTGCACTACGACGAGGAAAAGCTGCGTGCCAAGCTGGGCGAAGTCAAGACAGCGGTGGACCTGGCGGCGACCAATGCGACGGTATCCTTTGATCCCTCCAAGGAGGAGAAGTTCAAAATCACCCAGGAGAGCAACGGCCGCAGCGTGAATCTGGAAGCGCTGGTAACCCAGGTCAAGACCCAGCTGGACAACGGATTTACAACGCCAGTGGAAATCAAGCCCGATATTGTGGCGCCGACGGTGCTGGCGGCGGATCTTGAACAGGCCACCAAGCGCATCGTGCGCACCACAACGGACCTGGGCTCCTCTTCGGAGGCGCGCATTCACAACGTCAAGACCGCGCTGAACTTTTTCAACGGCATGATCGTGCAGCCCGGCCAAGAGATTTCCTTCAACGCAACAACCGGCCCCAGGGGCCTGGAGCAAGGGTATCAAAACGCGGGCGTGATTCAGGATGATGAGATTGTGGACGGCCCGGGCGGCGGCGTCTGCCAGGTCTCCACGACGCTGTATCAAGCGGTGGTCAAGGCGAACCTTGAGATCGTCCGCTCCAACAAGCACAGCCTGCCCGTCTCCTATGTGGACGTGGGAACGGACGCGGCGGTGGCCTACGACTACAAGGACCTGATCTTCAAAAACAACACCGAGTATCCGATCTTTATCGAGGGCAAGGTCTCCGGCAAGACCGTGGCGGTTTCGATTTACGGCCTGCCGCTGCCCGAGGGCATGACCGTGGACATCATCACCGAGGTCTACGAAACCATCAAGCCCGCCGAGCCCAAAACCGTTCTGGATACGGCGGGGGAGTTCGTCACCTACACGGACGAAACCAAGGTCAAAAAGAAGGCGCGCGACGGCGTGAAGGTCAAATCCTTCCGCGTGGTCAAGCAGGGCGGCGAGGAGGTCTCCCGTCAGCTGCTGCGCGACGACTACTACAAGGAAGTGCAGGGGGAGATCTATCAGGGCGTCACCCCGCGCGAGGGCGGCGCGCCCACGCCGCCCAGTGAGGAGTAAAAGAGCATGAAGGCAAAGAGCGAACCCCTAATCCTTTTGCTGATGGTGCTGGTGGGCGCGGTGGTGGGCAGCCTGATTTGGTCGCTGGTCACGCCCTACCTGCCGGAAATCTTCGCAAAGTCGATCACGGTGGGAACCACGGCCGCGCCCGTGACACTGGACCTGGGCGTGGTGACCTTTACGCTGGGGTTGATCCTAAAGGTCAACATCGGCGCCATGCTGGGCATGGTGACGGCGTTTCTGATCTACCGAAAGATGTGAACATGGAAAAGATTTATTTGGCCTCCCAGTCCCCGCGGCGCGCGGCCTTGCTAAACCAAATGGGCGTGCCCCATGCGGTGCTCAGCGTTGAGGTGGATGAGGACATTGCGGGCGAGCCGGAGGACTGCGTGCGCGCGCTGGCCAGGAGAAAGGCCGCCGCGGGCGCGGAACAGGTTGAGCGCGGCTGGGTGCTCGCGGCGGATACCCTGGTGTTTCTGGACGGCGAAAGGCTTGGAAAGCCCGCGAGCGCGCAGCAGGCCGCTCAGATGCTGGCAAGGCTTTCGGGCCGCACGCACCAGGTGCTCACGGGCATGTGCCTGCGCAACGCCGCGACCGGGGAGGAGTTGACCCGGGTGGATGGCGCGCGCATCACCTTTGGAGAGATCGCCCCTGAGGAGATCGCGGAATATGTGCGCGGCGGCGAGCCCATGGACAAGGCGGGCGCATACGGCATTCAAGGCCGAGGCGGCGCGTTTGTCAAGGAAATCGCGGGGGATTATTACGCGACGGTGGGGCTATCCGTCTTTGGCCTAAGAGAGCTGCTGGCGCGCGCGCAGCTGCGCTGGAATGCGGAGAGAAAATGAATTTTCATTGAGGGGGAAACCCAATCATGGCATTAGGCGTTAAATTGATGAGCCGCAATATGGGCTTTGACCTGGGCACGGCCAACATTGTCGTGTATGTGGACGGCAAGGGCATTGTCCTAAGGGAGCCCACGATGGTGGCGGTGCGGTCCGACTCCAAGCGCCAGGTGCTGGCGGTGGGGGAGGAAGCCAAGAAGATGATGGGCAGAACGCCCGCCAACATCACCTCCATCCGCCCGGTACACGAGGGCGTCATCGCGGACCTGGACTCGACGCAGGTGATGATCAAGTACCTGATCCACAAGGCGAACGGCTTTGCGGTGCCCATCGTGCGGCCGCGCGTGGTGGTCTGCGTTCCCTGCGGCATCACGCCCGTGGAGCGGCAGGCGGTGGAGCAGGTGGTGCGCGGCGCGGGCGCGCGCTCGGTGCACCTGATTGACGAACCCATGGCCGCGGCCATTGGCGCGGGCCTTCCGGTTGAGGAGGCAAGCGGATCGATGGTGGTGGACATCGGCGGCGGCACGTCGGAAATGGCGGTGCTGTCGATGAACGGCGTGGTGACCTCCTGCTCGGTCAGATCTGCGGGGCAGAAGATGGACGAGGCCATCATCAACTTCATCAAGAACGAGTACAACCTCCTCATCGGCGAGCGCACGGCCGAAGAGGTCAAGATCGGCATTGGCTCCGCCATTCCGCTCAAGCGGCGGGAGACGGTGATGGTGCGCGGCCGGGACCTGATCACGGGCCTGCCCCACATGATCGAGATCAGCAACGACGAGATCACTGAGGCGCTGCGGGAGCCGTTGACCACCATTATGAACAACCTGCGCACGTGCCTGGAAAACACCCCGCCCGAGCTTGCCAGCGACATTATGGACCGCGGCATCTATTTGACGGGCGGCGGCGCGCAGCTATCGGGGCTGGATCTGCTCATTTCGCAGCAGACGGGCATGCCGGTGGTCATCGCCGACAATCCCATGGACTGCGTGGCCATCGGCGCGGGCATTCTGTCCGGCGATATGGACCGGCTGCGGCACATCACGCGCGCCGGTGAGGACGCTTGAGCCGGCGCGGTCTGGAAAGGTAGAGGATAGAGAACATGCGATTTTCCCAAGGGCTTATGAGGCACAAGATCGCGCTGATCGTTTGCGGCGCGGTGCTGTGCCTTTTGGTGGCGCTGTTCGGGCTTTCGGTGACGGGAATTTACAAAATTCCCCTGCTGGAAAACGCGGTGGGGGCCGTGGTCACGCCCATCCAAAACTTTGTGACCGATACCTATACCTCCGTGCGTTCCGGAATTGAGAAGCGGTCCACCATCGCCGAGCTCAACGAGGAGATCGCAGCGCTGACCGAGCGCAACCGGCAGTTGGAGGCGACCGTATCCCAGATGAGCGAATTGCAGCGGGAGAACGAGCGCCTGCTGGGCCTGCTGGGGGTGACGGAAACCTCGCCCGAGGTCCGCTATATCGCCGCGTCCGTCAGCGCAAAGGAGCCGGGCGGCTGGTTTTCGACCTTTACCCTGGACAAGGGCGCGCGCGACGGTGTAAAGAAGAACGATCCTGTGCTCAACGACTCCGGCTTGATTGGCCGCGTGATGGAGGTCAGCGACCGCAACAGCGTGGTCATCACCATCATCGACTCTCGCTCGGCGGTGGCCGGCATGGTGGAGCGCACGCGCGACAACGGTATTTGCCACGGGTCGCTCTACGTCAACGACAACGACGAGATGATGCGCATGAACTACCTGCCCTCGGGCACCGAGCTCAACACCGGGGACCGCGTCATCACCTCCGGCCTGGACAATATCTATCCCAAGGGCCTGCTCATCGGCACGGTCCGTTCCATCTCGCGCGATACGGGTGGGGAGGATCACTATGTGCTGCTGACCACAGCGGCGGATTTTGCGCACATTGAGGATGTGCTGATCATGAGCATGCAGGAGGGCGAGTAGATGCGCGTTGTGGTGGATGTTCTTCTGCTTCTGCCCGCGCTGCTCTACCAGAACACGCTGGCGGCGCACTTTCAGGTGCGCGGGGTGGGGCTGGACCTGATTGCGGCGCTGTTGGCCACGATGAGCCTTGTGCAGGGATGGCTCTACGGCGCAGTGGGCGGGCTCGTGTGCGGGCTGATCATGGACGGTGTTTTTGGTTTGACGGGTTATCATGCCCTGGGATACATGATGCTGGGCATGGTCGTTGGCCTTGCGGGGGAGAAATTTCGCCTGGATAACTGGATCGGGCCGGCGCTGGCGCTGTTTGTTGCCTATCTCCTCAAAGAGATGATTCCCATCGTGTATCTTTATTTTGCAAGCGCGCAGGTGGGTTGGGCCTATGCGCTGCTCAAAACCGTGCTCAGCGGGGCGCTTTGCGCAGCGGTCTTTTTGCCGGTGCATTGGGCCATGCGCAGAATTCATCGCTGGGACGTTGTCAGCGCGCCCATTTTTCACTTTCATGGCAGAAAATGGTAGGGTGGTGAGCGAACGGTGCTGGGTGGCTTTGGCAATAAAAACAATGAGAAAAAGGGCTTTGGCCTGAGATATATCACCATTGTGGTGGTGGTCGTGGTGCTCTTTGCGGCGGTGATCCTGCAACTGGCGAATTTGCAGCTGCGCGACGGGCAGCAGTATTACGATACGGCTGAGAGCCGCAAGATGAAGACCTATGCCTTAAAGGGCGAGCGCGGCATGATCCTTGACCGCAACGGCATCCCTCTGGCCTATGACGAGGTCAGCTACAACGTGATGTTCTACCGCGACCCCTCGCGCAATTCCCAAAAGCAGGTGCAGGAATACACGCAAATTCTGCTGCGCGTGATGGAAATTGTGGAGAGCAACGGCGGCAAGACGGTCTCCAACTTCTACTTAAAGCGCGATGCGGAGGGCAAGGAGGTCCTGGATTTCCTCACGGAAAACGAGGAGACCTATGCCAAGCGCGAAAAGACCTGGCGCGAGAATCTGTACATCACCAAGGTGGCGCAGGAGGACATCTTTGCCACCCTGTGCAAACGGTACGGCATAGAGGATCTGGACTACGAGACGCAGTACAAGGTGCTCTCCATCTGGCAGGAGTTGCAGATGTACGCCTATTTGTCCAAGCCCGTAGCCATTGCCTATGACGTGAACATGAACACCGTGGCGCAGATTGAGGCGGCCAGCATCGACCTTACCGGCGCCTCGGTGGAGCAGACCACCAAGCGCGTATATCCCCGCGGCACCCTTGCGGCGCACATCCTGGGCTATACGGGCGCCATCACCGAGGAGAACCTGACGGAGTACGTCAAAAAGGGCTACGCGGCTGACGACCGCGTGGGCGTTTACGGCATAGAGCGGTCGATGGAGGATCAGCTCTCGGGCAACGTATCCTACCGGCAGGGCAGCCGCGAAGTGGAGGTGGACGCCAACGGCGCGGTCATGCGTGTGCTGAGCTACAAGGCGCCCATGAACGGCAACAACGTGGTGCTCACCATCGACCTGGAATTGCAGCAGATCCTGGAGGAATCGCTGGCCTACAACATCGAGGAGGCGCGCAAGATCCAGATGGAGGCGCTGACCAACGCCACGGACAAGGCGCTGGAAAAGTACCAGCAGCAGATCGACAACCGGGATGGGGAGCCGCTGCGCCTGGCCTCAACGGGCGCGGCGGTGGTGCTGGACGTGCATACGGGCGAGACCCTGGCCATGGCCAGCTACCCCTCCTTTGACCCCAACGACTTCATCCGGGGCATGAGCACGGAGGAGTACGATGAAAAGTACAACATCAGCACTTCGCCCCTGTTCAATCGCGCCATTTCCTCCAAGGCGACCCCGGGATCGATCTTTAAGATGGTCACGGCGCTGGCGGGCTTGGAGGAAGGCGCGGTGACCGTGGAGGAGAAGATCGACGACCTTGGGCCGTTCAACAAGTACGACAACACCTCCTACGCGCCCAAATGCTGGACCAAGTACCCCAGCAAGCACCAGGGGCAAAACGTGGACCTGGCGCTGACCAACTCCTGCAACTACTATTTTTATACGGTCTCGGACCGGCTGGGGATTGAAAACCTGTACAAGTGGTCCTCGCTGCTGGGCCTGACCTCCAAGACGGGCATCGAGCTTTCCGGCGAGACGACGGGCGTTGTGGGCAACCAGGGCGTGCTCTACGACGCTTCCCGCGGCATCACCGCCCAGCAATCCTCCAAGTCCAACTACGTCGCCCGCACGATCATCAAGACCCTGCGCGATACGGGCGAGGCGCTGGGCAGAAACTTTGAGGAGGAGCGGCTGGAGCGCGTGACGCAGCAGCTGATGAACCTGGTGCTGGAATACGACTCGACCGAGATGATCGAGCACATCAGGCAGGTGCTCATGTCCGAGCTGGGCCTATCCAGTGAGGAGATCTCCCGCCGGTACCTGCTCAACACCCTCAACAGCTATTTGCGAGAGATCCGCTGGACGCCCACCGAGACCATCATGACGGGCATTGGCCAGTCCATCACCGAAATCACGCCCGTGGCTGTGGCCCGCTATATTGCCGCCATTGCCAACGGCGGCGACGTGCTGGAGGTGCAGCTGGTGGACAAGGTGCTCTCCACGGACGGCGCGACCATCACCGAAAAGCAGCCGGGCGTCACCTCGCATTTGGACGGCGTGGAGGACTCGCTGGAGGTCATCCGCCGAGGCATGCGCGGCGTTATCTCCGCCGAGGACGGCGGTACCGCGGCGGATTACTTCCGCGATTACCCCTATACCAACCAAATCGGCGCCAAGACCGGCACCGCGCAGGTCAACTTGATTGACATCGAAAACAACGCCTGGTTCGTGGCCTTTGCGCCCTATGACGATCCGGAAATCGCGGTCGTGGTCTTTATCGCAAACGGTTACAAGGGCGCCGTTGCGTCCCTTACCTCAAAGGACGTCATCGCCAATTACATGGAGCGAAAAAACAACCCGGAGATCGACGCTGTTCCCGCGCAGGACAGCCTGATGCCGTAAAGAGAGACAAAAACCGGCCCCACGCCCGCATTGCCGCGGGCGTGGGGCCGGTTTGTATTCGACTGGTGAGGTGGTCTTACGGATGGAAACGGCGGTCGGCCTCGATGATCGCATCGATGGCGCGATCCCACTCCTGATCGATGATCTTGAGCTCGGGATGGGCGTTGAAATGGTCCACGGAGCGCCGGACGCCTTCGCAGAAGGGCACGGTGCACACAAAATCCGGAACCAAGCGCTTGATCTTGGTGTTGTCGAAGATGGCGCTGGTGGACTTATCCCCCAGAAGGTCGCCCTCCTCGGCCGGGATGAAGCGCGCGATTTGCTGCGCGGTGCAGTGAACGAGCTTGGGCTCCACCCCAACGGCAGCGCCGATGGCGATGGCGATCTCATCCCAGGTGAGCACCTCGTCAGAGGTGATGTGGTAGGCCTCGCCGATGGCCTGGCGGCGGCCCATCAGCCCCACAAAGCCCTTGGCAAAGTCGCTGTTGTGCGTCATGGTCCACAGGCTCGTGCCATCGCCATGGACCACGATTTCCTTGCCGTCCAGCATGCGCTGCACAAGCGACCAGGGATATCTCCAGCTGCCCATGGCAAAGGGGATTTGCGTGTCGCCATAGGTCAGCGACGGCCGAACGATGGTCACGGGGAAGCCGGTCTTGCGGTATTGGTTCAGGGCGGTCTCCTCGCACATCCGCTTGTCGCGGCCGTATTGCCAGTAGCGGTTGTTGAGCGAGCAGGACTCCGTGATGATGGGGCTGCGCAGCGGCCGCTCGTAGGCCGCGCAGGAGGAGATCAGAATGTACTGACCGCACTTGCCGTCAAACAGCTCGATGTCCCGCATGACGCGCTCCGGCTTAAAGGCGATCCAATCCACCACCACGTCGTAGTGTTGGTCGCCCAGCGCCTTGCGCACCGCGGCGTCGTCCTGAATGTCCGCGCTGATCACCTTCGCCCCGTCGGGCACGCTGCGCGCGTGCTGTCCGCGATTGAGCAGCGTCAGATCCCAACCCCGCTTAAGCGCCAGAGCCGAAACCGCGGTGGAGATCAAGCCCGTGCCGCCGATGAATAGAGCCTTCATGGTTGAACACACTCCCTTATATATATCGTTTACTTCTTATTATACGCGCAGATGCGGCTTCACTGCAAGACTACCATAGGGTGACATTTGCGTTTTCTCCGGCAATTTTCCCCGCAACCAACAAAAGCAACCGCAAAGTTGCGCTAAGTTGGTTGCGGGCAACCCCGGTTGCCGGTACAATGAGCGCATCACGATGAAAGGGGACGGACGCAAATGACGCTTGGAGAGCAGATCAAACACAATCGGGAGGGAAGAAACCTCTCCCAAGAGGAGCTTGCCGAACGAATCGGCGTCAGCCGGCAGGCCGTATCCAAATGGGAGAGCGATCGGGCCGTCCCCACGGGGACGAACAGGAGGACGCTGTGCCAGGTGCTCGACCTGGACTTGCCGGAGCCAGACGCGCCTAAGGTTGCACGGCGAGGGAGGCTGCTGTGCATCGCCGGTTGGGGCGCGGCAGCCATCCTGCTCGCCGCCCTCCTTTGGAGAGGCGTTTGGTTCCACAGGGTGATCCAAATGCCTGCGGCGGCGGATGCCTCACTATTGAGCATTCACTTCTACGACGAAAAACAGGACGAGGTCTTCCCAGAGGCGTTGTGGTACAACGCGGCGCAGATGGAGAGCATCTTGATCCAATGGACGGGATGCACGCCGGAGGCCGTCAAGATGTTCTATACGCCATCGGGGACGGAAACGATGGAAAAAACGGAATTGTTGGCCATCAAGGCCCCTGCCGATGGGGAGATGGCGTTGCTCCTGTCCGCACGGCCCTTAAAGAAGGAGGCCCTGAGCGGACACGTGTATTTTGAATTGGATTTCGGCGGCGGTCATGTCGTGTCCACCGACGACCTCTACAACGTCTTCTACAACCCGGATGCGCCGGAGTAAGCGATCCCTAAAAAGGCGTTCGGAAGTGTATCTTCCGAACGCCTTTGAATTTACTGGGGATTGTCCCAATCCAGAACCACGGCCGATCCGCTTTTGAGCGAGGCGGGCACGTCGAGAATGCGCTGGTTGGAGGAGCCGCGGAACGCAAGGGCCAAAGAGCGATGGCTCTGTTCAAACGGTCCGTCCACGAGGACATCCAGGCTCTCTAGCAGCGGCTGCGCTTGCGGCTGGTCCAGGAGCTGCTCGAAGGTATAGCCCGTATAGGCCATCACGTGAAGCCCCAGCGCCTTGACGCCCCGGGCGATTTCGGCCATGGCCTCCGGCTGGGCAAAGGGCTCGCCGCCCGAGAGCGTGACGCCAGAGAGCAGGGGGTTTTCCTTCACCCGCTGAAGCACCCAATCTGTATCCGCTTCCCGGCCGCCCTCAGGGTCGTGCGTGCCCGGATTGTGGCAGTTGGGACAGTCGAACGGGCAACCCTGGGCAAACACCGTCAGGCGGATACCAGGGCCGTCCACGATGGAATCATTCACGAGGCTGGCGAGGCGAAACTTCATGCTCATTCCTCCCCAACGCTGTGCTTGACACGGTCGCGCTCCTCTGCGCGCTTGGCGTTGTTGAACTGATCCAGCGTGCCCACCAGGTATCCGGTGATGCGGCGGATGCGCTCAAAGGGACGGGAGGGGTCCTCCGGCCGGCCGCACTTGGGGCATGCGTCGTCGATGATGCCGTTGAAGCCGCAGACAGGGTCGCGGTCCACGGGATGGTTGACGGAGCCGTAGCCGATGCCCGCGTCGTGCATGCAGCGGATGACCTGCTCAAAGGCGTCCAGGTTCTTGGTGGGGTCGCCGTCCAGCTCGACATAGGTGATGTGGCCCGCGTTGGTCAGCGCGTGGTACGGCGCCTCCAGGCGAATCTTCTGGAACGCGGAGATGGGGAAGTACACCGGAATGTGGAAGCTGTTGGTATAGTACTCGCGGTCGGTCACGCCCGGAATGCTCCCATAGCGCTCGCGGTCCATCTTGACAAAGCGACCGGAAAGACCCTCGGCCGGCGTGGCCAACAGGGTGTAATTCAGGTGCGTGCGCTGCGATTCGGCGTCCATGCGTGCGCGCATGTGCCCCACGATGTCCAGGCCCAGGTTCTGCGCCCGCTCGCTCTGGCCGTGGTGCTCGCCGATGAGCGCCTTGAGGCACTCGGCCAGGCCGATGAAGCCGACGGAGAAGGTGCCGTGCTTGAGCACCTCACGGATGGGCTCGTCAACGGCGAGCTTTTCCGAATCGATCCACACGCCCTCGCCCATCAGGAAGGGGAAGTTGCGCATGGTCTTGTTTGCGATCATCTCAAAGCGCTCGTTGAGCTGGTCGATGACCAGATCCAACTTGCGGTCCAGGTCCTCAAAGAAGGCGTCGATATCGCCCTTGGCCTTGATGGCCAGGCGCGGCAGGTTGATGGAGGTAAAGCTGATGTTGCCGCGGCCGTTGCTGATCTGCCGGTCGGGATCGTAGACGTTGCCGATGACGCGCGTGCGGCAGCCCATGTAGGCAATCTGCGTCTCCGGGCGCGCGGGATCAAAGTATTGCAGGTTAAACGGCGCGTCCTGGAAGGAGAAATTGGGGAACAGGCGCTTGGCGCTGACGCGGCAGGCGAGCTTGAACAGGTCGTAATTGGGCTCGCCGGGGTTGTAGTTGACGCCATCCTTGACGCGGAAGATCTGGATGGGGAAGATGGGCGTCTCGCCGTTGCCCAGGCCCGCCTCGGTGGCCAGGAGCATGTTGCGCATCACCATGCGGCCCTCGGGAGAGGTATCCATGCCGTAGTTGACGGAGGAGAAGGGAATCTGCGCGCCCGCCCGGGAGTGCATGGTGTTCAGGTTGTGGATGAGTGCCTCCATCGCCTGGTAGGTGGCGCGGTCGGTCTCCTTCTCCGCATGCGCCAGAGAGAACTCCTGCGCCTTTTTGAGCACGTCCGCGTCAAGGCCCTGGGCGGAGAGCACCTCGTATTCCCGCTTCAAATAGGAAGCGCTTTCCGACAGGGAGAGGGTCAGCCCCTCCTGCTTTAGCTGGTCCACGGTGGCGCGCATCAGCGCCTCGTAGTCCCGACCGTCGCTGACAAACAGATCCAGCGCGCGCGCCATGTTATCGCGGTAGCGCTTTAAAAAGGTCTTCTTAACGCCCGGAGCCAGGCCGTAATCAAAGTTGACGATGGACTGGCCGCCGTGCTGGTCGTTCTGGTTGCTCTGCACCGCGATGCAGGCCAGCGCCGAATAGCTGGCGATGTCGTTGGGCTCGCGCAGCGTGCCGTGACCGGTGCAAAAGCCGCCCTCGAACAGCTTGAGCAGGTCGATCTGGCAGCAGGTGGTCGTCAGGGTCAAAAAGTCCATATCGTGGATGTGGATGTCTCCTTCGCGGTGCGCCTGCGCGTGCTCGGGCTTGAGGACGTACATATCGTTGAACTGCTTGGCGCCCTCGGAGCCATAGCGCAGCATCATGCCCATGGCGGTATCGCCGTTGATGTTGGCGTTCTCGCGCTTGATATCGGAGTCGCGGGCAGCCTTGTAGGTGATGTCCTCATAGATCTTCATCAGGCGGGTCTGCATGTCCCTGGCGCGGGTGCGCTCCGCCCGATAGAGAATATAGGCCTTGGCCGTGCGAACATATCCGTTTTCGATCAGGACGCTTTCCACCAGGTCCTGAATCTGCTCCACAGTGGGCTTGCCGCCCAGGGTGGCTTCCGCCCGATCCGCCACCTGCTGCGCGATGCCGTTGCAGGTCTTATCGTCCTTGGTCTGGCGCGTGGCCTCAAACGCCTTGCGCACAGCCTGGGCAATCTTTTCCTGCTCAAAGGGCATCTCCCGCCCGTCTCTTTTGATAATGCTTTCGATCATTGAGCCATCCCGTCCTTTCATGCAAGGGCTATTATAATACACCATATATTGTATGTCAAGGTCGTTTCAAGCACAATCTGTATGACTTTCCGGCTATTTTTGTGCGGATGTCGAACGGGAAATTTTTATGCCGAAATAAGGAAATCGGGGGCGAAGATATGCAGCATACACCCAAGGGCACAGGTGAGGTCTGTGGCGGATATGCGGCAGAAAAACGCGCGCCGGGCGGGGTGCGGCGCGCTTGCGGCGAGCGCGGTCTGTTTGTATACCCATCCGCTTTCACGTATATGCATGCCGCTATGCAATGCGGAAAAAGCTACCAAAAGGCGCAAAAGGGCAAAAAAGGCGCGCCGGATTCTCGTTTAAGAAAATCCGGCGCGATCGGTATGCGAGGGATCTAGGTCACTTGCGGGCGGCGCGATAGCGCTGGGTGCTGTCCAAAATCTTTTTGCGCATGCGGATGTTCTTGGGGGTGATCTCCACCAATTCGTCATCGTCGATGAAGTCCAGCGCGCGCTCCAGCGTGATGGGGCGCACGGGGCGCAGGCGCATGGCGTCCTCCGCGCCCGCGGCGTTGCGAATGGAGGTCAGGTGCTTGGCCTTGCAAACGTTGAGCTCAATATCGCCCGGGCGGGTGTTGGCGCCTACCAGCATGCCGGAATAGACCTTGTCGCCGGGGACGACGAACATTTCGCCGCGGTCCTGGGCATAGAACAGGCCGTAGGTGAGGGCCTCGCCCGTCTCAAAGGCCACAAGGGAGCCGAAGTTGCGGGTGGGAATCTCGCCCTTGTAGGGCTCATAGCCCTCAAAGACGGTGGACATGATGCCCTCGCCCCGCGTATCGGTGAGGAATTCGGAGCGATAGCCGAACAGGCCCCTGGCCGGCACGACGAACTCCAGGCGCACGCGGCCGCGGCCCGACATGTTTTCCATCACGCCCTTGCGGCGGCCGATCTTCTCGATGACGGCGCCCGCGTATTCCTCGGGCACGTCCACGACCATGCGCTCCATGGGCTCACACTTGACGCCGTCGATTTCCTTGTAGAGAACCTCGGGCTTGGAGACCTGGAACTCGTAGCCCTGGCGGCGCATGTTCTCGATCAGCACGGTCAGGTGCAGCTCGCCGCGGCCGGAAACGCGGAAGGAATCGGTGGTGGCGCCGTCCTCCACGCGCAGGGAGACATCCGTCTGCAACTCCTTCATCAGCCGCGCGCGCAGGTGGCGGGAGGTGACGAACTTGCCCTCGCGGCCCGCGAAGGGGGAGTCGTTGACCGAAAAGGTGACCACCACCGTGGGCTCGGAAACCTTGACAAAGGGCAGCGGCTCCACGCAGCCAGGCGGGCACATGGTATCGCCGATGTTGATATCCGGCATGCCCGAAACGGCCACGATCTCGCCCACCGTGGCGCTCTCGCACTCGACGCGGTTGAGGCCTTGGAAGGAATAGAGCGTGTTGATGCGCTCGGGCGCGCGGCCCTGGGCTTCCGCGCCGTAAGTGGCGCGCATGGCCATCATGCCCTTCTTGATGCAGCCGCGCTCCACGCGGCCGATGCCGATGCGGCCCACATAGTCATTGTAGTCGATGGTGGAGACCAATAGCTGCAAAGGGCCGTCCGGATCGCCCTGGGGGCAGGGCACGTAGCGGAGGATCGCCTCAAACAGCGGCGTGAGGTCCTTGCCCGGCTCGTCCATGCTGGTCGAGCAGACGCCCTTTCTGGCCGATGCGAAGAGGAAGGGGCAGTCCAGCTGTTCCTCCGAGGCGTCCAGGTCGATCATCAGGTCGATGCATTCGTCCACCACCTCCGCCGGCCGGGCGTCGGGGCGGTCGATCTTGTTGATGCAGACAATGGCGCGGTGGCCCAGCTCCAGCGCCTTGCGCAGCACAAAGCGCGTCTGCGGCATGGGGCCCTCAAAGGCATCCACCAGCAGGATCACGCCGTCCACCATCTTCAAAACGCGCTCCACCTCGCCGCCGAAATCCGCGTGGCCGGGCGTGTCGATGATGTTGATATGTACGCCGCCATATTGCACGGCGGTGTTCTTGGCAAGGATGGTGATGCCGCGCTCCCGCTCAATATCGCCGGAATCCATCACGCGCTCGGCCACCTGCTGGTTTTCGCGGAACACGCCGGATTGGCGCAGAAGCTGATCCACCAGCGTGGTCTTGCCATGATCGACATGGGCGATGATGGCAATGTTGCGAATGTCTTCTCTCTTTATCATCATTGGCTGTCTCCTTTGTCTTGGGTCAGTGGCGGGAGCGCCCAGCGTGGGACCGCTCGCCCCTGACAAGGTCAGATCCCTCTATTATAATATAGGGAACGATTTTTAGCCGCGCTCGGCTGTATCGCCCAAGCGCAGACCCTCGTTGTTTTCCAGCGCCCAGGAAATGGACCACTCGCTCTCAAAGAGGAGCACGTCGCGGTCCCTGATGTCCTTGGCGATCATGGCGGTGGAGGGCAGGCGCAGGCGGTTCAGCTCCCGAGGGGTCTGAAGCACCCAGCGCACCGCGGTGAAGGAGAGGGGCGTGACGCGCACCTCAACGCCGTATTCATTCTTTAAGCGGTATTGCAGCACTTCGAACTGGAGCTGCCCCACCACGCCCACGATGACCTCCTCGCCGATGCCGTCCGCCCGGCGGAAGGTTTGCACCGCGCCCTCGGTGGCGAGCTGGTCCACGCCCTTTAAGAACTGCTTGCGCTTGAGCGAATCCAGGGTGGAGACCCTGGCAAAGTGCTCCGGCGCGAAGAGCGGGATGCCCGCGTACTGCACCTTTTTGCCGGTATAGAGCGTGTCGCCCAGGGCGTAGATGCCGGGATCGAACAGGCCGATGATGTCCCCGGCCCAGGCCTCCTCCACGCTCTCCCGGGCGTCCGCCATGAACGCCTGCGGCTGCGCAAGCTTGATGTCCTTGCCGGTTATGGCCTGTTTGACCGTCATGCCCTTGGTGAACTTTCCCGAGCAGATGCGCAAAAACGCGATGCGGTCGCGGTGGGCGGGGTTCATGTTGGCCTGAATCTTGAAGATAAAGCCGGAGAAATCCGGAGATTCCGGGGAAATGTCCTCGCCGGCCACGTCCGGCCTGGGCATGGGCGGAACGGAATACTCCAGGAAGGCGGCAAGGAAGGATTCCACGCCGAAGTTGTTCATGGCGGAACCGAAGAACATGGGCGTGAGCTGCCCGGCGCGCACCTTTTCAAGGTCGAAATTGTCTCCCGCCACGTCCAGCAGCTCGATGTCCTCCATCAGCTTTTCGCGGTAGCTCTCCTCCAGGACCGATTCGATCTCCTCGCCCGCAAAGGGCACAAAGCGCGCCTTGGCCTGAACCGTGCCGTGCCGGCCGCCCTCAAAGACCTCGACCTGGCCGCTGTTGCGGTGGTAGACGCCCTGAAAGTCGCCCATGGTGCCGATGGGCCAGGTGACGGGGCAGGCGTTGATGCCCAGCACCTTCTCAATCTCCTCCATCAGCTCAAAGGGGTCTCTTGCGGCGCGGTCCATCTTGTTGACGAAGGTGAAAATGGGGATGGAGCGCATCCGGCAGACGTGGAAGAGCTTGATGGTCTGCGCCTCCACGCCCTTGGCGGCGTCAATGAGCATCACGGCGCAGTCCGCCGCCACCAGCGTGCGGTAGGTGTCCTCGGAAAAGTCCTGGTGGCCGGGGGTATCCAGGATGTTGATGTGAAATCCGTCGTATTCAAACTGCATGACCGAGGAGGTGACCGAGATGCCGCGCTGCTTTTCAATCTCCATCCAGTCGGAGGTGGCATGGCGCTCCGCTTTGCGCGCCTTGACCGAGCCCGCCTGGTGAATGGCGCCGCCGTAGAGCAAAAGCTTTTCGGTCAGCGTCGTCTTGCCCGCGTCCGGGTGCGAGATGATGGCGAATGTTCGCCTGCGCTGGATTTCCCGCTGGGTGTTGGCTGCGCTTTGCTGCATGGAATTCCCCTCTCAAATCATCCGTAGTCAATCGATTTTAACGCCGGGAATTTTTGCCCGACAACTTATTATAATACACAATGTCCCCGGCCTTCATCCTGCTTATTATCGTTAAAAATTCGAAATTTCAGGCAAGGATTGCAGGAATTGCTCCACATCGCGGCGCGTGACGAGCACCCGGGCCTTCTTTGCAAAGCGCGCGACGCGCGCCTTGGTTCCGTCGCGGCCGGTATCGTAGTCCTGGGTATAGCCGAACATCGCCCGCAGCACCTTGAAACTCGGGCGGTAAAGGGATTTTTCCAGGCCCAGCCGCTGCTTTAACCACCTTTTGACGATGCGGTAGCGGCGCACGCGCGTGGGCGGGTCCATTAGCACGATCGTGTCCGCGCGGGCCATGCCCGCTAGGAATCGCTCCCGGCCCGTATCTTCCAGGATGAAATGCGGCTGGTTTAGCGCCGCCTCAAAGAGGGCGGCGATCTCCTCCTCCGGCCGCTTGCGGTCGCCCATGGGAGTTGTTGGGTCCTTCTCGTAAACCACTTCGTCCAGATGCGTGCAAGGCACGCCCGTTCGTTGGGATATGCGCCGCGCCAGCGTGCTCTTGCCGCTGCCCACGGCGCCCACGATGTACAGCTTCATGAAGGGTTCGCCCCCTTTTTATTTTGTCCGGTATGCGCGCCGCTATTTTAACACACGGTTAACCGCGCATCAACCCTTTTCGCACGGCCCGCGGTGTGCTATAATACCAAAAAAGATTTGGGGAGGTAAAGACATGAAGAAGATACGCATCGGCATCGTGGGGTACGGCAACCTGGGCAAGGGCGTGGAGCTGGCGCTCCGGCAGAATCCCGATATGGAACTGGTCTGCGTTCTGACCCGGCGCGACCCCGCGCGCCTGAACTTGGCGACTCCCGGCGTCCGGGTGCTGCGCATGGAGGACGCGCCCGCCATGACCCAGGAGGTCGACGTGATGATCCTATGCGGCGGCAGCGCCACGGACCTGCCCGAGCAGGGACCGCAGATGGCGCGGCTGTTCAACACCGTCGATTCCTTCGATACCCACGCCAAGATTCCGCAGTACTTTGCCGCCGTGGACGCGGCCGCGCGGGAGGCAGGGCGCCTGAGCGTCATTTCGGTGGGCTGGGACCCGGGCCTGTTTTCGCTCTACCGGCTCTTGGGCGGGGCGGTTCTGCCCGAGGGGCGGGACTACACCTTCTGGGGCCGCGGCGTATCGCAGGGGCATAGCGACGCCATCCGCCGCATCGACGGCGTCAAGGACGCCAAGCAGTACACCGTGCCCGTGCCGGAAGCGGTGGAAGCGGTACGCGCGGGCGAAATGCCCGAGCTGACCACGCGGCAGAAGCACACGCGCGAGTGCTTTGTGGTGCTGAAGGAGGGCGCGGACGCGGCGCGCGTGGAGCGCGAGATCAAGGAGATGCCCAATTACTTCGCCGATTACGATACCACTGTGCACTTTGTCTCCCAGGAGGAGCTGGACCGCGACCATGCGGGTCTGCCCCACGGCGGATTCGTCATCCGCAGCGGCAGAACGGGCGAGGGCGGACGCAACGGCCAGGTGATGGAGTGCGCGCTCAAGCTCGATTCCAACCCGGAGTTCACCTCCAGCGTGCTGGTGGCCTGCGCCAGAGCCGTGTACAAGCTCGCCCTGGAGAACGCGACCGGCGCCAGGACCATTTTGGACATCCCGCCCGTCTATCTTTCCCCGCTGACGGGCGCGCAGCTGCGCGAAACGCTGCTGTAGAGCACCCCCTCCTTTGGCAGGGAGAAAAAGCGAACCCCGCAGGCGCCCTTTACGCCTGCGGGGTTCATTCTGTTTGCGATGGATCGGCCCCTCTATCCCAACATGGGGTTGCCGCGGAAGAAAGGCGAGGATGATGAAGCCCGCGCCCTTACAGTCGCTGCGCGATGGCCGCGAGGAACTGGCGGCAGTTGACCGCCTGCTTTTCCCCCGCGTACATGGCGGCCAGGTCGCCCGTCATCACGCCGGATTCGATGGTGTCGATGGTCGCCTTTTCCAGCTTGTCGGCAAAGGCGGAAAGGTCCGCAAGGCCGTCCAGCTCGCCGCGCTTGCGCAGCGCGCCCGTCCAGGCAAAGATGGTGGCCACGGGGTTGGTGCCCGTCTCCTCGCCCTTTAAATAGCGGTAGTAGTGGCGTGTCACAGTCCCGTGGGCTGCCTCGTATTCATAATAGCCCTTGGGCGAAACCAGAACGCTGGTCATCATGGACAGCGAGCCGAAGGCCGTTGCCACCATGTCGCTCATGACGTCGCCATCGTAGTTTTTCAGCGCCCAAATGAAGCCGCCCTTGGAGCGGATGACGCGCGCTACGGCATCGTCGATGAGGGTGTAGAAGTACTCGATGCCCAGGGCCTCGAACTTCTCCTTGTATTCCGTCTCGTAGATCTCGGCGAAAATATCCTTGAAATTGTGGTCGTAGACCTTGGAAATGGTGTCCTTGGTGGAGAACCACAGGTCCTGCTTGGTGTCCAGCGCGTAGGCAAAGCACGCCCGCGCAAAGGAAGAGATGGAGGCATCCACGTTGTGTTGGCCCTGCACAATGCCGGGGCCTTCGAACGCATGCACCAGTTCGCGCGTCTGCGTCCCGTCCTGGGCGGTGTAGACCAGCTCCACCTTGCCGGCGCCGGGGATCTTGACCTCCGTATTTTTGTACACGTCGCCATAGGCGTGGCGGGCGATGGTGATGGGCGCCTTCCAGGTGCGCACGGAGGGCTCCACGCCGCGCACGGTGATGGGCGCGCGGAACACCGTGCCGTCCAGCAGGGCGCGGATGGTGGCGTTGGGCGACTTCCACATCTTGGTTAGGTTGTATTCCTCAACGCGCTGCGCGTTGGGCGTGATGGTGGCGCACTTCACCGCCACGCCGTATTTCTCCGTGGCCTTGGCGGCGTCGATGGTCACCTGGTCCCCTGTTTTTTCGCGCTGGGGAAGGCCCAGGTCGTAGTATTCGGTCTTAAGGTCGATGTACGGCTCCAGCAGCGTTTCCTTGATCCACTTCCAGATCACGCGCGTCATTTCGTCGCCGTCCATTTCCACAAGCGGTGTCTTCATGGCGATTTTCTGCATCGTCTATCCCTCCCTGATTCTCTATGTTCTGTAAAAAGGCCCGTCAGCACGGCCCGAATGCGCGAATTTTGCGCTCCTTTATCATACCCTATTGTGAATAAAAATGCAAGATTAATGCTGAGAAGATTCATTTGTTTCGAAACTTTGAATTTTCCAGGATTCTGCCCACAAGGGCGTGGATTCATGTTAGAATGAAGACAACTTCAAGGCATCGGAGAACGATAAAGATGGAAAGACTGCCCGTTTTCGAGCTCATTGACAAGACCGTTCAGATTCTCAACGACAACCGGAAGATGCTGGAGACCTATGCCGACGTGCTGCAAGGGTACTTTCAAAGCGCCTTGCGCGCGCATGCGGAGAGCCTGGTCAACATCTCCACGCGCGTCAAGGGGGAGAGCAGCCTGCGCGAAAAGATCCTGCGCAAGAACCTCTACAAGCGGTATGCCTATCCCGAGGGCATCATCCAGAACCTCTCGGACCTAATCGGCGTGCGCATTCAGTGCCGGTTCCTGGAGGAGGAGCAGCTGCTCTACGACTGCCTGCGCAGCGCCTTTACCCAGGAGTGCGCGGACGGCCTGTTCTGCGCGCCCGAGCAGCCCAATGTCCGCCTGGACATGCGCTCCGCCCAGCCCCAGCAGCAGAGCAATGGCTACGCCATCTACCGCATCGACGGCCTGTGCGGCACCATTGGTCAATCCGTGCGCTTTGAGTTGCAGATCAAGGCGCTGGTGCACGTTTTCTG
This sequence comes from uncultured Christensenella sp., assembly GCA_948468595.1. Taxonomy (GTDB): domain Bacteria; phylum Bacillota; class Clostridia; order Christensenellales; family UBA1750; genus Spyradocola. The sequence goes on from CAOKIU010000007.1 coordinate 54,268, forward strand.
GGCTGAGGTGGAGCACGAGATCATCTACAAGAACAACAGCTATATCCTCATGGACGCCTTTATGAAGCAGATGCTCTCCTCGGCCTATGACAACCTGCGCTCGGTGGACCGGCAGCTCTACCTCATCTACAACCAGATTCAGCACCAGAGCGAGCCGGAGGACAGCTACTTGAAGGAAGCCTCGGTGCGCGCGCTGTTCGCCAAGTCCATCTCCGACCTGTTCTTTCACAAGATGCACAAGTCGCTGGGCTTTACCCTGAACTTCAAGCGCTCCTGCGATATCCTCAGCCGCTACATCCTGGCCCGGCAGGACCCCATCACCCGCCAGCCCGCGCAGAGCTTGATGGACATCTTCCAGCGCATCAACCGCATTGCCATGGCGGACATCGACTTTGAGGCGCCGCTGCTCTTAGACGAGCCCTTCCGCGGCACCGAGCCCTTCCTCAACATCCTGGCCGACCACCTGACGGAGCAGATGAACGCGGACTACGATTGGAACCTCTTTTTCCGCATGCTCTTTACCCTGGAGCCAGGCAATAATTTGGAGGACTTTTCCAACCTGCTCTACATGGTGCGCGACAGGTTTTGCGCGCCGGATATCTACGCGCCGCTGGGAAAGTTCTGGACGGATGAAGAGGTGGAGTACTTCAAGCAGTGGCTGCTGGTGCCGCTGGCGCATCAGCTGGTGGCGGACGGCACCATCCAGATCATCTACGAGGAGACGTTCGACACCATTGACGCGCGGCTGCGCAGCATTGTCAAGGACACCGTGGCGGCGCTGGAGGCGGGCAACTTTGAACTGACGCGCTACACGCTTTGGAAGCCGTAGCGCGATTCTCCCTTTAGCGCGCGGCCGCATTTCCGATCGTTGTCCCTGCGCAGAAAACGTGAATGGAGAATGGCCCCATTGCGGCAGGATCGTCAAGCGAATTGGCCAGGACGGGGGGCGCGGCGTCCTCTTTGGCGGCGTCTTTCTCTTTTTCCCGTTTCTTGCGGTCCAATTGCATGGTTGACGCGCCGGGGACGGCGTGGTATAATACCCAATAATATTCCTGTGGATGCGGGAGGAGTACGGAACAAGGGCGCGGTAAAGAGAGGCGGTTCGCCGGCTGAAAGGCCGCCTGGTTTGCCCGGTTTCGGAAGGTCGCCCGCGGAGGGGCGCGCGCGAAGGCTTCTTGGACTGAGAGGGCTGGTAGTGCGCGGCGGGAGCGCCCGTTAGCGCGCGCATGAGGCAAAAGGGAGGCGTCCCTTTTGCGAAAAAAGGTGGTACCACGGTGCGCCCGTCCTTTGTGTGAGGATGGGCGCATTTTTTATGCGGGGAAAGGAGGCGGTGCGGCCATGATGAGCAGGCTGATGAGCATGAACCCGGCGGGAATCGCCCTGCTGCTGGCCGGCGTAGCGGTCATGCTGCTGGGGAAGGTCATTCCGGAGCGCTTTCGGGTGCCCGGCAAGCTCGCGGCGCTGGCGCTGGCGGTCGTGGGCGCCACGCTCTGCTTTTTGCATTGAACTCCCTTTTCGGGCTTGTGTCCCCATGGGGAAGTGACGGGATAAACTTACGCTGTAGATCGCGGTGTTGGAGGAGCTTTCATGCACAGATTTGACGAGGGTTTCTGGAGTGCGTTGGATGCCCTGGTTAGCAAATCAGAAATCATCATAGACAGACCGGCCGGAACGGCGCATCCTAAATACCCGGATTTCATTTATAGAGTCGATTATGGGTACTTGAAAGATACGGCGTCAATGGATGGTGCGGGAATAGATGTGTGGGTTGGAACAAATGGGAAAACGATAGACGCCATTATGTGTATCGTTGATTTGATGAAAAGGGATTCTGAGATAAAAATACTGATCGGCTGCACGAAAGAAGAAAAGGACATGATATACGAAACACACAATGCGACACCGTACATGAAGGGAATTTTGATTCATCGATAAATCCCGGTTTATAGAGCGGCTAAGGGATGGCAGATCATGGGATTTGCGTAAGAATATGCTCTATAAAAGTAATTTTGTGCGCGGGGAACACTTCTCCGAAGCATGAGAGAGTAAATGAACGATGCCAAGGCGTCGATTATGGAGGGAACAAAGGATGTCGGAACAAACGCTGAATATGCCCAAGACCTATGAACCGCAGACGGTGGAGAGCCGCCTATACGAAAAATGGGAGAAAGAGGGGCTGTTTAAGCCCGCGGAGAAGAAGCCGGAGGGCGCCAAGCCCTTTTGCATCGTCATGCCCCCGCCCAACATCACCGGGCAGCTGCACATGGGTCACGCCATGGACAACACCATGCCCGATATTTTGGTGCGCTACCACCGCATGATGGGGGACGACACCCTGTGGCTGCCCGGAACGGACCATGCCTCCATTGCGACCGAGGTCAAAATCATCCAGGCTCTGGCCAAGGAAGGCATTACCAAGCAGGACCTGGGGCGCGAGGGATTCCTCAAGCGCGCATGGGAATGGAAGGCGGAATACGGCGGCCGCATTGAAAGGCAGCTGCGCCGCCTGGGCTCCTCCTGCGATTGGAGCCGCGAGCGCTTCACCATGGACGAGGGATGCTCCGAGGCGGTGCTGGAGGTCTTTGTAAAGCTCTACAACGAGGGGCTCATCTACCGCGGCAACCGCATCATCAACTGGTGCCCCGAGTGCAAGACCGCGCTCTCTGACGCGGAGGTGGAATTTGAGGAGCAGGCGTCCAACCTGTGGTACATCCGCTACCCGGCGCAGGACGGCGGCGAGGGCGTGATCGTGGCCACCACCCGCCCCGAGACCATGCTGGGCGATACCGGCGTGGCCGTCAACCCCGAGGACGAGCGCTATACCCATCTGGTGGGCAAGAACGTGATGCTGCCCATCCGCGGCCGCGCCATCCCCGTGGTGGGCGATGAATACGTGGAAAAGGAGTTCGGCACCGGCGCGGTGAAGATGACCCCCGCCCACGACCCGAATGACTTTGAGGTGGCCATGCGCCACAACCTCGCCGTCGAGCGCGTGATGAACGACGACGGCACCATGAACGAAAACTGCGGCAAGTACGCGGGAATGTCCGCCATGGAGTGCCGCAAGGCCATCGTTGAGGAACTCAAGGAGCTGGGGCTGCTGGTCAAGATCGAGCCCTACAACCACAACGTGGGCACCTGCTACCGCTGCCACCACACGGTGGAGCCGCTGGTCTCCACCCAGTGGTTTGTGCGCATGGCCCCCCTGGCCGCGCCCGCGGTGGAGGCGGTGCGCTCCGGCAAGACGCAGTTTGTGCCCGAGCGGTTTGACAAGACGTACTACAATTGGATGGAGAACATCCGCGACTGGTGCATCAGCCGCCAGCTTTGGTGGGGGCACCGCATCCCCGCCTACTACTGCACAAACAAGGACTGCGGGCACATGGTGGTGGCCAAGGAAGCGCCGGAGCAGTGCCCTGTGTGCGGCGCGCCCATGCGCCAGGATGAGGACGTGCTGGACACCTGGTTCTCCTCGGCGCTGTGGCCCTTCTCCACGCTGGGCTGGCCGGAAAAGACCGAGGACCTTGCGCGGTTCTATCCCAACACGCTGCTGGTGACGGGATATGACATCATCTTCTTCTGGGTGGCGCGCATGATCTTCTCCGGGGTCAAGCACATGGGGGAGACGCCCTTTGCGCATGTGCTCATCCACGGCCTGGTCAGGGACGCGCAGGGGCGCAAAATGTCCAAATCCCTGGGCAACGGCATCGACCCCATTGAGATGATCGACAAGTACGGCGCGGACGCGCTGCGCTTTTCGCTTATTCAGAACGTGGCCCCGGGCAACGACGTGCGCTTCTCGGACGAGAAGGTGACGGCGGCGCGCAACTTTGCCAACAAGGTGTGGAACGCCTCCCGCTTTGCGCTGATGAACCTGGAGGGCCCGGCCGACGACAGCCTGCCCAAGTCCATTGCGGACAAGTGGATTCTCACGCGGCTGAACGACGCGATTGAGACGGTGTCCATGCATCTGAACCAGTTTGACCTGGCCATGGCCGCGCAAAAGCTGTATGACTTTATTTGGAGCGAGCTTTGCGATTGGTATTTGGAGCTTGCCAAGGCGCCGCTCTATGGCGATGACGAGGCGGCGGCCTCCGCCACGCGCGCGACGCTCAAGTACGTGCTGACCAACACCTTAAAGCTGCTGCACCCCTTCATGCCCTTTATCACGGAGGAGATTTACTCCTTCCTGCCGGAGACCGAGGGCAGCATCATGGTCTCCTCCTGGCCGAAAAAGACGGAGAGCTATCCCGAGGAGGCCGCGGCCATGCAGAGCATCATGGAGGTCATCGGCGCGGTGCGCAACCTGCGCGCGGGCATGAACGTGCCGCCCTCCAAGAAGGCGCACCTGTACATTGTCCCCGCGCCCGGGGTCCAAGGCGCGGTCTTTGCCGACAATGAGAGCTACTTCCAGCGCCTGGCCTCGGCATCCAGCGTATCGGCGGTTGCGCGGGAAGCGCTGCCGGCCAACGTGGTTTCGGCGGTGTGCCCCTGCGGGGAGGCGTTCCTGCCCCTGGGCGAGCTGGTGGACGTGCAAAAGGAGATCGCCCGCCTGGAAAAGGAGATTGCCAACATGGCCGGCGAGATCAAGCGCGCGGAGGGAAAGCTGAGAAACCCCGGATTCGTGGGCAAGGCGCCCGCGAACGTCGTGGAGGCGGAGCGCGCGAAGCTCAGCACGAACAAGACCATGCTGGACGCCCTCAACAAGCGCCTTGAGGACATGAAGGCGATGTAACGAAGATCAAGAGCGGCCGCCCGCCGGGATGCTTCCGGCAGGCGGCCGCTTTGCCCAAAACCCATATGGAGGAAGAGCAGGAGGGCATATGAAAAAATTTATTGTGCGCGCATCGGCTTTGGTTTGCATTCTGTGCCTGGCGGGATGTTCGTTCGGGGCAGATGCATCCGATATTCCCGACATCAAAGAGCTGGGCGGCCTTGTTACGGAAAAGGGATATACGCAAGAGGAGGTTCTGGAGGATTTGTCCGGACAGAGCCATGACAGTTTGCGCAGCGCGTGGGGCGAGCCGGACGGCATGCTGTCCGGTTTTTGGGGCGACATATGGCGTTTGAGCGAGGAAAGCAACTGGCAAATGATCGTCTATTACGACGGAAATGGATGTGTGGAGAACATCAAAATCGTAGAAAGGCATGGTTAACCCCCTTTTTGGAATCGTGTATCCATTGGGAAATGACTTGTGAACCAGTTCAAAATAGGAATGGATGGAGGAAGCGAAGATGTGGGTATGCCCTAAATGCGGTAGAGAATTCGAAAGGACAAACCAAGGTCATTACTGCGGGAAAGCGCCCAAAACAGGGTTAGAATATATAGATGCACAACCCATAGAAACGCACCCCCACTTAACGGAAATGATGATGCTAATACGAAACAGCGTTCCAAATGCAAATGAACGCATATTATGGAGTATGCCGCATTTTGAGAAGGAAGGAAAATCCATCTCCTTTTCCGCTTGTAAAAAGCACGTCAGTTTTTATGTAGGGGTTGAAGCCATTGAAAAGTTTGCATCGGAGTTAAACGGATTTGTCACGAAGAAAAACGCGATTTATTTTCCGTATGACAAGGCGTTGCCGGCAGAATTGATACAAAATATTGTAAAATGGTGCTTAGGTTGATGGGATGACTTTCGGTCTATCGATCGGGAAAACAACTCCGGAAACACAAAGATGGATTGATCATTTGCGTATTGCAATTGTGGGGTCAATTGTTTAAACTAGATTGCGTAACAAGTGAAGCGGGCGGAGGAAATGCATCGGTGAATTACGACGAAGCGGTCGCGTATATCCATGGGAAATACGGCAAGGGCGTCAAGTCCGGGCTGGACAATATGAACAAGCTGCTCAAGCGCCTGGGGGACCCGCACGAGGGGCTGAACTACATCCATGTGGCGGGGACCAACGGAAAGGGCTCCACCTGTGCTTTTTTGGACAGCGCTCTGCGGCGCGCGGGATACAAGGTGGGGCTGTACACCTCGCCCTATCTGATGCGCTACAACGAGAGGATGCGCGTCAACGGCAAGGAAATCCCGGATGCAACCGTGGCGCGGCTGACGGCGCGAATCGCCGAACAGGTGCGCCAAATGGAGGAGAGCGGGGAAGGGTTTCCCACTGTTTTTGAGATCGGCACGGCGCTGATGTTCCTGTGGTTCGCCGAAGAAAAGGTGGATTGGGCGGTGGTGGAGGTGGGCCTGGGCGGGCGACTGGACCCCACCAACGTGCTCACGCCGCGGGTCAGCGTCATCACGCGCATCGGGCTGGATCACACCCGCGTGCTGGGGGATACCGTCCAGCAGATTGCGGCGGAAAAGGGCGGCATCATCAAGGCGGGCGTGCCCGTGGTGGTGCAGGCGCAGGACGCATGCGTGCGTCCGGTGATCGAGGCGATTTGCCGCAAAATGCGCGCGCCGCTGCACGATTGCGGGGAGCTGGCGCTCAAGGACGTGCGCGTGCAGGCGCGCGGCGCCACCTTTGCGGTGAACCTGCCCGCTTGGGGGGAGCGGGAATACTTTATCGCGTTGTGCGGCGCGCATCAGGTGGATAACGCGGTCACGGCGCTGGCGGCCCTTGCGGCCCTGCCGGAGGATTGCGCCATCCCCCCCGACGCGGCGAAGGCCGGCCTTGCGGACGCCCGCTGGCCGGGGCGGCTGGAGTGGATCGGCAATGTGCTCCTGGACGGCGCGCACAACCCGCAGGGCGCGCGCACGGTGGAGGGGTATGTGCGCAGCTGCCTTGCGGGCAGGCGCGTAACCGTCGTAACCGGCGTGATGGCGGACAAGGACGTCCAGGGCGTTGTGGAAAAACTCGCATCCATCGCGGACGAGGTGCTGTGCGTGGAGCCTGAGCACATGGCAAGGGCCGAGCGCGCGGAGGAATTGGCCGCGCGCTTCCGTGAGAGCACGGCGGTCCCCGTTCGCGCGTGCGGCAGCGCGTTGGAGGCCCTTGCGGCGGCGGAAAAAAGCGCGGGGGAGGATGGCGTAATTCTGGTGTGCGGCTCGTTATATCTTGTGGGAGAGGTTCGCAAGCTCCTTGTGGAGAGAAAATAGAAAGGGAGGCGTTGAGAGCGGATGCGCATACTATTTTTATCGGTGACGGCGGGACAGGGCCATAACCAGACCGCAAAGGGCATCATGCAGCGGATGAGCGAGAGAGGACACACCTGCAAGCTGCTGGACACGTTTGACTACATCGAGCCCGTGTTTGGCGAAGCGGTGGACAAGGGCTACCGCATGACGGTAGCGCATACGCCCAAGGTATTTGGCAAGGCGTTTACCATGATGGAGAAGGCGGAACAGAACATTCCGCTGACCGTCAAGATGAACCAAAAGCTCTCCGACTACTTGAGCAAGGAGCTGTTTGACGTCTACGATAGCTTTCAACCCAATGTGGTGGTCAGCTCGCACTCCTGCGCCGCGCAGATCTCTTCCTCGGTCTACAGCATGGGCGTATGCGCCGCGCCGCGCATCGGCATTGTCACGGACTATACCCTGCATCCCTATTGGAAGGGCGCGAACCTCGACGCGCTGGTCACGCCCTCGGAGCAGCTGACCTACTACATCGTTCAGGCGGGCATGCCCGAGCGCATCATCCGGCCCATCGGCATCCCCATCAACCCCAAGTTCAATCGCGCGATCGATAAGAGCGAGGCGCGGGCGCAGGCGGGCATCCCGGACCTTCCCACGGTGCTGATCATGGGCGGCAGCATGGGGCATGGCGACGTCATTACGACCATCGAGCGCCTGGACCGCCTGCCCATTGACTTTCAAATGGTGGTGGTCTGCGGCTCCAATGAAAAGCTGAAGAAAGATCGGAAGAGCGTCGTGTAGGGAAAGAGTGTCTACAAGGGTGTAGAT
>CAOKIU010000008.1 GCA_948468595.1 uncultured Christensenella sp.
GCTGCGGATAAGGGTGGCCGTCGTTGAGTCCATAGCGCATCTCCAGCACGACGCGCTCCCGCGCGTTGAGCGCCGTGCCGATGAGGCGCCGCACCTTGACCGCGCTCATGCGGCGCTCCACTTCGTCCTCCACCTCTTCGCCGTCCGTGCCCAGGATGTCGATGAGGGAGATCTCGTTTCCCTCCTTGTCGGTGCCCACCGGTTCCTGTAGCGAAACCTCGCGCCGCTGTTTTTTCCCCGCGCGGATGACCATCAAAATCTCGTTTTCAATACAGCGGGCGGCATAGGTCGCCAGCGACGTGCCGCTCTCATAAGAAAAGGTCTTCACCGCCTTAATCAGCCCGATGGTGCCGATGGAGATCAGGTCGTCGCTCTCCATTCCCGTGTTTTGATATTTCTTGGCCACGTGCGCCACCAGGCGCAGATTGTGTTCAATCAGCTCGGTACGGGCATCCTCGTCCCCGGCGTTCATGCGCGCGAAGCACGCGCGCTCCTCCTCCGGGGACAGCTTTTGCGGGAAGGCGTTGCGCCCCGCCATGTAGGAGAGAAAGAAATAGCACTCCGACAGTGCAATCAACAGCATTTCCAGCATTTTCCCATTCCTCCATTGCATTTTTTACTACTATATGCTATGCTGATGCTCCTTAAAATCCGCACTAAAGGGAGGAAAACCGCCATGCGAATCGAGACCGAACGGCTGATCCTGCGCGAAATGACGAAAGAGGACTACCCCGACCTTGCCCAGATCCTTCAGGACGAGGAGACGATGACCGCCTACGAAGGCGCCTTTTCCGACGAGGAGACCTTTGCCTGGCTGGAAAACCAATTCCGCCGTTATAGGGAGACCGGCCTGGGGCTGTGGGCGGTGGTGAGCAAGGAAACGGGGGAAATGCTGGGGCAATGCGGACTCACCTATCAGGACGCCGGGTTGGAAAAGCCGGTGCTGGAGGTCGGCTACCTGTTCAAGCGCAAGCACTGGCATCACGGCTATGCGACGGAGGCGGCCCGCGCCTGCCGCGACTATGCGTTCCAAACCCTGGGCGCGCCGCGCGTCTATTCCATCATCCGCGATACCAACACCGCCTCCCAAAACGTCGCCCGCCGCAACGGCATGACGCAGACCGGCGCGCTGATCAAGTTCTATCGTGGCGTGACCATGCCGCATTTGCTCTTTTCCGTGGAGAACCCTTCGCCCAAAGCGGACTCTTAACAGCTTTTTCAATGGAAAGCGGCGTCCACCCTCTCTTGCCGGGCGGACGCCGCTTTTACTATCGCTGCGTCAATTGCCTGCGGATGAAGTCTCCCGCCTCAACGCCTGCGGGCATCCTCAGCATAACGCGCTGTTTGGGATGCGGCGCACAGTCGATGGGCGCGCCTTCCTCATCGGTCATTTCTTCGGCCACAAAGTCCACAATCCCTTGGGGCGACATCCATTGCAGCGTCTCCCCGCGCGTGAACTTGTTCTTCTGCTCCACCAGCGCCAGGCCCTGGCCGTCTACCTTAAGCACCTTGGCGATGTAGTCGGCGTTGCGCTCATATTCCACGCTTCCCGGCGGGTCCGTGGGCCTGCGGGTGAAGTAAAACCCCGTGCCGAACTTGCGATGGCTGGCGTTGCCCACCTCCTGTAGCAGCCGCTCGTCAAAGGGCGCGTCCGGCCGCTCCAGCATGTCGTCAATGGCGCGGCGATAGGCCGCCACCACGGTGGCCACGTAGTAATCCGTCTTCATGCGGCCCTCGATCTTAAAGGAGCATACGCCCGCCTGCCTCAGCTCCCTCAGGTGCGCGATCATGCAAAGGTCGTTTGCAGAGTAAAAGTAGGTGCCGCGCGCGTCCTCAAACACGGGCAAGTATTCGCCCGGGCGCTTCTCCTCGACCAGCGCGTACTTCCAGCGGCAGGTCTGCGCGCACTGGCCCTGGTTGGCGTCCCGCCCCGTCAGGTAGTTGGAGAGCACGCACCTTCCCGAATAGGACGCGCACACCGCCCCGTGCACAAACGCCTCGATTTCCAGGGTGTCCGGGGTGTTCTCCCGAATGCCGCGCACATCCTCCATCGTCAGCTCTCGCGCCAGAACCACGCGCGAGATCCCCTGCCGGTGCCAAAATGCCGCCGCGCGCCAGTTCAGGGTATTGGCCTGCGTGGATAGGTGCAGCTTGAGCTCCGGCGCGACCTGACGGCAAATCTCAACGGCCGCAGGGTCGGCCACAATGGCCGCGTCCACCTGCGCCTCTGCCAGGGCGCGCGCCGCCTGCTCCACGCCCTCCAAATCGCCGTTGTAAAGATAGGCGTTGAGGGTCACGTAGATCTTCTTTCCATTTTTATGCACGTACTGCGCCGCGCGCCGCAGCGCGGCGTCGTCAAAATTGCCCGCATAGGCCCTGAGGCCGAACCTCTTGCCACCCATATACACCGCGTCGGCGCCAAAGCGAATGGCGGCCTCCAGCTGGCTTTCCCCGCCCACCGGGGCGAGCAGTTCGCATTCCATGTTCCTTCCCCCCTCGCCGGAAAAAGAAGGGCGCGTCCCCGCGCCCTCTCCTCATCCCGGCTGTTGTGTTTTCCGGTCGTATGCCTCCCAAAGCGGACGATAGGTTTCCACCGCCGCATTGTGCTCCTCCAAGGTTTTGGAGAAGATCAATTCCCCCGTCTCCGGGTCGGCCAGGGTAAAATAGAGGTATCCATCCTCCAAGGTCTCCGCATCCGGATAGAGGGCCGCCTCAATGGCGCCGTTGCCGGGGTTGCAGATGGCGCCCACCGGCAGTCCCTTGTTGAGGTAGGTATTGTACTTGCTCTCCACATTCAGCTCGTCCTTGGTCAGCACCAGGCGCTTGATGCCCAGCGCGTATTGCACCGTCACGTCGGAGCCCAGCGCCATGTTCTCCTTCAGGCGGTTGTGAAACACCGCGGAGACCTTGGCAAACGTTGCGGGCTTGCCCTCCTTTTCGATGATGGAGGCCAGGGTGAGCACCTCGTCCATGTCCAGGTTCAGCTCCAGGGCGCGGTCGCGGTAGGTCACGCCGTAGATGACGTTCATGCGGTCGAGCATCTTGCCGATGACCGTCTCCTCAGAGGAGCCGACATAGATCTCATAGGTATCGGGATAGAGGTATCCCTCCAGCGCGTAGACGCGGCCCTCGTCGTTCGCCTCCGCCACGTCTTTGATAAAATCGTACTTCTCCGTCAGCCCTTCCCCGGTCTTGCAGAGCTCCAAAAACCGGTCGGGCGAGGAAAAGACCTTCTGCTCCACAAGGGACTTTGCGATGCTCTCCACCGATAGGCCCTCCACAACGGTGAAGGTCATGACGTCCGTTCCACCGTCGCCCGCCGAGAGAATGTCGATGATCTCGGTCAGCGTCATGCTGCGCGAGAGGGTGTAGGTGCCCGCCTTGAGCTGATGCCCCTTGCCGATGAACTCGCTTAAGTACTGAAAGACGCCCTTGTTGCGCACAAGGTCCGCCTCCTTGAGCTGCCTTGCGATGGAGGACACCGAGGAGCCGCGCTTGATTACGAACTCCACCTCCGTCGCATCCGTGGGGTCCGGCGGCATGATGTAGTGCTCAAAGGCATACTTCCAGGCCGTGGCCAAAATGCCGGCCGCCAGCACACAGGCGCAAAGGAAGATCGAGAAGGGCCGCACTATCTGCCAGGCGATGTTCCATCCCCTGCCTCTGTTGGGTTCCGTCACCGCTTTGTCCTCCCGCAAAATAATTCCTTACCTGGTTAAACGACGCGCGCCGTGCCCGCGTTCCACCCTCAACCCTTGAGCATATCCATGTCGATGCCCGCCGCGTCTCCCAGGATCTTGTAGATGTCGGCCAGCATCTTTTGAAAGCGGAATTCCGCCATGAGGTAGTTTGATGCCTCCGCGCTCAGCTGCAACACGCCGGCGATCTTTTGCAGGCGCTCCATCTCCGCGGGATCGGGCTTGCCGCCGCCGGCCATGGCCACCTGCAATTGAAATTGCAGCCGCTTGTACTCCTCAATGAGCGCCCTTTGCGTGTCGTTTTCCATGGCGATGTCCTTGAGCCGCTGGTACTCCACATACTCCGGACAGGTCTTCAGCTCCTGCGCCAGCTCGTGCGCGCGATCGTAGATGTTCATGCTACAGCTCCTTTATACTTCCATGATGATGGGCAGGATCATGGGACTGCGCTTGGTCTTTTGATACAGGAACTCGCGCAAGTCGTCGCGGATGCGGCCCTTGATGGTGCCCCAATCGGGCGTGCGGCTCTCCTTGAGGCAGGATTCCACGCACTTTTTCACCACCTCGCGCGCCTGCACCATCAGCTCCTCGTTCTCGCGCACGTAGACGAAGCCGCGGGTGACGATATCCGGCCCGGAAACCATCTTGGCCTCTCCCTTGGCAAGGCCCACCACCACCGTCATCAGGCCGTCCTGGGATAGATGCCTGCGGTCGCGCAGCACCACGTTGCCCACATCGCCAATGCCCAAGCCATCCACCAGCACCGCGCCGGCGGGCACCGCGCCGGCCACCTTGGCCGAATTGCGGCTGATTTCAATGACATCGCCCAGGCGCGGGATAATGACGTGGTCCTCCGGCATGCCCATGGTCATGGCCAGCTTTTTGTGGATGGAGAGCATGCGGTATTCGCCATGCACGGGGATGAAGAACTTCGGCTTGATCAGCGCGTGCATGAGCTTGAGCTCCTCTTTGCAGGCGTGGCCGGAGACATGCACCTCAGCCAACGATTCGTAGATCACGTCCGCGCCCTTGCGCAGCAGCTGGTCGATGACGCGCGAGACGGAAAGCTCGTTGCCCGGAATGGGGTTGGCGGATATCACCACCATGTCCGAGGACTTGATGTCCAGCTTGCGGTGCTCGGAAAACGCCATGCGCGTAAGGCCCGACATCTGCTCGCCCTGGGAGCCCGTGGTAATGACCACAACCTTGTCGTCAGGGTAGCGGTCCAAATCGTCGATGGAGATCATCACGTCGTCCGGGATGTGCAGCTCGCCCAGCTGCATCGCCACGGTGGAGACGTTGATCATGCTCCGGCCCGTGAGGCAGACCTTGCGGCCGTATCTCTGGGCGGATTCCGCCACCTGCTGCACGCGGTGTACGTTGGAGGCGAACATGGCGATGATGATGCGCCCCTCCGCGCGGGTAAAGAGGGAGTTAAAGGTCTCCCCCACCTTTTTTTCGGACATGGTGTAGCCGTTGCGCTCGACGTTGGTGGAGTCCATCAGCAGGGCGAGCACGCCCTTTTTGCCCAACTCCGCCAGCTTTTGGAAGTCCATCAGCTCGCCGTCGACCGGGGTGTAATCCACCTTGAAATCCCCTGTGACCACCACCGTGCCCACCGGGCATTTGATGGCCATGGCAACGGCGCCGGCGATGGAGTGGCTCATCTTGATAAAGTCCACGTCAAAGGAGCCCACCTTGACGCTCTGGCCGGGCGCGATGGTGTGCAGGGCGACGTTGGGCATGGCGCGATGCTCCTTGAGCTTGAGCTCAATCAGCGCCAGCGTCAGCCGCGTGCCGTAGATGGGCACAACGCCCCCCAGCTGCTTGACCACGTAGGGCACGGCGCCGATGTGGTCCTCATGGCCGTGCGTGATCAGGATGCCGCGGATGCGCTCGCGGTTGCGCTGCAAATACGTCACATCCGGGATGACCAGGTCAATGCCCAGCATATCCTCCTTGGGGAAAATGGAGCCGCAGTCCACCACGATGATGTCCTCGCCATACTCCAATACATAGATGTTTTTGCCGATTTCCTCTACCCCGCCCAGCGGGATGATCTTTAACTTTCCTTTTGCCGACACGTAAACTCTTTCCTCCTTTTCAAAAGCACGCGAATTAAGGCAGACCTTCCCTCATTGGCAAGTCTGTTTTACGTCTAATTATCCAGTGCAAAATACCGCCCGGAGCGACGCTATTCGATTTTATCCCGGACTTGCGTAGCCATAACGCGCATCGCGCCCGAGGTTTCCGCGCATGGTCCACGTCAACCCGCTCTTGACGCAGAAGCCGCATGCGTTTCTCCCCCGCGCGCGTCCGATGCACGGCGCGCCGCAAGCAGAAATCCATCCCTATTATTATACCCGTTTTTCTCGCAATACGCAAGTTAATGATTCGGCAATGCGCGTGAGCGAAAAGCGCGTTTTTTTGCATCGCGCCATCGGCAAGCAAAAGCCCCCTTTTCCTGCGAAAAGGAGGCTCCAAAGGGCAAAAGCGAAGGCTATATGATGTGGCGGGCCACGTCGAACTGCTTGACGGTTTCGGACAGGTGCTCGCGCACGTAGGCGCCGTCAATTGCGATGTTCTCCGGTCCGTTCTCCCCGCCGGAGAAGGCCACCTCATCCAGCAGCTCCTCAATGAGGGTGTGCAGCCGGCGCGCGCCGATGTTCTCGCGGCTGTCGTTCATTTCCACGGCAATCTTGGCCATTTCACAAATCGCGTCCTCGGTAAAGGACAGCTCCACCCCGTCCACGCGCATCAGCGCCTGATACTGCTTGATGAGGGCGTTTTCCGGCTGGGTGAGGATGCTGCGGAAGTCCTCCTCCGTCAGCGGCTTGAGTTCGACCTGCACCGGGAAGCGGCCCTGCAATTCGGGGATCAGTTCTGTGACCTTGGCCACGTGAAAGGCGCCCGCGGCAATGAAGAGCATGTGGTCGGTCCTGACGGGGCCGTACTTGGTGTTGACGGTGCAACCCTCGACAATGGGCAGGATGTCGCGCTGCACGCCCTCGCGGGAGACGTCGGGGCTGCCCGACTGCGAGCGGCCCGCCACCTTGTCGATCTCGTCGATAAAGACGATGCCGTCCTCTTCCGCCTTGTAGACCGCCTCGCTCGTGGCCTTATCCATGTCGATGAGCTTGCCGATCTCCTCCTGCTTTAGAATCTTTCGCGCCTCAATGACGGAGACCTTGCGCACCTTCTTCTTCTTGGGCATCAGTCCCCCCAGCATATCGTTGAGGGAGACGTCGGTGCCGGGCAGCGTGTCGGCGCTGGCCGTATCCTCCACCTCAATTTCGATGATCTCCCCCTCCAGCGATCCGCACAGCAGCTCCATTTGCAGGCGCTCGCGGCGCTTTTTGCGGCTCTCGCGCTCCTCCGGCGGCTCCTCGGGCTTGCGCACGGGGCCCAGCAGCGCCTCAATGGGGTTGACATCCGCCTTTTTGATGCCCTTTTCCTTGGCCACCAGCGCGTCCAGAATGCGCTCCTGTGCGTTGCTCTCGGCGGCAATCTCCACTTCCTTGCCCATGCGCTCCTTGACCAGGCGCAGTGACGTCTCCACAAGGTCGCGCACCATGGAATCCACATCGCGGCCCACGTAGCCCACCTCGGTGAACTTGGTGGCCTCCACCTTCACCAGCGGCGCGTCCACGAGCTTGGCCAACCGCCTTGCGATTTCCGTCTTGCCCACGCCCGTGGGGCCCACCATCAGGATGTTCTTGGGCGTGATGTCCTCGCGGATCTCCGGGTCCAAGCGGGACCGCCGGTAGCGGTTCCGCAGCGCAATGGCGACCGCGCGCTTGGCATCATGCTGCCCGATGATGTATTTATCCAACTCCGCGACAATTTCTCTTGGCGTCAACTGATTCATAGTTACTCCTTACACTTCTTCAACGGTGATGTGGTCATTGGTGTAAACGCAGATGTCCGAGGCGATTTCCATGGCCTTGCGCACGATCTCCTTGGGCGCAAGGTCGGTGTTGCGCTTCAGGGCGCGCGCCGCGGCCAGCGCGTAGTTGCCGCCCGAGCCGATGGCCAGCACCCCGTCGTCCGGCGCGATGACCTCGCCCGTACCCGAGATGAGCAGGAGGTTTTCCTGGTCCGCGGCCAGCAGCATGGCCTCCAATTGGCGCATCGCCTTATCCATGCGCCAATTCTGCGCCAATTCCACCGCGGCCCTTGGCAGATTTCCGGCAAATTGCTCCAAACACGCCTCAAACTTCTCGCACAGGGAAAAGGCGTCGGCCACCGAGCCCGCAAAGCCCACCACAACCTTGCCGCCGTAGAGCCTGCGCACCTTCTTGGCTCCGTGCTTCATAATCGTGGTCTCGCCCATGGTCACCTGGCCGTCGCCCGCGACCGCGGTCTTTCCGTCTTTTTGTACCGCGACAATGGTTGTGCCGCGAAATAAACTCTTTTTTTCTTCCATGCAGGTGTTTCCTCCGTAAACAATTACTGTCTTCATGCTATCACAATTCAGACGAGGGGAAAAGCGCAAAGTTTCCCACTTATGCGGATTGCCGCTCAAAAACCCCATAATTACGGGTTTCTAAGCGGCAATTCTTTACAGTTCGTTCACAATATCCCCAATTTTCGCAAGCGCCCTTTGGGCGATGAGCTGGTAGCGCTCCTTCTTGGCGCGCACCCGCTTTCCCTCCAGCGGCTTTAGGATGCCAAAGGTCGCGTTCATGGGTTGAAAATTGCGGTTGGGCGTGGAGACATAGCGCCCCAGCGCGCCCAACACGGTCTCATCCGTCCAGTCGGTGCGCGCGCGGCCCGCCAGCTCCTGCGCCATGGCGATGCCCGCCACCATTCCGGAGGCGGCGGATTCCACATAGCCCTCCACGCCCGTCATCTGTCCGGCAAAGTACAGTCCGTCGCGCAGCTTATAGTGATCGTCCAGCAGCTGGGGCGAATTGAGGAAGGTATTGCGGTGCATCACGCCATAGCGCGCGTATTGTGCGTGCTCAAGGCCGGGAATCATGCCGAAAACGCGCTTTTGCTCCGGAAACTTGAGCCGCGTTTGAAAGCCCACCAGGTTGTACAGCGTGCCCGCCGCGTCGTCCTGCCGCAATTGCAGCACCGCATAGGGCATTTTGCCGGTCCTGGGGTCCACAAGGCCCACGGGCTTTAGGGGGCCAAAGGCCAGCGTCTGCCGCCCGCGCGCCGCCATGACCTCCACCGGCATGCAGCCCTCGAACACCTTTCCCTGTTCAAAGCCGTGCACCGGCGCGGTCTCCGCCGCAATCAGCGCATCGTAGAAGGCGTCGTACTCCTCCCGGGTCATGGGGCAGTTGATGTAATCATCCTCCCCGCGCCCGTATCGGCTGGCCCGGAACGCCCTGTCCATGTCGATGGAATCCATAAGGACGATGGGCGCCGCGGCGTCATAGAAGGAGAGCCCCTCCCGCCCGGTGATGCGGCAGATCTCCTGGGCAAAGGCGTCGCTGGTGAGCGGACCGGTGGCAATGATCGTGGGCCCTTCGGGCAGAGCCGTCACCTCGCCCGGCACAACCGTGAGCCGGGGATGCCCGCGCAGCGCGTCCGTCACGCCCGCGCTAAAGCGCTCGCGGTCCACCGCCATCGCGCCGCCCGCGGGCACGCGCGCCTGCTCCGCGCTGTCCATAATCACCGAGCCCACGCGCCGCATCTCCTCCTTGAGCAGGCCGACCGCGTTCTCCAGCCGGTCGCTGCGCAGGGAGTTGGAGCACACCAATTCCGCAAATCCCGGCATGTGGTGCGCCGGCGTGTACTTTTCGGGCTTCATCTCGTACAGCGCCACCTCGTATCCGCGCCTGAGCAGCTGCCAGGCGGCTTCGCTGCCCGCCAACCCTGCGCCGATGACGTTGACTTTCATGCATGCTCCCCCTTTTTCTCTGTCCGCGCCAAAGGGGCATGACAAGTCATGCCCCCCAGCCTTTTAATCCGCGTCCTCCGCCTCGGCGGCGGGGTTTTCCACTTCCACCCGGCGCTTGCACTTTTCGTTGGTGCACAGGTGCCAGGTGACATCCTTTTTGCGGTCGCGCTTGACCACCATGGGGCTGCCGCAGTCCGGGCAGCGGTCGTCCACCGGCATATCCCAGGAGGTATAGTCGCACTCCGGATACCTTTCACAGCCGTAAAACACCCGGCCGCGCTTGGTGTTGCGCACCAGGATTGCGCCGCCGCACTTGGGGCAGTGCGCGTCGATGGCGCGCACAATGGGCATGGTGTTGCGGCATTCCGGGAAGTTGGGGCAGGCCAGGAACCGGCCGAAGCGCCCCATCTTATAGACCATCATCGCGCCGCACTTGTCGCACTTGACGTCGGAAACCTCGTCCTTGACCTCCACCTTTTCGATGTTCTTCTCCGCCTCGGCCAATTGCAGGGAGAAGGGGTCGTAGAACTTTTCAATCACCTCGTGCCAGTCCTTGCCCGCTTCCTCGACGGTGTCCAGCTCCTCCTCCATGTCGGCGGTAAACTGCACGTCCACAATGGAGTTAAAGTTCTCCGTCATCATTTCCGTCACCAGCGCGCCAAGCTCGGTGGGCACCAGGGCCTTGTTCTCCCTGGCGATATATCCCCTTGCCAGGATGGTGGTGATGGTGGGCGCGTAAGTGGAGGGGCGGCCGATGCCCTTCTCCTCCATCGCGCGCACGAGCGAGGCTTCCGTATAGCGGGGCGGCGGCTGGGTGAAGTGCTGCTCGGGCAGCAGGTTCTTCATCGTCACCTCGTCCCCCACCTTGACGTTGGGCAGGGCGGACTCTTTTTCCGCGGGCTCGTCCATGCCCTCCTCATAGAGCACGGTAAAGCCTGCGAACTTCTTTTTCGTGCCGCCGAAGCGGAATTGCGCGCCGCCGCCCGCCAGCTCCACCGCCATCGTCTCGTAGACGGCCGGCGTCATCTGCGAGGCGAGATAGCGGTCGTAGATGAGCTTATAGAGGCGGTACTGGTCGCGCGTCAAGGACGCCTTCACCTTCTCCGGCGAAAAGAGGGCGTGCGTGGGGCGAATGGCCTCGTGCGCGTCCTGCGCGTTCTTACGGCCCTTGTAGATATTGGGCTCCTCGGGCAGGAACTCCTTGGCATAATTCTGGGCGATGTAATCCCTGGCGGCGCTGAGGGCTTCGTCGGAAAGCCTTGTGGAGTCGGTGCGGATGTAGGAGATGAGACCCACCGTTCCCTCGCCCTCAATGTCAACGCCTTCGTAGAGCATCTGCGCCACCTGCATGGTCTTCTTCGTGGTGAAGGAGAGCTTGCGCACCGCCTCCTGCTGCAAATTGGAGGTGGTAAACGGCGGCGGCGGGTTCTTGCGCCGCTCGCCAGAGCGGACGGAGGCGACCTTGTAGCTCTGCTTGAGCAGGTATTCCTGGGCCTCCTTGGCCTGGCGCTCGGAATTGATTTCGATTTTTTCCTCGCCGCGGCCGAAATACTTGGCGGTAAACTTTTGATTTCCGTCGGTGAATTCCGCGCTCAGCGTCCAGTACTCCTTGGGGATGAAGGCGTCAATCTCCGCCTCCCGGTCCACAATCATGCGCGTGGCGACCGACTGAACGCGCCCGGCGGAGAGCCCCTTGCGCACTTTGGCCCAGAGCAGGGGGCTGATCTTGTAACCCACAAGCCGGTCCAGCACGCGGCGCGCCTGCTGCGCGTCCACCAGCTTTAAGTTGATGGGCCGCGGCTTTTTCATCGCCGCCTTGACCGCCTGGGAGGTGATCTCATTAAACTCCACGCGGCAGTTGGATGCCGGGTCTATCTTCAAAATATTGGAAAGATGCCAGGAGATGGCCTCCCCCTCGCGGTCAGGGTCGGTAGCCAGGATGACCTTGGAAGCGCCGCGCGCCTCCTTGCGGATCTTGTCCAGGATCTCGCCCCGGCCGCGGATGGTGATGTAGCGCGGCTCAAAATTCCGCTCCACATCCACGCCGATCTGGCTCTTGGGCAGGTCGCGCACATGGCCGTTGCAGGCCTCCACCTTGTACCCCCTGCCCAGGAACTTTCCAATGGTCTTGGCCTTCGCGGGAGACTCCACGATGACCAATTTATATTTGCTGCTGGCTGCTGCCATAGTATACCCCCGTCAATCTCTCGTCCGCAATGAGGTTTTCGCCGCGTAGACGCGGCCTGCCGACTGGTCTATTATTCCCTTCAATTGCAGCATTGTCAAGAGCGAATTTAATTTTGAGGCCGAAAACCCCGTCAGCTCGATCAGTTGATCGAAGGACTGAGGCTCCTGCCGGATGCGCTCCACCAGCGCCGCCTCCTCCGCGTTTAGGGTCGCGGGCGCTTCCTCTTCCCGCGCCACGAGTGGCGCTTTGACGCCCAGCACCTGCAAGATATCCGCGCTTTCCAGCACAATCTCCGCACTGGTGCGCATCAACAGGTTGGTGGCGACGCTTGCCGGTGAGTCGATATTTCCCGGTACGGTGAATAACTCCCGACCGTACTCCACCGCAAGGCCCGCCGTGATCAGCGCGCCGGATTTTTCGCCCGCCTCCGTCACCAGCGTGCCCCGCGCACATCCCGCCAAAATGCGGTTGCGCGCCGGGAAGGTGGCTTTGCTGGGCCGCGTTCCCGGTCCGTACTCGCTCAGCAGCAGTCCTTTGTGCGCGATCTCCTCCTGCAAACCGGCGTGCATGCTGGGATAGCACACGTCAAGGCCGTTGCCCAGCACGGCGATGGTGTTGCCGCCCGCATCCAAAGCGGCGCGGTGCGCAACGCCGTCCAATCCCTCGGCCAGGCCCGAAACGATGGTCAGCCCCGCGCTGGCCAACTCTCCGGCAAGGAGCCTGGTCACCTTTTCGCCGTAGCGCGTGTGCCGCCGCGTGCCCACCACCGTCAGGCAATCGGTTTTGAGCAGCGCGAGGTTGCCGCGCGCATAGAGCGCGCAGGGCGGGTCGTAAATTCCCTTTAGCAGCGGCGGATATTCCGGACTGCTTGGGGTGATCAGGGTCATGCCCATCGCGCGGCAGCGGCGCACATGCGCGTTGATGCGCTCCGGGTCGCGGGCCCGCAAGAGCCGCGCGGCAAGATCCCTGCCCACGGCGCGCTCCAGCGCATCCGGCCCAGCGTTCCACGCGGCCGCCTCTCCGCCAAGATGCTCCACCAGTTCCCTGGCCTTACCCGCGCTCAGCCCTGGAGTCATGGCCAGCCAAAGCCACACGCCGTCCTCTCTCGTCATGCGCGACCCCGCCTTTCCCTCGCCTTATATTGCTCTATTTCCAATACTTTTCGTTGGCGCCCCGGTAGGAGGCGGCCTCCGCGATGTGCTCGCCCTCGATGATGTCCTTGCCCTCCATGTCTGCCAGCGTCCTGGAGATGCGCATGACGCGCGTGTACGCCCGCATGGACAAGTGCAGATTCTTCATGCACAGGGCGAGCAGCTCCCGCGCCTCCTGCGTCATGGGGCACATCTCCTCCAAGCGCTTGGCCGGGATGCGCGCGTTGCAGTAAAAGCCCATGCCCCGATAGCGCGCGTTTTGCACGGCGCGGGCCGCCTCCACGCGAGCGCGCACCGTCCGGCTGCTCTCCTGCGCTCCGCCGCCGGAAAAGACCTCCTCCGGCGGCACGGCATCCATCTCCACCACCATGTCGATGCGGTCCAGCAGCGGCCCGGAGATGCGGCCTAAGTACCGCTGCACCTCGTGCGGCGCACAGCGGCAGGCCTGCGTGCGCGATCCATAGTTGCCGCAGGGGCAAGGGTTCATCGCGCAGACGAGCTGAAAATTCGCCGGATAGACGCAGCGGGCGTTGGCCCGGGCAACCGTCACCACGCCGTCCTCCAAGGGTTGGCGCAGGGCTTCGAGCACGGAGCGGGGATATTCGGGCAGCTCATCCAGGAAGAGCACGCCGTTGTGCGCCTTGGTCACCTCCCCCGGCATCGCGCCCCGGCCGCCGCCAATCAGCGCCGCGGCCGAGGCCGTGTGATGCGGCGCGGAAAAGGGCCGCTGCGCCATCAATCCGCCGCGAAAGCCGTCTGTCACGGAGTGAATGACCGTGGTCTCCATCGCCTCTTCCTCGGTCATGCGGGGCAGGATGCCCGGCAGACAGCGCGCCAGCATGGTCTTGCCCGAGCCCGCCGTGCCGATGAGGAGCAGATTGTGCCCGCCGCTGGCGGCGATCTCCAACGCGCGCCGGGCCGCGTACTGCCCGCGCACATTGGCCAGGTCCACGGTGGGCTCCTCCTCCGGCGCGCCCTCAGACGGCGCCGGCTGCACGGCGCATTCCAGCTGCTTTTCACCGCGCAAAAAACCCACCGCCTCCGCTAGGTTTGCGATGGGATAGAGGGCGACGCCGCCCAAGCAGGCGCACTCGCGCGCGTTTTCGGCGGGCAGCAGCGCGCGCTTTACCCCCTGCCGGCGCGCGGCCAGCAGCATGGGCATGGCGCCCGTGACCGCGCCCACGCTGCCGTCCAGCGATAGCGCGCCCAGCACCAGCGCGTCCGTTAGGCTCTCCATGGGCAGCTGCTTGGAGGCCGCAAGGATCCCCAGGGCGATGGGCAAATCGTACCACGGCCCCTCCTTCTTGATGTCTGCGGGGGCGAGATTGACCGTGATCTGCGATACGGGGAAGACGTATCCGCTGTTCTTCATCGCGGTGCGCACGCGCTCGCGCGATTCGCGCACGGCGGCATCGGGCAGGCCCACCACGTCCATCATGGGCAGTCCTTCGCGCACGTCCACCTCCACGCGCATGAGGTACCCCTCAATCCCCAGGCGGCCGCAGCTGATGACCTTGGACAGCATCTTCCCCACCCCTTTTTACTTCTTAAATACGAACAGTTTGTTGCCCGTAAAGTTCACGCCCAGCGAGCAGACAACGGCAATTGCCTTGCCCACGAACCGGCCCAGGCCCAGCCGTTCCTGGGTCAGCACCAGCACGCCGGTTGAGACCAGCAGCGCCGCCAGGTTGATCAGTAGGAAGAAGGCGAGCTGCTTTTTGCTCATGGGCTCCCTTTGGGCAAAGGTCCACCGCTTGTTCATCACCAGGCTGTTGGTCACGCCCGCGCAGTAGCCCAACACCTGCGCAACCACGTAATACCGCCGAAAAAGAGGGACGAGCATCAGCAGTGCGTACACGCCCATGTCCACCAGCGTATTGACCACGCCAACCAGGCCGAATTTCACGGCCTGGGCGGCGAGCTTTTTTAGTTGTTCCATTCGAGCCTCCTAAAACAGCACCCAGGAAGGCAGCCACCTGAGCAGGGATGCGTGGAAGTCCGTCATGGGGACGCCGGTAAGCGCCGGATAAAACAGCAGGAACAGCGCCACCGTCACGCCCATCAAGGCGTAGATCACCGGCCTTGCCCACTTCTTCTTGTCGTAAAGGTCCTCAAAGAAGAGCACCGTTGCCAGGATGATGAAGGGCACCGAGGCAAAGTAGTGGTAGACGAACGTCACCCTCGGCACCAACACCCAGGGCAGATAGTTCGCCCCAAACCCGATCAGCACCCACCACAGGCGCGGATCGCGCTTGCCATAGCCCTTGGCCACGCGAACGGCCACCCAAATCAGGCAGACAAGCCCCGTCCACCACACCGCGGGGTTGCCCAGCGCGGAAATGGAGGACACCCAGCCCTCGGGCATGGAGTCGGAGACGTAGTACCAGATGTTGCGGATGTCCAGCGGCCATTGCCACCACGAGGATTCGAACGGATGACTGTCAAAGACGCCCTTGTGGTAGTTGAACATGTGCAGCTGATAATTCCACACCTCTTTGAGCCCGTGGCGCGGCGCATCAATGCGCAGGAACTGGTAATAGGAGCCAATGTAGATGGCCAGGGGAATGATGATGAAGAACACAACGCAGGCCAGCAGCGTCAGCATCGCCTTCTTGGGGAACTTCTCCACGACGTTTAGACACTGCTCCTCTCGCTGGGCGGAGAGCTCCCCCGCGGCAAGATCGCGCTTGGCCCACCGGTATTCCTTCACGCGCGCGCCAAAGATGCTGAAGAAGAGCACCGCCAGCCCCACCGCCGCGTATACGCCAATCCATTTGCTCGCCATGCCCAGGCCCATGAACAGCCCCGAGAGCAGCAGCGGCACAAACGTCTTCCACAGCTTGTCGTGGTAAAAGCTCATATAGGCGTAGCGGAGCATGAAGTAAAAGCCCAGAATGATGAAGAGCACCGGGTAGGAATCGATGGTGCCCAGCCGCGTCTGCGCCAGGTGCATAAAGTCAAACGTCATCAGGCACGTGCCCAGCAGCGCAAAGAGCGGCTTGCGGAAGAGCAGCTTGCACAGCAGGTACATCGCGGGCACCATCAAAACCCCCGCCAGCGTCCCGGCAAAGCGCCAGGCAAACGGCGTCATGCCAAAGGCCGCGATGCTCCAGGAGATAAAGACCTTGCCCAGCGGCGGATGGGTGTTTTCATACCACTCCATGTTGTTGAGCTGCTCATAGGCCGTGCGGCCGTGATACACCTCGTCAAAGTACATGCCGTTCATGTAGGAGGTTTGGGCGGGCACAATGTCCTGCTCGTCCACAAGCGCCGTGGCGTCGCACTGCGCGACCTCCATCAGCGCTCCATCCTGGCCGAAGACTCCCACCTCAAAGAGCTTGATTTCGCCGTTGGTCACCTCCAAGCGCACGTAGCGCGCATCCATTTGCAGCGCCACTTTGTGCCACTTGAACATATCGTGTACGCCCACGGTCTGGGAGATGGGGTCGGTCCACTCCTGCCCGTCCTGGCTAAAGGAGATCGCAAAATCCCCGTAGGGGATCTCGCCATAATAGCGGAATTCGCCAATGCCGCGCGTTTGACCGAGGTCCAAAGTGGCCTGTGTGCCCGTCTTGCCCTCCCACAGCGTTTGGGGAGCGGTAAAATCCCCCAGCCGGTAGAAGGCCAAACAGCCGTAGATCAGCGTCAGCGCCGCCATGATCAGGTAGTCTGCGCGCGTCATGCGGAAGGAGGCGCGGTCTCCGCTCGCCTCCATGTCGGGTAGGCGCGCGCCCAGCACCTGGCGCTTGAGCGGCGGCCGGTGCTCCGGCTCCACGCTCTGCACCGACTTTTTCAGGCAAAGGTCCACGCACACTTCCACCAAATAAAACAGCATCAGCAGGTTGAACGTGGCCACGGCAATGCCCAGCAGTCGGTTTTCCTCCAACACATGCTGGTTTTGCAACACGATGTAGATATTGACCGCGTTGGTCACCGAAAATCCCCCAAAGGCCTGCCACAGCCGCTTATCGCCATAGAGGACCGCCGAGAGCAACAGCAGCAGCAGCGCGGGGAACATGTAACGCTCGTGCATCCGCACGCCCAGGCAGAACACGCCCGCCAGCATCAGCGCCGTGGTCAGGGGAATGGCGCGCCTTTCCCTGCTTGCAAAGCAGAAAAACAGCGAAAGGCCCACGCTGACCACCATGCCCACCGTGCCCCAAGCGGCATATGTCAGGCCCAGCAGGGCCGTATCCTGGCTCACCCAATTGCCCCCGAGAATGTAGAAGAGGTTGAGGGCGTTGACGGTGGCATAAGGATAGGACGCGAGCGTGGAGAAGTACTTTTCAAAGATATAGGCGGGCGGCTGCCGGATGAGGAACGGCACGGCAATCACCGCCATGACGCCCACGCAGGAGAGCACGCCCAGCAGCAGCGCGCGGAATCCCTTGCGCCGGTCTTCCACAATCTCCATGACATATCCGCACAGCGGAATGACCCCCAGCATCAGCGCCTGCGGCTTGACCATCACCGCCACGCCGTACACCAGCGCGGCGCGCAGCGTCTTTCGCTGTAGGAAGGCGTCCACCACCACGAGGATCAACAGCACCAGCACGCTATCCATCTGGCCCCACATGGCGCTATCGAGGATGGCGACAGGCATAAAGGCATAGGTCACCGCGGCCAACAGCGCCCAGGTGGGCTTTCCGTGCCGCGCGGCAATGCGGTAAAGCAGGTAGGCCGCCGCCAGGTCGCACAGGATGGGCGGCAGCTTGAGCAGCAGTAGGTACGGCGCCGTGCCGGAGCTGATGCCCATTAGGTTGCAAAGCCCCGCCTGCAAGCCCAGCACATAGAGGTATCCCGGGGGATAATCGCAAAAGTCCTGCGCGTAGAAATCCGCGGGGCCGACGTTAGCTACCATCTGGCCCCAGGCCGTGAAGCAATTGATGTCCACTTCATAGCCGGTGCTCTTCACCGCCAGGAACAGCCGCAACGCCGCCGCCGCCCACAGCGCGACGATCAAGGCGATTTTGGCCTTTCTTTCCTCAATCTGTACGCCGTACAGGCGCCAAAGCGCCGTCAGCAGCAGGATGACGAACATGGCGGCCACAAAAGCCTGCATGGGAATCCAGTCCGCGCCCTCCTTTTCCTCGTTGGAGGCGGCGCTCACGGGCGCCTCTTTTAGGCTCTGAACCTCAAAGCCCGTGGGGACCTTGTCGACTTTCTCCACCACAACATCGTCAAACCACGCCGAACCTATGTTCTCCTCGCCGTAAAAGCCCACGCGCAGCGCCACGACCATGCTGTTTTGAAACCAACCCGTCTTGCCGTAGAGCTCAACGGTCACCCACTCTCCGGCGGTATCCGTCCAATCGCCGGAGATGGCGAAGGTATCCGCCACCGATAGGTTTGCGCCGATGCGCGCGGGATCGCCGCCCTCGGCCTTCATGCGCGCGCGGATGTGGTAGAGGGTGTTGCCGCGCACGGCTACCTCCTGCTCCAAGCGCGCGTCGTTATCCGAGAAATTTTGCAGCCGGACGCACGCGCCGCCGCCCTCCTCCTCCGTCCAATATGAGGAAACCGCGTCGTCCTGCGTCCAGGCCGTGTAGGTCCATCCCACCGGCAGGCCGCTCTCATCCAACTGCGCAAAGTCGCCGTTGGCGATGAGGTTTTCCCCCGCCGCCACCGCCTGCGGCAGCAACAGCGCCAACAGCAGAACAAGGCAGAGCCATCTAAACTTCTTTCTCATTGTTTCGTCCTCATTATACAAAATATCGCCCGTGCGAGAGCGGAAAGGCGTCTTTGACGTGATGGATCTCCATTTGCGCGCCGTCGTAGCAGACCTCGGCCACGTCAAAGCGCGCGGCGCGCTCCAACCCGCCGTTTTTCGCAAGGTAACCCACCGCCGCGCGGGAAAGGCGCCTGCGCTTTCCCTCATCCACCGCCTCTAACCCCTTTAGATCCTCGGAGCGCAGCTTGACCTCCACAAAGACCAGCGCGCGCCCGTCCCGCATGATCAAGTCGATCTCGTCATGCCCCACGCGCACGTTGCCGGCCACAAAGACATAGCCCTTGGCCTCCAAGTACATGCGCACGGCCGCTTCCCCCACGCATCCCTTGTCCCTCGGGGCGCTCATCTTTTCTCAAACGCGGAGCGGATGAACAGCTTGCGGTGCGCGGGGCAGGGGCCGTGCTGGCGCAGCGCTTCGTAATGCGCCTGGGTGCCGTAGCCCTTGTGCTGCGCAAAGCCATAGAGCGGGTATTGCGCGTCCAATTCCCGCATCATGCGGTCCCGCGTCACCTTTGCGACGATGGACGCCGCCGCCACGCTGTAGCTCACCGCGTCGCCATGCACTATGGCTTGCTGGGGCATGTCCACATCTAGGTCCCGTTCCGCATCCACAAAGATGCGCGGCGGCTTTGCCTGCTCGATGGCGCGCTTCATGGCCAAGCGCGCGGCGGCCTTGATGTTGAGCGTCTCGATCTCCTCAACCGTTGCCACGCCCACGCCTACCGCCTTAGCGATGCGCAAAATCTCGTCATACAGAACATCGCGCTTTTTCTCCGGCACCTTTTTGCTGTCGTTGATCTCCGGCAGGAGCGGCGCTTCCGGCATCACCACGCACGCGGCGACCACCGGCCCGGCCAGCGGGCCCCGTCCCGCCTCGTCCACGCCGCCCACCCAGGCGCCTTTATCCCACAGGGGCCTCTCCAGCGCCGTCATGCGCTGGATGCGCTCCTCCTTCGTCTCTCTGGCCATCCTCTTCCTCCTTACGCCTCTTCCCGGACCGGCGGCGCCTCCAGCGTAATGCGGCCCATCTTGCCGCCCCGGAATTCATCCAGGATCAGCGAGGCGGCGCGCTCAGTGTCCGGCCTGGCGCCGGAGAGGAGCCACCCGCGCTTGCGGCAGGCGATCTCCATCATCTCCGCGCCCGTCATGCCCTCCTCCGGCTTGAACTTGAGCCGCGTTTCCAGCGCCGCGGGCATGGCGCTGGCCAGCGCCTCCATCAGCTGCATGGCCAGGGCCTCATTGTCCATGATCTCCCCGCGGATGGAACCCAAAAAGGCGAGGCGAAGGGCCGCGTCCTTGTCCTCAAACTTGGGCCAGAGCATGCCGGGCGTATCCAGAAATTCCAGGTAGGGATTGACGATGATCCATTGCTTGCCGCGGGTGACGCCGGGCCGATCCCCCGCCTTTGCCACCGCCGTGCCGCGCAGGCGGTTGATGAAGGTCGATTTTCCCACGTTGGGGATGCCCACGATCATGGCGCGGACCGTCTTGTTTACGCCCTTGGCCTTCATGCGCTCCACTACCGGCCGCACGGCGCGCTCCACCAAAGAGATGGCCGCCTTGACGCCCTTGCCCGCGTTAGCGGAAAAGGAAATGGCGTCCCAGCCCATGCTTTGATAGTGCTGGATCCATCGATTCGTCGCGGCGGGGTCCGCAAGGTCCGCCTTGTTGAGCACCATCACGCGGGGCTTCGCGCTGAAAAGGGCGTCAAAGTCCGGATTGCGTGAGGAGGCGGGCGCGCGCGCGTCCACCATTTCAATGACCACATCGACCAATTTCAGGCTCTCCTCCAGCATGCGCCGCGCCTTGGCCATGTGGCCCGGATACCATTGTATGTTCAATCTGCGGGTCCTCCCAATTTGTTTTCCTTACTAATATAACACTCTTTTTCCTATTTTAGCAAGCATCGCACGAAAAAAGGCCCCGGTCCTGAGGTCCGTGCGATCCAACGCGCGGATAAGCCCCATAACGCACAAAGACCGCACCCCGCAAAGGAATGCGATCTTTGTTACCCAAATTCCCCGAATTACTTGTTGTAGTCCTTGACCTTGGCGGCCTTGCCGACGCGGTCGCGCAGGTAATAGAGCTTGGCGCGGCGAACCTTACCGCGGCGAACGACGGTGATGCTGTCCACGCGCGGGCTGTGGATGGGGAACGTGCGCTCCACGCCGATGCCGTAGGAAACGCGGCGGACGGTGAACGTCTCGCGGCAGGAGCCGTTGCGGCGAGCGATGACAGTGCCCTCAAACGCCTGCAAGCGCTCGCGGCTGCCTTCCACGACCTTGACCTGTACGCGGACGGTGTCGCCGATGGCAAACTTGGGGATGTCGGTACGGAGCTGCTCCATCTCAATGGCGCGAATGATCTCGTTCATAGTGTAAAATCTCCTTCCCTATGCAGACGTTCATGCTCTTGCCACAGGCGCCCTCAGGCCCCGGGTCGAAACAGCAGCGGACCGTCCCTTCATGAGTCAACGTGAGATAGTATACCATTGCTCCCCCAAAAAATCAATAAAATTCCGGGTCTTTTCGGGAAATTTACCGAAGGGCTCACGCTTTGGTTTCCTTTGTTCGCCGCCTTCGCTTGGGCTTGGGCGCCTCCCAGCCCAGGTATATTCGGTCCTCTTGGGAGAGCGGCGCCGTTTCCAGCAGCTCGGGCCGGCGCTCGCGCGTGATGTCCAGGCTGCGCTCTCGCCGCCACTTCCGAATGTTCGCATCGTGGCCGGAGCGCAGCACCTCCGGCACCTCCATCCCCTCGTAGACGGCCGGGCGCGTGTAGTGCGGGTATTCCAGCAGACCGTCGGAGAAGCTCTCCTCTCCGGCGGACTCACCGCTGCCCAGCACGCCCGGGATGTGCCGGATCAGGCAGTCGATGACCACCATGGCCGCAAGCTCCCCGCCGGTGAGCACGTAGTCGCCGATGGATATCTCCTCGTCGATGTAGGCGTCGATCACCCTTTGGTCCACGCCCTCGTAGTGTCCGCACAGGAAGAGGAGGTTTTCCTCCTTGGCCAGCTCCCGCGCGCGCTGCTGCGTCAGCGTGGCGCCGCGTGGCGAAAGCAGGATGCGCCGCGCCGGAAATCCCTGCGTCTGCGCGCGCAAACAGTCGATGAGCGGCTGCGGCGTCATCACCATGCCCGCGCCGCCGCCATAGGGCGTGTCGTCGCACCTGCGGTGCTTGTCCAAGGTATAATCCCGGATGTTGACCGGCTCAATGGCCAAAATCCCGTTTTCAATCGCTCTGCCGGCGATGCTGGCGCCCAGCACGGGCATGAACATATCCGGAAAGAGCGTCAGAATCTTAATCTTCATCGTCGTATACCGCGATTTCCCGGAGCGCGGCGCTGTCCAGCACCATTTTTTCGCCCTCCACATCCACCTTTTTCAGCGCGCGGGCAAGCGCCGGGAAGCGGAATGCGCGCGCGCCCTTGACCTCGTAGACGTCGTTGCCACCCGCCTGCGTCACCTCGGTCAGCGTTCCCAGTTTCTCGCCCCGCTCGTCATAGACCTCCATGCCGATCAGATCGGCGATGTAATAGCGCCCCTCGGGCAGCGGCGCGGCGTTCTTGCGGTCCACGTAGAGGCCGCAGCCGCGCAGGCGCTCTGCCGCGTTGCGGTCCTCAACGCCCGCAAGCGCCACATAGGCAAAGCCCGCCTGCACGCGCGCGCCCTTCACCTCGCACTCCCGCTCCCCACGCTCATCCAAAAACACGCTTTTTAGGTCCATGAACCGCATGGGATCATCCGTCAGCGGCAGCACCTTGATCTCGCCCCGAATGCCCTGGGGCTTTACGGCCTGCCCGATCATCAGATATGGCTTCATTTCCTTCCCCCTCTGCAAAGAAAGGCAAAGGGAGCATCCGTCAAAGGCGAATGCTCCCTTTTGCGCTTTACACGATTTCCACCATGACGTTTTCGCCCGTCTTCAGGCTCGCCGCCTTGACGACGGAGCGGATCGCCTTGGCGATGCGGCCCTGCTTGCCGATGACCTTGCCCATGTCCTCCGGGGCCACATGCAGCTCCAGGATGAGCGCCTGCTCGCCCTGAACCTCCTTGACCTCCACCTGGTCGGGATGGTCCACCAAGCTTAATGCGATGTACTTGACCAATTCTGCCATGTTGATCCCTCCTTGATGCGGAGATGTTTGGGCAGCGATTTAGTCGATCGCGCCGCCCTTTTTGAGAACGGTCTTGACCGTCTGGGTGGGCTGAGCGCCCACGGAGAGCCAGTACTTGGCGCGCTCAACGTCCAGGGTGATGGCCTTGTCGTCCTTGACGGGGTTGTAGGTGCCGATTTCCTCGACGAAACGACCGTCGCGGGGGGTGCGGCTATCCGCCACAACAATGCGATAGAAGGGCTCGCCCTTCATGCCCATGCGCTTTAAACGAATCTTGACTGCCATAGTAAGTGTACCTCCTCATAATCTGTAAAGTATATATCATTCCAAAGGCTTGGAATCAATATCGCCCGCTCAGAACTTAAAGGGCATTCTGCGGCCCTTTTTGCCCATTTTCCCCATCCTGCCGAATTGCTTCATCATCGACTGGGTCTGCTCAAATTGCTTGAGCAGTTGGTTGATCTGCTGCACCGTGGTGCCCGAACCCGCCGCGACGCGCCGCTTGCGCGAGGCGTTGAGCAGGGAGGGATTGCGCCGCTCCTTGGGGGTCATGGACAGGATGATGGCTTCGGTCCTGGCCATGTTGCGGTTGAGCTCGTCCTCGTCCACCTCCTGGGCGATCTTGCTGCCGCCGGGGAGCATGGCGAGCATGTCGTTCATGCCGCCCATCTTGCGCATCTGCTGGAACTGGTCCAGAAAATCCTCCAGCGTGAACTGGTTTTTGCGTAATTTCTGCTCCAGGTCGGCGGCGCGCTTCTCATCGACCAGGGCGCTTGCCTTGTCAATGAGGGTGAGCACATCGCCCATGCCCAAAATCCTGGAGGCCATGCGGTCGGGGTAGAAGGGCTCGATCTGATCCAGCTTTTCCCCGATGGAGGAGAACTTGATGGGCTTGCCCGTCACCGCCTTGATGGAGAGCGCCGCGCCGCCGCGCGTATCGCCGTCCAGCTTGGTCAGCACGACGCCGGTCACGCCCAGCTTTTCGTCAAAGGTCTTGGCCACGTTGACGGCCTCTTGGCCGGTCATGGCATCCACCACGAGCAGGATCTCCTGCGGGCGGAGCTCGGCCTTGATCTGCTCCAGCTCGCGCATCAAATTGTCGTCGATCTGCAAGCGGCCCGCGGTGTCCACGATCATGACGTCCTTGATGGTGCGGATCGCCTCGCGCTTGCCCTCGCGGACGATGTTTACGGGATCGCCCTGGCCCATCTCAAAGACGGGAACCCCCACTTGGCCGCCCACCACCTGTAGCTGCTTTACCGCCGCCGGGCGGTAGACGTCCGCCGCCACCAGCATGGGCCTCTTTCCCTGTTTTTGCAGCATGCCGGCCAGCTTGCCGGCCAGCGTGGTCTTGCCCGCGCCTTGCAGGCCGATGAGCATGATCACGGTGGGCGGGTTGCCGGTGAACTCCAGCTTTGCCTGGGAGCCGCCCATCAGGGCGGTCATCTCCTCGCGCACGATCTTGATGACCGTCTGCCCGGCGTTTAGGGTGGAGAAGATCTCCTCGCCCACGGCGCGATCGGTGACGCGCTTTACAAAGTCCTTGACCACAAGGTAATTGACGTCGGCTTCCAGCAGCGCCATGCGCACCTCGCGCATGGCGTCCTTGACGTCCTTTTCGGTGAGCTTGCCGCGGCTGCTCAGTTTTTTAAACGCCGCTTGCAGTTTATCCGCGAGTCCTTCAAACGCCATAAACGCCCTCCTTGTGCATGCCTTCGAGTATGCGCCGTGCCAAGAGCGTGTCCCCCCTGTCCAGCGCTTCCATCGCGCGCCCGGTCTGGGCGTGAATACTTCTGTATTTTTTGACGAGATGGAGCTTTTCCTCCATATCGGTGAGCGTCTTTTCCGCCTTGCGCAGCGCGTCGTTGACGGCCTGGCGGGAAACGGAGCAGGTCTGGGCGATCTCGGCGAGGGAAAAATCCTCCTCCACGCGCAGGCGCATCATCTCCAACTGCCGCTCTGTCAGCAGCGCGCCGTAGAAGTCCATCAGTATCGCCAGCTCCACACTGTGCGCAGGTTCCATGCGCCCGCCTCCCCTTTGCCCCGTGCGTCCGCAAACAAAGTGCTTGACACCTTGGGCATTATACACGCTTCCGCCCCAACTGTCAAGCACTTTTGCTTTACATTTCTTTTTTAGCCTTTACCCCTGCCCTTTGCGCGCTTTCCTCATTCCAAGGGCAGGCGCATGTACCCCTTCGCCTCCACAAAGCCCAGCTTGCGGTACAGCGGCGCGCCCTCGCGCGTGGCTTCCAGCAGAATGCTCCCCACGCCCCGCGCTTTTGCGTCCTCAATCAGGCTCTGCACAATGCGCGCGGCGATGCCCTTGCGCCGGTGCGCCGGCGCGGTGTAAATGTTCATCAAAAACGCGCATTTGCCGGTGGGATTTGCGCAGGTGGGCATCTCGGTGTGATAATCCGCCGAACCCACGCCCACCACCTCGTCGCCGCAAAGCGCCAGAAAGGTCGCGTGCTTGGTCTCATCGGAAAAATAGGCCGCCAGCGCCTCGTCCATGCCGCTCAAGTCCGCGCCGCGCGGCAGCTTGTTGGCGTCGATGAGCACGGTTTTGCGCAGCTCTACCAGCAGGGCGACATCTCCCGCGCCCGCCCTGCGCAGCTCCATTGCCTCCATATTAAAAGATCGCCTCCGCATAGTCGTGTGCGTTAAATACCTGCAAGTCGTCCTTTTGCTCGCCCACGCCCACAAAGTAGACGGGCAGCTGCAATTCCTCCTTGATGGAGATCACCACGCCGCCCTTGGAGGTGCCGTCCAGCTTGGTCAGGATGATGCCCGACAGGTCCACCGCGTCGCGGAAAACCCTGGCCTGCGTCACGCCGTTCTGTCCCGTAGCCCCGTCCAGCACCAGCAGCACGTGGACCTGCGCCTGGGGAAAGTCGCGGTCGATGACGCGGCGGATCTTCTTGAGTTCCTCCATCAGATGCGCCTTGTTGTGCAGCCGCCCCGCCGTGTCCACGATGAGCAGATCGGCCTTTTTCGCCTTCATCGAGGCCACCGCGTCAAAGACCACGGCCGCCGGGTCCGCGCCCTCGCCATGAGCCACGATGGGCACGTCCGCGCGCTGCGCCCAGATGGTCAGCTGTTCGGTGGCCGCCGCGCGGAAGGTATCCGCCGCCGCCAGAATCACCGACTTGCCCATCTCCTTAAAATGGCAGCCGAGCTTGCCGATGGTGGTGGTCTTGCCCACGCCGTTTACGCCCACCACCAGGATGACCGCGGGGCTGGCGGGCGCAAAGGGCTCCGCCTCCATCATGCCGGCCACAATCTCCCGAAGGATGCCGCGCACCGCATCGGGATTGCCCTCCCTGCGGCGGCGCACCTCCTCCTTCAGGCGCGCAATGATCTCCTCGGTGGTCTTGACGCCCACATCCGCGCCGATGAGCACGGCCTCCAAGTCGTCGTAAAAGTCGTCGTCCAGCTCCTTGTAAACGCCCACGAGTTGATCGATGGCATGGGTGATGGACTCGCGCGTCTTGGTCATGCCCTCTTTCAGCCGGGCGAACAGGCCCTTCTTTTCCTTCTTCTCACTCATTGCTCTCTTCCTCCAATTGCTTTTCCATGTCGCTGAGCTGCACCGACACCATGCGGGAGACGCCCTTTTCCTCCATCGCCACGCCGTAGAGCGCGTCGCACCGCTCCATGGTGCCCTTGCGATGGGTCACGACGATGAACTGCGTCTTTGCGCTGTACTGCTTTAAGTAGTCCGCGAAGTTGTCGACGTTGGCTTCGTCCAGCGCCGCCTCGATCTCGTCCAGGATGCAAAAGGGCGAGGGCCGGATGTCCAGCATCGCAAACAAAATGGCGATCGCCGTCAGCGCCCGCTCTCCGCCCGAGAGCAGGGAGAGCAGTTGCAGCTTTTTCCCCGGCGGCTGGGCCACAATGTCGATGCCGCAGGAGAGCGCGTTGTGCTCGTCCTGCAATTGCAGCTTTGCGGTGCCCCCGCCAAACAGCTTTGTAAAGGTCAAAGAGAAGTGCTCGTTGAGCGCCTGGAACTGTTCCAGGAACTGCCGCTCCATCCTGCGCTGCAAGCTCAGGATGATCTCCTCCAGGTCCTTTTGCGCCTTGCGCAGATCCCCGCGCTGGCGGTCCAACTCCTCATATCTTGCGCGCGTCTCCTCGTATTCCTCCAGCGCGCCCACGTTGACGGCGCCCAGGCCCCTTATGCCCTTGCGCAGCTCCTCAATGCGCCCGCGCGAGGTTTCCTCATCGTATTGGACGTCCGCAAGCGGCCGCGCCGTTTCCAGCGTCAGCTCATACCGCTCCCAGATGCGGTCCTGCAATTGCTTGAGCTCCGCCGTCCAGCGCCCCCGCATCAGCTCCAACCGGTGCAGCGATTCCTGCGCGGCCCCTGCGCGGGTGCGCGCTTCCTCCATTCGCCCGGCAAGGTCCATCAGGCGGCCGCGCGCCTCCTCGCGGCTGCGCGTCTCCGCCTGTAGGCGCTCGTTATCGCGCTCAAGCGCCTTGCGCAGGGCTTCCAGCTGCGCCTGCTTGGACGATCGCCTTTCCTCGTCCGCCGCCACGCGCTGCTCCAGCGCCGCCCGCGACCGCTCCCGAATCCTATCCGCCGACTCCATCTCCCGCCGGTTGCCGCTGATGCGGATCTCGTCGCGGCGGGCCATCTCCATCTCCGCTTCCAGGCCCGCCTCCGCCGCGCGGCGCTCGGCAATTTCCCCGCGCAGGGCCTCCAGGGCCGCGCGCCTTTCCGAGAGCTCCGCCGTCAGGCGCGCAATATCGCCCTGGGTTGTGGCCGATACCTCTTCCGCCTGCCCGGTTCTACGGTCGATGTTCGCCAGCTCCTCGTCAATCTGGCTCACGCTTTCCAAGAGCTGCTCGCGCTCCAACGCCGCCTGCTGCGCGCGCTCCTGCGCGGCCCTGAGCGCATCGCTCGCGCGCCGCTGCCCCTCCTGCTCGCGCGTCAGGGCGATTTCCTGTTGATGCGCGCGTTCACTCGCCTGACTCATCGCCTGCTGCGCGCGCTTTAGCTCCTCCTGGACGCTGCCCGCGCGCGCGTTGAGCGCGCTCATGCGCATTTCCAAGGTCCTGACCGCCTGGCGATGCTCGTCAATCTCCCGCTGCCTGGACAGGATGGAGGTGGACCTGGCGCTGACCGAGCCGCCCGTCATCGATCCGCCGGAGTGCATCACATCGCCCTCCAGCGTCACCAGCCGGAAGGCGTGGCGCCCGGCGCGCATGATGACGATGCCCGCGTCGAGGTCCCGGGCCACCACCGTCCTGCCCAGCAGATTCTCCACAATGGGGCGGAATTTCTCGTCATACCGCACCAATTCCGAGGCCGCGCCCAGGCATCCTTCCATGTCGAGCACCCGCCGCTCCTGCGCGTTGAGCACCCGCCCGCGCACCGAGCTGAGCGGCAGGAACGTCGCCCGGCCCATGCGTCCCGCGCGCAGGTAATCGATCATCTCCTTGGCGTCCTCTTCCCTTTGGCAGACGATGTTCTGCATCGCGCCGCCCAGCGCCATTTCCAGCGCCCGCTCAATCTCCTTGGGCACGCCCAGGATGTCCGCCACCACGCCGTAGAGCCCCTCCTTGCCGCTGAAGCGCCGCAGCACCTCCCGCACGGAGTTCTGGTATCCCTCGTAGTCTCTGCGCATCTGCTCGAGCATTTTCAGCCGCGACTGCGCCTCCCGCAGCGCGCCGGCGGAGCGCTGCATGCCCGCCGAAATCTGCTGGCTCTCCACCTGCAAGGCGGCCTGGCGGTCAACGGCGGATTGGCGCTCCTTTTGAAGGCTGTCCAACTCCTCGCGCGCCTGCGCAAGCGCCCCGGCCGCCGTCGCTTCCCGCTCCCGCGCGGCGTTCAGCGCGCGCTCCCCCTCGCCCGCGCCCTCTTTAAGCGCGCCGATGCGCGCCATCAATCCTTCGCGGGTGGCGTTCAGGCGCGCCTGTGTGGATTTTACGTCGGTCAGCGCGTTAAAGGAGCGGATCATCGCCTCCTTGCCGCGCTCAATCGTCTCTTCCCGGGCGGTCACGTCCTGCGCGGCCTCCTCCGCCTCCTTTTCCAGGCCCGCGATGCGGCCGCGCACCTCTTGCAGCGCCTTTTCCATGCGCGCTTGCTTGTCGGCACTCTGCGCCTGCTGGCGGGTCAGCGCATCGCCCTGCTCCTGGGCCTTGACGTGCTCCCCTTCCAGGCGCTCCATGTCCTTCTTGGCCGAGGCAATGCGCTCGCGCAGCACGGCCTCGTCCCCTTCCAGCGTCTGCGCGCCGCGCGTTCCGTCCAATATGCGGTCGTGGAGCGCGGCGATGCGCGCATCCGCCTCCGCAGCGCTTTGCTCTCCCTCGCGGCTCTCCTGGCGCAGCGCTTCCTCCTGCGCGCGCGCGCCATCGCTCTCCTGCGCCAGGGCGCGCATCTGCTCGGCGCTCTGCTCCAACTGCGCGGTCAATCGGTCGTGATTGCGCGCAAAGGAGCTGATCTCCAGCCTCCGCAGCTCGTCGGTCAGCGTCAGGTACCGGCGCGCGTCGGCGGCCTGCCGCTCCAAGTCGGGCAGCTTCATCCCCACCTCGTTGAGAATGTCCTCCACGCGCTCCAGGTTTTGGTTGGTGTTCTCCATGCGCCGCTCGGCCTCCGCCTTGCGCGCCTTGAACTTGGTGATGCCCGCGGCCTCCTCAAAGACGAGGCGGCGGTCCTCGCTCTTGACCGAGAGGATCTCGTCGATGCGCCCCTGGCCAATTAGGGAATACCCTTCCTTGCCAATGCCCGTATCCCGGAGCAAATCAATGATGTCGCGCAGGCGGCAAGGGCTCTTGTTGAGCGTATACTCGCTGTCGCCGTTGCGATAGACGCGGCGGGTGATCATCACCTCGCTAAAGGCCACCGGCAGCGCGCCGTCCTGGTTGTCAAAGACCAAGCTGACCTCGCAGTAGGCCTGCGCCTTGCGCTGGAGCGTGCCGCCGAAGATGACGTCCTCCATCCTGGCGCCGCGCAGCGTCTTGGCGCTCTGCTCGCCCAGCACCCAGCGCACCGCGTCGCCGATGTTGCTCTTGCCGCTGCCATTGGGGCCCACAACGCCCGTAATGCCGTCGTCAAAGACCATCTCCACGCGGTCGGCAAAGGACTTAAACCCATATATTTCCAGTCTCTTCAGTCGCAATGTGGTACTCCTCGGCCTACAGGCCCTGTTGTTTGAGCGCGTCGCGGGCGGCCTGCTGTTCGGCATGCTTTTTGCTGTTGCCCGCCCCCGCGCCGGTCACCCTTCCGCCGAGCGTGACCTCCGCGTGGAAGGTGCGCATGTGCGGGGGCCCTTCTTCGCTCACGATGCGGTAGAGCGGGGCCTCCCCCACCACGCGCTGGGCGAGCTCCTGGTACTCCGTCTTGTAGTCGTGCACCTTGGGCATATCGGCGATGGGGATCACTTCCTCAATCAAACGCCGCGCGTCCTCCATGCCGCCATCCAGGTACATCGCGCCCAGCAGCGCCTCCATGGCGTCCGCCAGGATCGAGGGCTTCTCGCGCCCGCCGCCGTGCTCCTCTCCGTAACCCATCAGCAGGTATTTGCCCAGGTTGAGCCGCCTTGCGGCCACTTCCAGCGCGCCTTCCTGCACGCACCGGGCGCGCAGGCGGGAGAGCTTGCCCTCGGGCAAGTCGGGATACTGGTGGTATAGCCTTACACTGGTGCAAAGCTGCAACACCGCGTCGCCCAAAAACTCCAGCCTTTGGTTGTGTATATGCGTCTCCCCCGCGTAGGAAGGATGCGTCATCGCCAGTTTCAGCAACGATGCGTCGCGGAAATGATAGCCAATGTCCTTTTCCAACTTTTCAAACATAAGCGACCTCGTTTTTCGCAATTCGTCCGGCATAAATCAGCCAGATTTTTCCTCATTTGGCTCATTTATGCCTACGCACCGAGGGGAATTGCCTTCCCCCGGTGCGTAAGCGCGGCTCTTTTCGTCCTTTACTTTTGCAGCTCCTCGATGTACTTCACCGCGTCGGCCACGGTCTTGAGCTTGAGCAGGTCCTCGTCGGGAATCTCAACGCCGTATTGCGATTCCATTTCCATCACCAGCGCCACCACGTCCAGCGAGTCCGCCTTCAGGTCCTCCTCCAGCCGGGACTCGGGCTTGATTTCGCTGACATCAATGCCGAGCTGATCGGCGATCATTTCTGCAATCTTTTCAAACACTTTTCTCATCCTCCTCGTTATTTTTCGGCAGCCGTCTCGCTCAGTTGCTGGGCGATGATGTCGACCACCTTGCCCTCTACCATGGTGCGCGCCTGCCTAATCGCACAGGCATAGGCATGGCCCTTGGACGAGCCGTGCGCCTTGACCACCGCGCCGGACACGCCCAGCAGCGCGGCGCCGCCGTACTGCTCGTAATCCAATTCATCTTTGACCGTTTTGAGCGCGGGTTTGACCATCGCCGCGCCCAGCTTCGAGCGCACGCTGCTCATCAGCGCCCCCTTGAGCTTGCCGAAGATCAGAGCGGCCGCGCCCTCGGTGGATTTGAGCAGAATGTTGCCGGAGAACCCGTCGCACACCACGACCTGAACCCCGCCCGCCAGCACGTCGCGCGCCTCCACATTTCCAAAGAAATGAATGCCGCGATGCGCCTTGAGGAGCGGGAAAGCCGCCTTGGCGAGCTCGTTGCCCTTCTCATCCTCGGCGCCGATGTTGAGCAAGCCCACCTTGGGCTCCTCCACGCCCATCACGCCCTTCATGTACGCCTGCCCCATCAGCGCAAACTGCACCAAATATTCGGGCTTGCAGTCCGCGTTCGCGCCACAGTCGATGAGCATGACCGGGTGCTTTCCGCTGGTGGGCAGGATGGGCGCCAGCGCCGGCCGGTCAATGCCGCGGATGCGCCCCACGCGGAAGATGCCCCCCGCCAGCGCCGCGCCCGTGGACCCCGCCGTAACCACGGCCTCGGCCTCGCCCTTTTTCACCAGGTCCATGGCCTGAACCATGGAGGAATTGACCTTGCGGCGGATGGCGAGCGTGGGGCTGTCATGATTGGTTATGACATCGGGCGCGTCCTGAATGGAAACCCTGCTCGGGTCATAGGTCCTCAAGGACAGGAGCTGCTCAACCTTTTCCTTGGCGCCGCAAAAAACAATGTGAATATCCTTCATCGCCTCCATCGCCTCCACCGCGCCGTCGATGACGCAGTCGGGCGCGTGGTCGCCGCCATAGACGTCCACCGCGATTCTGATCATGCATGACCCTCCCCTGCACACAAAATTCCCAATTTATGATACCAAAGTGGGCGGAAAATTGCAAGTTTCCCCGATCAACCGCGCTCCAGCAGGAAGCGGGGCACGCCCATTTCGGTGTTGGCGCCGATGACGCCGGTCGCAATGCGCTTGAGCTCTTCCTTGGCGTTGCCCACCGCGTAGCACTCCTGCGCCACTTCAAACATGGGCAGGTCGTTTAGGTTGTCCCCAAAGCAGACGATGCGTTCAATGCCCGTCAGCTGCCGCAGCTTTTGAACGCCCATGGCCTTGGTCGCGTCGCGGCGGGAGATCTCCAGCCAGTAAAGATCGTGATGATAGGCGTCGTTGGTGAAGCTGACGCTTACAAAGTCCAGCGCGCGCACCTCCGCCTCCAGCGGTTCCAGCATCTGACGGCTTGCCAGCATGGAAAGGTAAAACAAATCGCCGCGGTACAGCGACTCAACGCTCTCCACCGGGTTCAGGCGCGGGTCCCCCGCCCGGTCCCTGACATAGCGCCGGGTGCCATCGTGTTCCAATTCCCTGAGCCACGAGACCTTCTCCTGGCCGTCGATGTGCGCGTAGACCATGGGCGAGATCCCCTTATCCAGGAAGATGCCGGCGATTTGCTCCATTTGCTGCCGGTCCAACAGGCACCGGTCCACGGCCGCGCCGGTCTGCGGCTGCACGATAAACGCGCCGTTGTGCACAACGATGGGGAGCTTCAGCCGCAGCGTCTTGATGATGGGCCCCGCCGAAGCCCAGGACCTTGCCGTAGCCACGGTGAAGGGCAGTCCCGCATCCAGCATCTCGTTGAGCATCTCCACCGCCTCGTCCGGCACGCGGGCGTCCGGACCCAGCAAGGTGCCGTCCAAATCGGTGACATAAAGGGTATCCTGTGCAAAACGCATCGCTTTCCCGCCTCCTTTTCTTTCTCGACGCGCCCCTTCGCCAGGGGGCGTCCGCCCATAAACGGCAAAAGCCCGACGAAACACGTCGGGCTTTGTTGATCCAAGCTTACGCCTGCTTTTCTTCCGCGATCTTGACGACCTGCTTGCCGTCATAGTAGCCGCACTTCTTGCAAACGCGGTGGGACAGCTTCATCGTCTTGCACTGAGGGCACTCGACGATGCCGGGCAAGGACAGCTTCCAATTGGCTCTGCGGGCATTCTTGCGGGCCTTGGAGATTTTTCCCTTAGGGCATGCCATGGCTTTTACACCTCCTTGTCATCTTTCACATCAAGCAGCGCTTTCAGCGCGGAAAACGCCGACCGCTCCAGCGCGGGGTCGCACCCGCAGGAGCCTTGGTTCAAGTTCTGACCGCAAATGGGACACAGACCCTTGCAGTCTTGGCTGCAAAGAAACTGCATCGGCAGATTCATGGCGATGTTGGCCACGATCATGTCGGTCAGATCGACCTGATCCCCTTCGAAAAGGTAAGCGTCGGGATGATCCGCATCAGGCTGCCTGACAAAGATCTCGTCAAAGGGCACCCTCATGTCGAGCCTGGATTCCTCCAGGCATCGCGCACAGGGGGATACCAACTGCGCGGTCAGTTCCCCGTTCAGCGCGACAGAGTCGCCGATGCCGGTCATGAATCCGTGCAGGGCGATCTCGCCGTCAAATCCGATTTGATCGCCTTGAAATTCCGCGCGTGGGGCAGGGGCCGTGACGTCAAACGCCAGGCGCTCCCCCTGGAGCTTCAAAGCCTTCTCAACGGACAGCATCATACGCGATCACCTCACACACAACCATTTTCTAATTATAAAGAGAGCCGTTCTGTTTGTCAATGAATTTTTCCCATATAACACAAATTTATTCTAAATATGCGTCCTTTAGGGAGCCTCACTTGCCGCACAGCTCCAGCGTGTCTCTTGCGATGGCCAGCTCCTCGTTGGTCTTGACCACCATGATCTTGACCTTGGAGTCCTCCGCCTGGATGAAGCCGTCGGTGCGCGTGACCGCGTTCTTCTCCGCATCCATCTTCACGCCCATGTATTCCAGGCCCTCCACAGCCGCGGCGCGGATGTGACCGACGTTCTCCCCGATGCCGCCGGTAAAGACGATGGCGTCCACCCCGCCCATGGCCGCCGCGTAGGCGCCAATGTACTTCTTGAGGCGGTAGGTCAGCATCTTGATGGCCAGAACCGCGCGCTCGTTGCCTTCCTCCATGGCGGCCGTCAGATCGCGCATGTCGGAGGAGACGCCGGAAACGCCCAGCAAACCGGACTTCTTGTTGAGGATATTGGTCATTTCCTCAATGTCGATGCCGTCGCGCTTCATGATGTACTGCAAGGTGGCGGGGTCCATGTCGCCCGAGCGGGTGCCCATGACCATGCCCTCCAGCGGGGTGATGCCCATGGAGGTATCCTGGCACTTGCCGTCCACAACCGCCGACAGGGAGGAGCCGTTGCCCAGGTGGCAGATGATGAGCTTGAGTCCCTTGCCGTCGGCAGAGCCCAGCATCTGGGCCGCGCGCTTGGAGACAAAGCGGTGGGAGGTGCCGTGGAAGCCGTACTTGCGCACCTTGAGCCGCGTGTAATAATCGTAGGGAACGGCGTACATGAAGGCGTAATCGGGCATGGTCTGGTGGAAGGCCGTGTCAAACACCGCCACGTTGGGGGTATCCGGCATCATCTTCTGGCAGGCTTCAATGCCCTGGATGTTGGCGGGGTTGTGCAGCGGCCCCAGGATGATGTTGTCGTAGATGGCCTCCATGACCTTGGGCGTTACAATCTGCGACTGGGTGAAGGACGCGCCGCCGTGCAGCACGCGGTGACCCACCGCGTCGATCTCCTTCATGTCCGCAATGACGCCCTTTTCCTTGTCGGTGAGCGCCTTGACGATGTAGGCCATGGCGTCGGAATGGTTGGAAAGCGGCTCGTTGAAGACGATTTCGCCCTTGGCGGAGGACTGCTTGACGTTGCTGCCCTCAATGCCGATGCGCTCGGCCTGGCCCTTGGCAATAACGCTCTCGTCATCCATGTTGATGAGCTGATACTTGATGGAGGAGGAGCCGGCGTTGATGATGAGAATATTCATGATCTAACCCCTTTTGTCATGGGGCGGAAAGGCGCGCTCTCCGCCCTCTTTATTATTTTGGGAACGCTTTTACTTTTGCTGGGCCTGCACGGCGGTCAGCGCGCAGAGGGAGACGATGTCCTCCACCGAGCAGCCGCGGGACAGGTCGTTGACCGGGCGCGCCAGGCCCTGCATCACCGGGCCGATGGCCTCGGCGCCCGCCAGGCGCTGCACCAGCTTGTAGCCGATGTTGCCCGCCTCCAGGGAGGGGAACACCAGAACGTTGGCATGGCCCGCCACCTTGGACCCGGGAGACTTGAGCTGGCCTACCTTCTCCACCAGCGCGGCGTCGGCCTGCAATTCGCCGTCCACCTGAAGCTCGGGGGCCAGTTCCTTGACCAGCGCCGTGGCGGCGGCGACCTTTTCCACCATCTCGCCCTTGCCGCTGCCCTTGGTGGAGAAGGAGAGCATCGCAACCTTGGGCTCGGCGATCTCCGCAATCTCCTTGGCGGTCTGGGCCGAGGCGATGGCGATGGCGGCCAGCTGCTGCGCGTCGGGCGTGATGTTGACGGCGCAGTCCGCAAAGATCATCACGCCGTCCTGGCCGTATGCCTTGTTGGGGATCTCCATGACAAAGCAGGAGGATGCCGTGGTCACGCCGGGCTTGGTCTTGATGATCTGCAAGGCGGGGCGCAGGGTGTCGGCGGTGGAGTGAATCGCGCCGGAAACCATGCCGTCTGCGGCGTTCTTCTTCATCATCATCGTGCCAAAGAAGGTCTCGTCCTTCATGGTCTCCAACGCCTTTTCCGGCGTCATTCCCTTGGCCTTGCGCAGCTGGTAGAGCGCGTCGGCGTATTCCTCCAGGCAGTCCGCCTTGGCGGGGTTGATGATGGTTGCGCCGGTCAGGTCTTCGCCGTAGGCGCGGATCTTCTCCTCGTCGCCCAGCAGGATGACATCGCAGATGCCCTCTTTGAGCAGGATGGCCGCCGCCTTGACCGTGCGCTCCTCCGCGCCTTCGGGCAGCACGATGCGCTTTTTGTCGGCCTTGGCCTTTGCCTTAATGCGATCCATCAAAGACATTTTACATTTCCTCCTTGACTGTGTTAACATGTATTGTGCCCACCGGGCGCGCGCCCGGCTGGGCAAAAAGCATCAATTGTTATTATAGCGCGTTTTTCCGCGTTT
This sequence comes from uncultured Christensenella sp., assembly GCA_948468595.1. Lineage (GTDB taxonomy): Bacteria > Bacillota > Clostridia > Christensenellales > UBA1750 > Spyradocola. Next base: position 36,121 of record CAOKIU010000008.1, read on the forward strand.
GAAAAGGAGATATTTCGACATGAGGGTTTGCGGCGTCATCTGTGAGTATAATCCCTTCCACAACGGCCACGCCCACCATCTCGCCGCTGCCCGGCGCCTCAGCGGCGCGGATTACGTCGTCTGCGCGATGTCCGGCCCGTTTGTGCAGCGGGGCGGCCCGGCCATTGCCGATAAGTGGACGCGCGCGCATGCGGCGCTTTCCTGCGGCGCGGATTTGGTGTTGGAGCTGCCGGCGCTCTTTGCGGTCCGCGCCGCGCCGGACTTTGCCCGCGCCGGGGTGGCGCTCCTCGACGGCCTTTCGGTGGTGACTCACCTCTCCTTCGGCGCGGAAAACGCGGACCTTGACGCGCTTTACCGCCTTGCCGCGCCCGAGAGCGCCCAGCAGTCCGCCGCCCTGCGCGCCGCCCTGGCCAAGGGGCTATCCCATCCCGCGGCCAGAGCGATGGCCATGGGAGAGGATATGCCCCCCAACGTCACCCTTGCGGTGGAATACCTGCGCGCGCTCCGCGCGGCCGGCAGCGCCATGCAGCCGGTGCCCGTTGCGCGCCTTGCGGGTCATCACGACGCGCGCCTTACGGCCATGCCCTCCGCCACGGCCGTTCGCCTGGCCCTTGCCAAGGGCGACGTCGGCTTAACCCATTGCATGCCCCCCGAGGCGCTGCGCTTGCTCCTTGCCGCCCTGCCGCGCCCGTTGCCGGACCTGGCGGGCTATTCCTCGGTTCTCCTCTATCTCCTGCGCACCACGCCCCCCGACGCCTTGCGCCAGGCTTACGCCATCGCCGAGGGCCTGGAGAACCGCCTGTGCCGCGAGGCCTTTCAGGCGCCGGACCTGACGGCCCTGCTCGAGCGCGTCAAATGCCGCCGCTATCCCATGGCGCGCATTCGGCGGCTGCTGACGTGCATCCTGCTGGGCTTTACGAGCGAACGCACGCAAAAGCACCCGGCGCCGGAATACGCGCGGGTGCTGGCATTTCGCAAATCCGCCGCGCCGCTGATGCGCCGCATCCAGCAGGAGGGGCGCCTGCCGCTCTTGGTCAAGGCGGCGGACGCTCCCAGGGGCGAACTTCTCGGGCTGGATATGGCGGCGCAGGATGTCTGGGACCTGCTCTCCGGCCGCCCCGCCCACCGCGACCTGACCGAGCCCTTGCGCATCCTCCCCTAGCGCCGCGCTTCTTATCGCCGGGTGTCGCCTGGCCATGCGCCCAAAGTCAAACCAATATACGCAAGGAGGAAAACATCGGATGGAAATCATAGCCTATGAAATGCAATATGCAAAAGATTCTATCGAAAAAAGCAATATCGTGTGCATTCCCTTTGAGCAGAAGTATTTTCAGCAATACATGAAAATCTATAATGACTGCTTTTATGAAATGCGCAAATCCCTTGCGATTGAACCCTATAATTTTTTAGGCGATTATGAACAGATACGAGAAAAAAGCAAGGATATTTTCTTGCTTGTAAGCGAAGGAGAAATGATCGGTTCCGTCGCGTGTTACGGAAGTGAGATCGATGATTTGATCGTCAGCAAAAAACAGCAAGGCAAGGGATATGGAAAACAGCTTTTATTATGGGCAATGAACTACATACGCCAAAGAAGTCCTGCGCCGATTTCGTTACACGTTGCAAAATGGAACGAAAGGGCTCTAATGCTATACAAAAAAGTGGGGTTTGAGATCGCCCATATCGAGAGGGTGCGTTGAATTTCGGACCGCCCTGACGGCGCTTTTCCTCAAACGAACATCGAAAGCTACCCAGTGTTAAAAAGAGCAGGGCAGACCACATTGGTCTGTCTTGCTCTGAACTTATTTATGGGATTAAGCCGCTTTGCCAGGGCTTTTTCGCGGATACCGCGCAAGGACCGGCTCCGCTCACGGCTCGTCCGCCAGGGCCTGCTGTTTTTTTCTCGTGATGGTCTCTTGGAGCTCGGGCATCCGGCGCTCCATCTCCTCGCGGCCGATGCGGATGCATTCCTCCGCCTGCGAAATCGTGGCGGGGTTGATGTGCGCCAGCGCGGGCACGAGGTTGAAATCCGCGGTGTTGACGGTGTGCTGCATGATCTGCCACTCCATCACCTCCAGCGAGTGCAGGATCACCTTGATGATTCCCTCGCAGGGGACGGGCCCGCCGTGGTAGCCCACGTCCACGCCGATGACGAAATCCGCGCCCATCTCCCTTGCGGTGGTGATGGGCACGCGGTCCACCACGCCGCCGTCGACGTAGGTGCGGCCCGCGAGCTTATAGGGCCTGAAAATCGCGGGAATGGAGATGGAGGCTCGGATCGCCTGGTAGATCCATCCCTCGCGCAGCACCGCGCGCTCGCCCAGTTCCAAATCCGTGGCCACGGCGGCAAAGGGGAGATTCGCCTGCTCAAAGGTCTTGTTGCCCGTCAGCGTGCGGAGCAGCACCTCGATGCGGTTGCCCACAATCAACCCCTCCCGGGGGTGGCCCACATCCACCAGGTCTTTTTCGCTGATGGAATAGCAGAACCGCTCCATCAGCCGAAGGTCCATGCCGCAGGCGTAAACGCCGCCGACGAGCGCGCCCATGCTGGTGCCGGTCACAATGTCCGGTTTTAAACCGTATTTTTCCAGCGTTTGCAGCACACCGATGTGTGCCAGTCCGCGGAACGCCCCTCCGCCCAACGCCACGCCGATTTTAAAATGCTCATCCTGCATAAAGGTTCATCCTTCTTTCATAAATTGCATTGGAAGATAAAGGGGGTGGGCTAGTCTATGCCCGAATCGCTTAAAAAAGCATGCAACGCCTTGATCCTTGGCGGACTCATGGCGCTGTTGTTCATGATGCCCGGCGCGGCCATGCAGGGCGTGCGCGACGGGCTTTCCCTGTGGGCGGACGCGGTGCTGCCCGCGCTCCTGCCGTTCTTTGTGGTGACCTCGCTTCTTCAGGAGAGCGGAGCGCTCGCCTCCCTCTCGCCGCTGCTGCGGCCCCTTTGCCGCCTCTATCGCCTGCCCGACGCTCTGGGCGGCGAGCTATTGGCGGGCTGGCTTTCGGGCGCGCCCAACGGCGCGCGGCTGATCTCCCCGCTCGTGGCGGAGGGGATGCTGAGCCCTGCCGAGGCTACGCGGTTTTTATCCGCGGCCACCGTCACCAGCCCGCTGTTTCTCATTGGAACGGTGGGCCTTTACCTGGGCAGTCCCACGCTTGGCGCGCTGGTCTACGGCGTTCACTTGGCCTGCGCGGCCCTTAACGGCGTGCTTTGGCGGGGATATGGCGGCAAAGAAGCTCTTTCCCGCGCGTCAAGACCGCGCGCCGGTCTCTCTCCGTCGCTGTTCTTGACGCTGCCGGCGGTGCTGCGCTCCAGCTGTCTGTCCGTCCTCTTCATCGGCGGCGCGATCGCGGTCTTCTCCGCCCTGACCTCGGTGCTCACCTGCATGGGCGTTGTCGATTCCCTGGAAAAGACGCTGCTCTTTCTGCTGCCGCCGCAGGCGGTTGCGGCCTTGGTCGCAGGCTTTTTCGAGGTCAGCAACGGCTGCCGCCTCGCGGCCCTGAGCAGCCTCTCCCTGCCGCCCCGCATGGCCATGCTCTGCGCCTTTGCGGCCTTTGGCGGCCTGTCGGTGCTCTGCCAGGCGCAGGTCTTCCTCAACGGCACGGTCAAGGTCGCTGTCTACTTTGCGCAGCGGCTGACGCACGCGGCGCTCTCCTTTGCCGCCTGCCGGGCGCTGTTCTTGCTCTTCGGCCGCTCGCTGCCCGTGTTTGCCGTCGTCGCGCCGGTTTATTTTCCGGCAGACCTGCACCCCTATGCCCTGCCGGTGCTGGCGCTTTGCCTCGCGTTCTCCCTGGCGCCCTGGCGCCGCCTCTTTCACCGCTCGGCCTGATGCTCTGCGCGGCCGCCATAAAACGATTCAGGGCGGGTGCCGCGCACCCGCCCTGCCCTCTTTAGCGGCCGTTTCCGCCCGCGCTGTTGTTTACATCGATGCGGTTCTGATGTACGTCGTCCAGCACGCGCTTGAGGTGCTGTTCAACGCTGCCCAGCACGTCGTTTAGATACGCCGTGCAGCTATCGGCCTCCTCGTCGGCCTTATGCGCCGCCTCCTTGATGATCGCGTTTGCGCGGCGCTGCGCTTCCTGCACGATGGCGTGGCTGCTGACCATCTGCTCGAACTGGTGCTGGGCGTCAGCCACGATCTGCTCGGCCTGGTGCTGAGCGTCGGCCAGAATCTGCTCGCGGTCGCGCACAATCACCTCCGCGTCCTTCACATCGTCGGGCAGCGTTACGCGCAGCTCGCTGACAATGTCCAGACACTTTTCCACGTCCACTAACCGCTTGCCCGTCAGCGGCACGGAGGCGGACTTGCTCAGCTCCTCATCCAAATATTCCAAAAGCGCCATTACGTTCATGTTTCCCTCTCCTTTCGAGCGTTTTTCTCCGCTAGCGAGGACAGCACCGGCGCGGGGACGAGCTTGCTCACGTCGCCGCCCAGCGCGTGAATTTCGCGCACGAGAGAAGAACTGATGCATCCATGCTCCGGCCTGGCGGGCATGAAAACCGTTTCAATCTCCGGGGCCATATAATAGTATCCTGCCGCAATGGAGGTTTCGTATTCAAAATCCGTGACCGAACGCAAGCCGCGAATCACGACTTGCGCGCCCACGCGCTTGGCCAGGTCCGTCGCGGCGCCCTCGTCCTGGATGACCCTGACGTTTTGCAGGGCCGACACCGCGCCGGCGATGCCCGCCACGCGCGCGCCGGCAGGGAGATAGGGTTGCTTTCGAGGGTTGACCAGCACCGCCACAACCACCTCGTCATAGAGGCGGGAGAGCCTTTGAACAATGTCCAAATGCCCGAGGGTAAACGGGTCAAAGGAGCCGGGATATAGCGCGATACGCTTCATTCCTTACGCCCTTTCTATAAAGTGCAGGCAGGACTTCCCATATTTCCGCCTATCGGTCTGGGCAAGCCCGCAGGGTATTTCAAATTCCTCATCCTGCGCCGTTTCCGCCACAATCAGCGCGCCGCGGGCCAACAAATCGCCTTCCACAAGACCCGCAAGCACTGGCCCGATCAATCCCTTTTTATAGGGCGGGTCCAGAAAAATCAGATCGAATTGCTCCGTGCGCAGCTGCTTGAGCGCTGATAGCGCATCGCACCGAAGAAGGCGCGTGCGCTTCCCGCACCGCACCGCATCGATGTTCTTTTGAATCACCGCGCAGGCTTCCGGGGAAACGTCGCATAACACCGCGTCCAGCGCCCCGCGCGAGAGCGCTTCCAGCGCCAGCGCGCCGGAGCCCGCAAACAGGTCCAGCACCCGCGCCTCCAGCACTCGCCCTTGCAGGATGTTAAACAGCGCCTCCCGCGTCCGGTCCAGCGTCGGACGGGTGTTTTCGCCTTCCAGCGTCACGAGCTTTCTGCCTCTGGCCTGGCCGGAAATGATTCGCATTCTCATCCCTCCGAATCAAACCTTTGGTTTTATCATCATACCACAAACGCGCTCATCCCACAATAAAAAATACAACGAAGCGCAAATTTTCATGTATATTCCGCGCGCGACGGGTCAAACTATTCTTGCCGAAAGCGATTCGGCAGTATCGTTGGTCACTCCTCCTACTCTACTCTAGAGGCTCACGGCCTCTTTTTTTATTCCCCGGCGACGAGCTTCCTTGCAATTTCTTGCGCGTTTCCGGAAAGATGCCCAATGCTATCAAGGCAATAGAACGCCGGGACGTTTTCTTCTTGGCGAAAAAGCGCATCGTCCCGGTGGCAGAGGACGATGCGCTTTTTTAGCGCGATCGCCATGCCCAGCTGCGTATGCGCGCCCCGGCCCAGCGGCGGCAAGAGGATGAAGGCGTCGCAGCGGGCGATTCCCTCCACCTCCTTTTCGGCGATGGATTTAAGCGTCTCCCGATCCAGCTTCCCAGGCGGACAATGCGCCGTCCAGTCATACGTATGCTCCCACCCAGCGTCTTTCAAAAGGCCCGCAAGCTCGCGCACTTGTTCATAGTTCTTTAGACTTGAGGCAACGTAAAACTTCATAGCTTCCTCCGCTTCAACGATAAATCGCGCGCGCCGGGAAATTCGGCGCGCACGATCCTTGTTTGTTCTTGATCGCCGTCAGGCGGTCTTCTTCGCCTTCTTTTTGCGGTTGACGCGGCGGCGCTTGGCCTTTTTCGCCTTTTCCATCAGCCGGCGCTGCCGCTCCCACATCTTGGGGCCCATCAGGTAGCCCACCCCCACGCACAGCGGGTAGAGCAGCGCAACGGGCAGGTAAAGCCACGGCAGCAGCGCGTCCACATACTGGAACACGCCCAGAAACGCGCCCAGCGTCACGCGGGTGACGAGCGTCACCCAAAGATGATCGGTATCCGCAAGGAACAGGGCGAGAATCGCCATGATCACCGCGGGAGAGGCCGCCAGCAGGCCCGCCAGGAACCCCTTCATCGGCTGGAACATGCGGTCGCGCTCGGCCTTTGTGATCTCGTGCCCGCGCTCCTGCGCCTGCCGGTCCATCAGCTGCGAGAATTTGCAATCCTGCGTGCCCCGCTGTATCCCGTCCCACAGCGCCGCCGCGATCACCGCCAGAGAATAGACGACGGTGATCGTCATGTTGAGCCATTCGTAGTCCCCCATAAAGGATTGGATGAACACCATGCCCACCAGCGTCAGCGTCACCAGCATCATAAGCGTCGTGCCCGTAAACTTTAAGATGTCTTTCATGCTCTTCCTCCGATGCGTAAAATACCCTGTTCGCTCACGAGCGCCCGCATGGGCACGTCGTGCGCGGAAGCGGGCACATTCTCCACCATGCACGCGCTGAAGCATATTCCCGCGAAAAATGCGCGCGTCTTGGGCAAAAACCGGTCGTAATACCCTCTGCCGTAGCCCAGGCGCCGCCCCCGCGCGTCAAAGGCCAGGCCGGGGCAAAGGACCAGATCGATCTCCCCAGGGTCCGCGGCCTTGCCCACAGGCTCCAAAATTCCGAAAGCGCCCTTGCGAAAATTTCCCGCCGGACGCGCCTCCACGGCGATCATGTCCCCGTTGTCCGCGCATACGGGCGCCAGCACGCGCTTGCCCTGCCGCACTGCCGCCTCCATCGCTAAGGAGAGGTCCGCCTCGCTGCCAATTGCCATGTAAAACAGCACGCACTTGCTCTCCAAGTATTCGGGCATTTCCAGGATATGGCGGCAAATGCGCGCGCTTTTTTCCTGGCGGTCCAGTATTTTCCCGCGCGCGCGGCGCATCGCGGCGCGCATTTCTCCCTTATCCATGGCAATAGACCCTGGGCACGCGCGAAGAGATGCCCGTCATGATCTCATAGGGGATGGTGCCGGCCAGCTCCGCCAGTTCCTGGCAGCGAATCTCCTCGTCCCCCTGGCGGCCCATGAGCACCACCTCATCCCCCACTTCAACGCCCATGCCCGTGACGTCCAGCATCACCTGGTCCATGCACACCGTGCCCGCAACCGGGGCGCGCCTGCCGCGCACCAGGGCGCACGCACGCCCGGAAAAGGCGCGGCAGTAGCCGTCCGCATAGCCGACGGGCAGGGTGGCGATCTCCGTCTCGCCCTGGGCGGTGAAGCGCCGGCCATAGCTGACGGTCTCTCCCGCATGGATGGTCTTGACGTGAACCACCTGCGTCGTCCAGCGCATGGCGGGCCGCACCGGCAGCCGGTCGAGCGGGTCCGCGCCATACATCGAGATGCCCGCGCGAACCATGTCGTAGCGCGCCTGGGGATACCGCTCCGCCGCAGCTGAGGCCGCCGCATGCCGCGTCACCTTTAAACCGTAGGCGCTCAGCACGGCCAGCATGGCCTCATAGCGCTCCAACTGCTCCCGGGCAAAATCGCTGCCCGGCACATCCGCCGTGGCAAAGTGCGTCATCGCGCCGCAAAGGCTCACATGCGGGCACTCCCGCGCAGCCTCCAGCAATTCCTTTAGCTCCTCCGGCGTCCGCACGCCGATGCGGTTCATGCCGGTATCCAGCTTCAAATGCGCCTGCGCGCGCACGCCCAGGGACTTTGCCGCGCCCTCCAGGGCAAAGAGGGTGTCGCGCGTAAAGAGCGCCTGCGCAATGCCGTACTCCACCGCGGCAAAGGCCGCCTGTCCGCCGCTCTGTCCCAGCATGAGGATGGGCGCGCTGATGCCCGCGTCGCGCAGTTCGATCCCCTCCTCGATCAGCGCCACGGCCAGCATCACCGCGCCCGCCCCCAGGGCGGCGCGCGCCGTTTCCACCGCGCCATGACCGTATCCGTTGGCCTTGACCACCGCGCAGACCTTCGCCGGCTCCGCCATGTCCCGAATGCAGCGGACGTTGCCGGCAAGCGCGTCCAGATCGATCTCCAGCCGCGTCGGACGAATAGACCTCATCTCTCTTCCTCCACCTTTAAACCAAAATCGCGCGCGTCCTGGCGGGGGCGCGCATAGCGCCCCCGCCGCAAAACCCTCGGCTTTCCCCGGCGCGACGGTTGCGTTGCGTTACAGAATGCCTTCCCGGATGCACTTTTCCATGAAGTCCACCTGCTCCCCGCGCGGCACGCCGGCCATTCCGGCATTGGCGCACAGGTGCATGCAGCGGCCGTCGCCCACGGCGTGCTTCTCCCAAACGGGCAATCCTTCGCCGTTGGGATCGCCGGTGCTGACAAAGTTGGCCCAGTAGCGCATCATCAGCTCCGATGCGGCCAGGTCCTCCTCCCGCCACGGCCGCCAGCCGGTGTAAAGGGTGCCAAACTGATAGACCAATTCCGCGGAGTGGAAGGGCCGCAGCGTCGAACCGTCCGGGCAGGGCAGGTTCTGCGTGAAGGAATACAGATAGGCGTCGCAGCCCTGGGCCATCTGGAACTGCGCCGTCATGCGCATTCCGGCAAAGGTCCTGGCCGTGCGCACCCAGCTTACGGCGCGGCCCGCCTCCTCGTTGTTGGCAGCGGGGAACACGCGCTTAAACTCCTCCTCATACTTGCCGAAATTCTTCGCCTCGGCAAGGTAGTTGGCGTAGTCGTCCTCCTGCGTCTGATGCAAGGCGTCCTCATCGCTGGTCGCGCCCATGATGACGGATACATGGCTCTGCGCGCCGGAGGCAAACCGCGAAAGGTAATCCTCGCTGATGACCTTGCCATCGACGATCGGCCGGAACCACAGGCCGTGTTCATCGGTGGCGTCCATGATCTCCTGCGGCGTGCGCTCCCGCAGCTGCGCCAGGTTCTTGCATCCCAGCGCCTCTTGCAGCTTTAGGCCCATCTCCTCGGCGTCGGCAAGCGTCGCGTTGGCCATCTGCCGTCCAAAGGCGGCGGCGCTCTGGCCAATGGCGCCGCGGAACAGGCCCTTGGCTTGCTCGGCAGCCATCATCGCCGAAACCGACATGGAGCCCGCGCTCTGGCCGTCGATGGTGACCTTCGCAGGGTCGCCGCCAAAGTCCGCGATGTTGTCATGCACCCATTGCAGGGCCGCGATCTGGTCCATAAAGGCGTAGTTGCCCGATGCGCCGCCGCCCTCGCGCGTAAGCTCCGGATGGGCCATGAAGCCCAGCGCGCCCATGCGGTAGTTGATGGTGACCACGACAATGCCCTTGGCCGCCAGCGTCTCCCCGATGAATTGCAGCGCGCCGCCCGATCCCTCGCGGAACGCGCCGCCGTGAATCCAGACCAGCACCGGCAGCGCTTCGCCCGCCTTTGCCGGGGTCCAGACGTTGAGCGCCAGGCTCCCCGCCTCGTTCATCACCTTTTCATTGGGATAGAATTCCACTTGGTAGAACGAGCCCTTGGGCAGCGTCACCTGCGGGCAGTCGGGCGCGTAATGGGTCGCGTCCCGAACGCCGTCCCAGGGCTTGACGGGCTGCGGCGCGCGCCAGCGGTTTTCCCCCACCGGGTCGTCCGCATAGGGGATGCCCAAGAACGCCCAGACAGAGGGATTGCGCGTGCACTTCAATCCCTGTAGTTTGCCATCTTTGATCTTGGCAATGCCGTTTGTCTTTTCAAACATGTTTTCTCCCCTCCGACTTCTATATTCTGTCTGTAATTCTATTCTCTAAGGCCCGATTCGTCAAGGAATAAAAATGCAGGCGGAGAGCCGCCCCCTGAAGGGCGCAGCGGGAAGAGCGGGGAAGCGAGAGCCATTTAACAGGGCGAAACCAATGCGCGGGATCGCGCCTTCAGCGCCCTTACAGGCGGACCTTCCGAGATTTTTCCGCGCTTGGCTTTGTCGATAAAAGCCGCCCCGGGGACGGCAAATCCCCGGGGCGGCGCGAAACCGGTTCCCCTCATTCGTTGTTGATGCTGCGGTGGGACAGCGCGCGCAGGCGCGCCATGGCGTGGGCGAGGTTCGCCTTGGTGACGACGAACTCGCGCTTGCTCTGCGCCTGGCGCAGTTTTTCCTTTTCGCGCTGTTCTTCCTCGCGGGTGAGGCGCTCGTTGATCTCCTCGGGCCATTCGGCCAATTGGCACAGCAGCAGCACGCGCTTGCGGTCCACCATCGCGTAGCCGTCGGCGGTGACGCATTCGCGCCACTGCCCGTTCTGCTTGATGCGCACCGAGCCGCTCTTGAGCACCAGCACCAGCGGCGCGTGGCCGGCCAGCACGCCCAGCTCTCCGTTTTCGCCGGGGAGCACGACCATCTGCACCGATTCCTTGAAAAACGCGCGCTCGGGCGTGGTGATTTCCAATTCAAACTCCGCCATTGTTCCCTATCCCTTCCGCATGGCCTCGCCTTTTTTCTTGGCCTCGTCGATATCGCCCACCATGAAGAAGGCGTTCTCGGGCAGGTCGTCCACCTCGCCCTCGACGATGGCGCGGAAGCCCTCGATCGTCTTTTCTACGGGGACGTACTTGCCCGCGTTGCCGGTATAGACCTCCGCCACGAACATGGGCTGGGAGAGGAAGCGCTGAACGCGCCGGGCGCGATGGATGGTAAGCCGGTCCTCCTCGGAGAGCTCATCCATGCCCAGGATGGCGATGATGTCGGAAAGCTCGCGGTAGCGCTGCAAAACTTCCTTGACGCGGCGGGCGATTCTGTAGTGCTCCTGGCCCACGATGCGCGGGTCGAGGATGCGGCTGCCGGAGGCCAGCGGGTCCACCGCCGGGTAGATGCCGTTCTCGGCCACCGCGCGGGACAGCACGGTTGTGGCGTCCAGGTGAGAAAAGGTGGTCGCGGGCGCGGGGTCGGTCAGGTCGTCCGCCGGCACGTAAATGGCCTGCACCGAGGTAATGGACCCCTTGTCGGTGGAGGCAATGCGCTCCTGCAATTCGCCCACCTCCTCAGCCAGCGTGGGCTGGTAGCCCACGGCCGAGGGCATGCGGCCCAGCAGCGCCGAGACCTCGGAGCCCGCCTGCACGTAGCGAAAGATGTTATCGATGAACAGCAGCACGTCGGTGTGCTTCTGGTCCCGGAAATACTCCGCCTGCGTAAGCCCCGTCAGCGCCACGCGCATGCGGCTTCCCGGCGGCTCGTTCATCTGCCCAAAGGCCATGACCGTTTTTTCGATGACGCCCGAATCCTTCATGTCGCTCAGCAGCTCGTTGCCCTCCCTGGAGCGCTCGCCCACGCCGGTGAAGATGGAGTAACCGCCGTGCTCGGTGGCGATGTTGCGGATCATCTCCATGATGAGCACCGTCTTGCCCACGCCCGCGCCGCCGAACAGGCCGATCTTGCCGCCCTTGGGATAGGGCGCGAGCAGGTCGATGACCTTAATGCCCGTCTCAAAGACCTGGTTTGCCGGGTTCTGCTTGATGTAGGGCGGCGGCTCGCGGTGGATGGACATAAAGTCCTTGCTCTTGATCTCCCCCAGCCCGTCGATGGGTTCGCCCAGCACGTTGATGGCGCGGCCCAGCATCGCCTCCCCCACCGGCACGGTGATGGGCGCGCCGGTGTTTTCCACCTCCATGCCGCGGTAAAGGCCCTCGGTGGCCTTGAGCGCGATGCAGCGCACCACGCCGCCGCCCATGTGCTTTTCAACCTCCAGCGGCGTTGCGTACTCGCCGTCGCTGACATAGAGCAGGTCGCGTATGGCGGGCAGCGCGTCGGGGGCGAACTGCACATCCACCACCGCGCCGATGACCTGCGTTACCAGTCCCTTGGTCATTTCCATATCTACCTACCCTTCCAGCGCGTCCGCGCCCGCAATTATCTCGGCCAATTCGTTGGTGATGGCGCCCTGGCGCGCGCGGTTCATCTCGCTTGTGAGCTTTGCGATCATTTCGTTTGCGTTGCGCGTTGCCGAGTCCATCGCGTTCATGCGGGCGCACTGCTCGCTGGCAAAGGACTGGACCAGCACGCTGTAGATCATTCCAATCAGGTACTGCGGAATGAGCAGGTCCATCAGCTTGGTAATGGAGGGCTCGTAGATGATCTGGTCGTGGTCCTCGTCCCCTGTCACCGTCGCCTCCACATCGTCAAAGTCCTCCACGCGCACCGGCAGCAGGCGCAGCACCTCCGGCCTCTGCACCAGGGTGGATACCCTGCGGGTGTAGACGACGTAGACCGTGTCCAGCATCCTCTGGTCGTACAGCTCGATGATGGTTTCGGCGATCTGCCGCGCGTGGTAGAGGGTGGGGTCCTGGATGACGTGGGCAAACTCGATGTCGATCAAATACCCGCGCCGCTCCAGATAGTCCCTGGCCATCTGCCCGATGCAGAAGATGTTGCTCTCCTCAAAGCCCTTCATGTGTTCCACGGCAAGGTTCATCACGTTGGAACTATACCCGCCGGCAAGGCCCTTATCCGCGGCGATGATGATGTGCGCGGCGCGGTTTCCCTGCGGCGGGTTGAGGTAGGGATGTCCCTGCCCCTCGGTGTGCATCAGCACATCCTTGATGCTCTGCCGCACCTCTTTTAGGTAGACCGCGTTGGCCTCGTAGCGCGCCAGACCCTTTTTCATCTTGGAGGTGGAGATCATGTGCATCGCCCTGGTGATCTGCCGCGTCTGCGAGACCACGCGCATGTGATGTCGAATATCGGCTATGCTCGCCATGCTCTCATCCCTTCTTAAAGTATTCCTCTACCGCGCTCAAAAGGCTATCCTCCGTCTCTTGATCGATCTCGTGGCTCTGCTCGATGCGCAGGGGGATTTGCGGATAGCGGTTGTTGACAAAGGCGATGAAATCCTCCTTAAAGGCGCGGATCTCCCTTACGCCCACCTGCGTGGCCAGCCCGCGCGTCATCACGTAGAGCAGCACCACCTGCTCGGTCATGGACATGGGCGAATACTGGTCCTGCTTGAGCAGCTCCGTCAGCTTCTCCCCCTGGGCGAGCAGATCGCGCGTCGCGGTATCCAGATCGGAGCCAAACTGCGCAAAGACCGCCAGCTCCCGGTACTGCGCCAGGTCCAGCCTGAGCTGGCCGGAGACCTTGCGCATGGCCTTGGTCTGCGCGTTGCCGCCCACGCGGGAGACCGATAGGCCGCCGTTGACCGCCGGCCGCACGCCCGCGTTGAACAGCTCGCTCTCCAAGAAGATCTGGCCGTCGGTAATGGAGATGACGTTAGTGGGAATGTAGGCCGAAATATCCCCCGCCATGGTCTCGATGATGGGCAGGGCGGTCATCGACCCGCCCCCCAGCTTCTGCGAGAGCTTCGCCGCGCGCTCCAGCAGGCGGGAGTGCAGATAGAAGACGTCGCCGGGGTACGCCTCTCTGCCCGGCGGCCGGCGCAGCAGCAGCGATATGGCGCGATAGGCCACCGCGTGCTTGGAAAGATCGTCGTAGATGATCAAGGCGTCCTTGCCGCCGTACATGAACTCCTCCGCCATGGCGCAGCCGGCGTAGGGGGCGATGTACTGCATGGGTGCGGAGTCCGACGCCGTGGCCGCCACGATTGTGGTGTAGCCCATGGCGCCGTTTTCCTCCAGGGTCTTTTGAACCGAGGCGATGGTGGAGGCCTTCTGGCCGATCGCCACGTAGATGCACACGACGCCCGTTTCCTTCTGGTTGATGATGGTGTCAATGGCGATGGCGGTCTTGCCCGTCTGCCGGTCGCCGATGATGAGCTCGCGCTGCCCCCGGCCGATGGGCACCATGGCGTCGATGGCCAAATATCCCGTCTGCAAGGGCGTTTTGACCGGTCCGCGCTCGATGATGGGCGGGGCTTCGGTTTCAATCGGCCGGTAGTTCTTGACGCGGATGGGCTCCTTGCCATCGATGGGGCGGCCCAGCGGGTCCACCACGCGGCCCAGCATGCCTTCGCCCACCGGCACCGAAACCACGCGGCCGGTGCCCTCCACCTTGCTGCCCTGCTCGATATCCTGAGACCTATCCAACAGGATCACGCCCACGTTGTCGCGCTCCAGGTTAAAGGCAATGCCGAACTTATCGCCGTCAAAGCGCAGCAGCTCGTTGTTGCGACAGCCGTTCAGGCCCGAAACGTGCGCGATGCCGTCGCCCACGGACAAAACGTAGCCCACCGGCAGCACTTCCTGCCGGGTGCGAAAGCCGCTCATGCGGCGCACGCGCTTTTCCAACTCCTCCATATCCACGGGGGAGAGCTTGCTCCTGCGCTTCTTTCTGGGCCTGCCGTCGCTATCCAGCATCACGCGCCCGGCTTCGTCGCGCTCGTCTTCGACGGTCGCCAAGGTGTTTAAGCCTTCCAGCCAGTCAAAGTTTGCTTCGTCGGTCTCAAAGCCGGCCTCACCGGCGTCATCCTTGATGGTCAGCCTCTTTTTGATGGTGCCGTCGTACACGCGCCCGTCGATTTCCACGCGAATGCCGCCGATGAGCGACGCATCCACCTGCGCAACGAGCTGCACCTCGTCTTCAAGGCTCTCGGAGAATTTCCTCTCCACCTGGTGAATCTGCTCCGGGGTCAGCTTCACCGGAGCGTACACAAAGCCCTTTAGCATATCACTTCACCTCGGACAGGAATTCCTCCATCAGCTTCTGATGGTCTTCCGGCTTGATCTCGCGCTCAAGGATGCGGCTGGCCAGCGCCACGGAAAGCTCCATGACCTGATCGTGCATGGAGTCCATCAGCCGCCGCTTCTCCTCCTTGGCGGACTGTTTCGCCGTCTCGATAATGACCTCCGCCTGTCTTGACGCCTCCTCGCGGATGGACTGCGCGTCCTTGTCCGCCTGCGCCATGATTTGGGCCACCTGCCCCTCCGCATCTAAGCGCGCCTGGCGCACGATGTCGTCGCTCTTTGCCTTGATCGCGTCAACCTCTGCCCGGTCCGCGTCAATCGCTTGGCGCTCTTGCTCGAACCGTTCCTGCCTGGCCCGCATGAACTTGGACAGCGGCTTATACAGGAAGAACTTAAACACAATGTAGAGGATGATCAGATTGACCAAGTGAAGAAACAGCGACAGCGGATTGACGATTTCAAATAATCCACTCATCTTTTTGCCTCTCCTTGATCGAACTTACAACAGGAACATGATCATCAGCGCGATGACAAAGCCGTAAATGGCGGTGGACTCGGCCAGAACCAAGCCCAGCATCATGGTCGAGCGGATGGACCCAGCGGCCTCGGGCTGGCGCGCGACCGCCTCGACCGATTTGCCGGTGGCAATGCCCATGGAAATACCGGCGCCAATGCCGGTGAGAACCGCGATACCTGCGCCAATGGCGAGCAATCCGTTACCCATATCAAATACCTCCGAACATGATTTGTGTTATTCAACCGCTTCCGAAACGTAGGAAAGCGTCAGGGTGACAAAGATGTAGGCCTGAATGGCCGAATCAAAGAAGTTAAAGTAGAGCGATAGCGCCGCCGGAACGCCCACGGCCACGTATTTGAGCGCGCCGTAAATGAGGTCCATGACGATCATGCCAGCCAGCAGGTTGCCGTAAAGGCGGCAAGCCATGGAGATGGGGATGGCAACATCCGTAAGCAGCGGAATGACGGGCACGGGCTTTACATAGTGCTTCAGCCTTCCCAGCAGCCCCTTTTGCTTGACGCCCATGTAGTTGATCCAAAAAAAGGTGCCCAGGCCCATGGCCAGCGTCATGGCAAGGTCGGTCGTGGGCGCGCGAATGCCCAGGAGTTCAATCATGCAGCACCCGAAGATATACAGGCCGATGGTCGCGCAATAGGGGGCGATGTCCTCCCAAACGTGACCCACCTCCGTCTTGGAGTACTTTTGAATCGTCTCTACGCCGAATTCCAGCAGGTTCTGCAATCCCCTTGGAACCTCCGTAAAGTTTTTGGACTTGATC